>JAGOEM010000202.1 GCA_017997715.1 Ottowia sp.
CTGCCCATCGAAGACTTCTACCTGGCGTACAAACAAACCGCGCTGGCGCCGGACGAAGTGCTGCTGGCCATCACCGTGCCGCACCCCACTCCGCACGAATGGCTGCGCGCCGACAAGGTCAGCAAGCGGCAAGAGGACGACATCTCTGCCGTGTGCCTGGCGGTGGCGCTGCAGGTGCAGGGTGGCCAGATCGCCAGCGCCCGCATCGGCGTGGGCGGCGTGGCCGCGGTGCCGGCGCGCGCTATTAAAACAGAAGCTGCCTGCGCCCGCCAGCCATGCGCTGAAGCCACTTTTGAGCAAGCAGCGCAGGCTTTGATGGCCGAATTCCAACCCCTCAGCGACATGCGCGCATCGGCCGACTACCGGCGCGCGTTGCTGGGCAACCTGCTGCGCCGCGGCTGGCTGGCCAGTGCCACACCGCACGCGCCCGCGCTGGCCGATCTGCAGCCCCAAGAATGAACATGAACACGATGGCCATGTGGCGCTCCGCCAGCCCGATTCCGCTGCCTGGGCAAGAACCGCCGGTGCAAGACCCAGACCCGTTTGCCCCGCCGCCACCGGTGGAAGACCCGGGTTCGCCCCCGCTGCCGCGCCGCGAACCGGGCGACGCGCCGCCGATCCAGGACCCCGAGCACCTGCCGTGAACCAACGCCCACCGGCTCTGGGCGCTGGCACGCCAACGCCGCCGCATTCGCCCCCGACGCCCGTGCCTGGCCGTGCGCCGGCCGATGCGTTGGCGGCGGCCTGCGGCACTTCGCACCCGCACGAAAGCGCGCACGCCCAGGTGCAGGGCGCCGCGCCCTATGTCGACGACCTGCCCGAGGCGCGCGGCACGCTGCACGCCGCACCCATCCTGTCGCCCGTGGCGCACGGCACGCTGAACGGCGTGGACCCCAGCGCCGCGCTGGCCCTGCCCGGCGTGCGCGCCGTGGTGCTGGCGGCCGACATCCCGGGCGATCCGCTGCTGGCCACCTTTGTGCACGACGAACCCGTCTTTGCACAAGGCACGGTGCAGCACGTCGGCCAGGTGATCGGCCTGGTGGTGGCCGACAGCGTGATGGCGGCGCGCCACGCAGCGCGTGCCGTGCAGCTGGACATTGCGCCGCTGCCCGCCGTGCTGACCATCGACGAAGCCATGGCCGCGCAAAGCTTTGTGCTGCCGCCGGTCACCGTGGCACGCGGCGATGCCGGCGCCGCGCTGGCCGCCGCACCGCACCGGCTGAAGGGGCGCTTTGCCGTGGGCGGGCAAGAACACTTCTATCTGGAAGGCCAGGTTGCGCTGGCGCAGCCGCAAGAGCAGGGCCAGTGGCAGATCGTCAGCAGCACGCAGCACCCGGGCGAGGTGCAGCACTGGGTGGCGCATGCGCTGGGCATTGCCAACCACGCGGTGCGGGTGGAATGCCGGCGCATGGGCGGCGGCTTTGGCGGCAAGGAAACCCAGGCCGGCCACCTTGCCGTGTGGGCCGCGCTGGCCGCGCGCAAGGTGGGCGCGCCGGTCAAGCTGCGGCTGGATCGCGACGACGACTTTCTGATCACCGGCAAGCGCCACCCGTTTGCCTACGACTACGAGGTGGGCTTTGACGACGCGGGCCGCATCCAGGGCCTGGCGATCGACATGATGGCCAACTGCGGCTGGTCGGCCGACCTGAGCGGCCCGGTGGCCGACCGCGCGGTGTTCCACGTCGACAACGCGTACTTTCTGCAAGACGTGCTGATCCGCAGCTACCGCTGCAAGACCCACATTCAAAGCCACACCGCGTTTCGCGGCTTTGGCGGGCCGCAGGGCGTGATCGCCATCGAGACGATCCTGGGCGACATCGCCCGCGCGCTGGGGCTGGACGCGCTGGCCGTGCGCACCGCCAACCTGTACGGCCCGCGCGGCGCCACCACCCGCGACACCACGCCCTACCAGATGCGGGTGGAAGACAACATCCTGCACGAATTGCTACCAAAACTGGAGCTGCTTGCGAAGTATCAGCAAAGGCAAGCGGCCATTTTGGCTTGGAACCAGGCACACACGCACCTGAAACGCGGCCTGGCCATCACGCCGGTCAAATTCGGCATCAGCTTCACCGCCACGCAATTCAACCAGGCCGGCGCGCTGGTGCACGTCTACACCGACGGCAGCGTGCAGGTGAACCACGGCGGCACCGAGATGGGGCAGGGCCTGAACACCAAGGTGGCGCAGATCGTGGCCGATGAACTGGGTGTGCCGCTGGCCACCGTGCTGGTCACCGGCAGCAACACCGACAAGGTGCCCAACGCCAGCGCCACCGCCGCGTCCAGCGGCACCGACTTGAACGGCAAGGCCGCCCAAGCCGCGGCGCGCACCGTGCGCGACAACCTGGCCGCCTTCGTCTGCGGGCTGGACGGCTGCGGCGCGGGCGCGGTGGAATTCCGTCGCGGCAAGGTCATCACCCCCAAGTCCGAACGCGACTTTGCCGCCGTGGTGCAGCAGGCGTACGGCAACCGCATCCAGCTGTGGAGCGACGGCTTTTACCGCACGCCCAAGATCCACTATGACAAACAGACCCTGACCGGGCGCCCGTTCTTCTACTTTGCCTACGGCGCGGCCTGCAGCGAAGTCGCCATCGACACGCTGACCGGCGAATACCGCGTGCTGGCCGTCGACATCCTGCACGACGTGGGCCGCAGCATCAACCCGGCCATCGACATCGGCCAGATCGAAGGCGGCTTCGTGCAAGGCATGGGCTGGCTGACCACCGAAGAATTGGTGTGGAACGACAAGGGCCAGCTGACCACCAAGGCGCCCAGCACCTACAAAATTCCCACCGCCGCCGACGTGCCCGCGCGGCTGAACGTGCACCTGTGGCCCGAAGCCAACCCCGAAGACACCGTGTTCCGCAGCAAGGCCGTGGGCGAGCCGCCCTTCATGCTGGCCATCAGCGTGTGGGAAGCGCTGCGCAACGCCATTGCCGCCGCGCGCGCCGACCGCGGCGGCGCCGAACCGGTCACGGTGCAGATGGACGCGCCCGCCACGGCCGAACGTGTGCTGTGGGCGATAGGCCAAGCGCACCGCCCCGCGCAGGCAAGTCAATAAAAAAAGCCCTAAGGCGTTGATCCTTAGGGCTTTTTAGACTTCCGCGCGCTTTGCACGGAAGGATGTTTGGTGGTGGTAGGTGGAATCGAACCACCGACCTTGGGGTTATGAATCCCACGCTCTAACCGACTGAGCTATACCACCGGAAACCGCGCATTATAGACAGGTTTCAGCACCGCCTGGCCGTATCGGCGCGCGGCTCAGCGCTTGGGCTGTGGCAGCTGCGCCAGTTCATCGCTGACCAGGCGCACGACCAAGCGATCCAGCGTTTCGACGGAGTAGTTGCTGACGTCGTGCACGGTCTCGCGCCCGGGGCCGCTGGCGGGGTTGCTGGCCTGGCGGTAGGTCAGGAAGACGAATCGCCCGCCGGTGTACTGCGCGATCTGGCGCTGGATGAATTCGCCCTGCTGGCTCAGGCCGCTGGCGCCCACGCTGAACACCTTGATGCCCTTGCCCAAGGCGGCCTTCATGGTCGCGTCGTACTGCGGGCCGGCGTAGTCCAGGTGCGGTGGCGCGTCGGCCAGCAGCACCATCAGGCGCGTGGCGCCGCTGCCGCGCCAGCTGAGGGCGTGCACGGCTTCAAACAGGGCTTCGTTCATGGCTTCGGGTTCGTCGCCGCCGCCGTCCGCTTGCAACTGATCCAGCACGGTCTGAAAGGTGCCCAGATCGTTGGTGAAGTCGTGGCTGCGCAGCAGAAATGCGTCGGTGATGTCGCGGTAGGCAACCAGGCTGAAGCAGGTGTCGGGGCGGCTGGGCAGGGCGGCCACATCGTCGGCGATGGTGCGCAGCGTGGCTTTCAGTTTGGCGATCTCGTCGGCCATCGACCCGGTGGCGTCGATCAGAAAGACCAGGTCCAGCCGGGCGCGTTGCGCGGGGGCTGCGGCGTCCAACGTGACATCGACCGCGCTCCTCTGGCCGATCTGGAACACGGCGGTGGACTGGGCCTTGCCCTGGCGCACGGTGGCTTCGTAAAAGCGATCCGCCTGCGGGTTGAACGCGCGCGGCGAGATCCAGGCGCGGCCGGCGGTGTCGGTGCGGGCCCACATGGCGGCGCCGCTGGCGGCCCGCACCATCACTTCGGCGTCGGGCACGGCGCGGCCTTGCGGATCGCGCACCTGCAGCAGCACGCGTTCGCGCACGTCCACCGTGCGGTGTTCCACCTGGGTGCGGCCGCGGTAGGCCAGGTAGTCGGTGAAACGCGCGTTGTCGTCCACCATGCCGGCGGTGACGGGGGCGGCATTTGCGCGCGGCGCCCCGGGGGCAATGGCGATCTCTGCTTTGTCCGATGCGGGCGGCGACACGGGCGACACGGGCGGCGCAGGCATGGCGGCAGGTGCACCACCAGAACGGGCGATGGCACTGGATTCGGCGTGTCGCTCGGCGATGGCGTCCGTGGCCGCTGCTGCCGGCGTGGCGGGCGCGGCGGGCGTGGCAAAGGCGGGCGATTCGGCCACGGCAGCGGAACGGGACATGGCGATGGTGCCGCGCGTGGGGGTGGGAAGCGGGTCGACGCCCGGCTCCTCGTGCGTGCGGGCCGGGCGCCGGCAGCTGTCGGCCGACGGGGCGCGAAACTGCGGTGCCTGCGCGTCGTTCGGACCGCGCTTCAGGTGCAAGAAAGCGCGATCGCGCAGAAAGGCGTCCTTGGGCGTGGCGCTGGGCCAGACGGCGGGCGCAAAGCGCGGCGCATCGCTATCGGGCCTGGCGGCCCAGGCGGACGGCGCCAGCAGCGACAGCACGGTCAGTGCGATGACGCCGCGGGCGGCTGCGCGGTGGGCGCGGGCAACGGTGGGTTGGGGGGACATGCAGGCTCCTGAAAAAGCGGTACGGGAGCTGCATGAATCGTTGCGCGGCGTGCAACGGGGTCAAACCCCAGGCCGCAAGATGAAACTGCTGGTAACGCGCTCGGGCCCGCCAACGCATGTCGACCTGCGATGCAGGGCCGGGGCTGCGCACGATCAGCGAAGGTGCTGCCAGGCCTTCGCGCGATGGCTGGTTGCGATGCCTTCAGTGTTGCTGATTACTATCAAAAAAATAGCTGCTAGCTCCCGTATCTAGGGCGCTAGCAGCCTATTTGGCTTGAAAACCGTGAATCAGATCACCGGTTCTTGAACGCCGCCGCGCGCTTGTTGACGAAGGCGTCCATGCCTTCCTTCTGGTCTTCGGTGGCGAACAGCGAATGGAACAGGCGGCGTTCGAACATCACACCGTCGGCCAGAGTGCCTTCGTAGGAACGGTTGACGCATTCCTTGGCGGCCATCACGGCCAGGCGGCCAAAGCCGCTGATGATCAGCGCGGCGCCCAGCGCTTCGTCCATCAGCTTGTCCAGCGGCACCACGCGGCTGACCAGGCCTGCGCGCTCGGCCTCGGCGGCGTCCATCATGCGGGCCGTCAGCGCCATGTCCATGGCCTTGGATTTGCCCACGGCGCGGGGCAGGCGCTGCGTGCCGCCGGCGCCGGGGATCACGCCCAGCTTGATCTCGGGCTGGCCAAACTTGGCGTTGTCGGCGGCGATGATGAAGTCGCACATCATCGCCAGTTCGCAGCCGCCGCCCAGGGCAAAGCCGCTGACGGCGGCAATCACGGGCTTGCGGATGGTGCGGATGGTTTCCCAGTCGCGCGTGATGTAGTCGTCGCGGTACACGTCGGCAAAGCTGTAGCTGGCCATGGCGCCAATGTCGGCGCCGGCGGCAAAGGCTTTTTCGCTGCCGGTGACGATCATGCAGCCGATGGCTTCGTCGGCGTCAAACGCTTTCAGCGCCTGGCCCAGCTCGCGCATCAGCTCGCCATTCAGCGCGTTCAGCTGCTTGGGGCGGTTGAGGGTGATGATGCCGACCTTGTCGCCTTCAACGCGGGTCTGGATGAATTCATACGCCATGGGGTTTGTTCCTCGCAAACAGTTGGATGGGTGTGCGCCCGAGGGCGCCGCCGCCACACTATAGCGAGCCACATGGGCGACCCGTGCGGCGGCGAATTAACCGACCGCTGGGTTGGTCAATGGTAAATTGCGCCAAAAAGGAGACAACATGACAACGCAAGAACCCGCCGTCCTGTACGACGAAGAGGGCGCCGTGGCCGTGATCACGCTGAACCGGCCGGCATCGCTCAACAGCTTCACGCGCCAGATGCACCGCGACCTGTGGGCGGTGCTGGACAAGGTCGAAGCCAACCCGGCCATCCGCGCCCTGGTGCTGACCGGCGCAGGGCGCGGTTTTTGCGCCGGGGCCGACCTGTCCGAGTTCGACTTCCGCGAAGGCCCGGACCTGATGCAGCGCGCCGACCCGGGGCCGATCATCG
>JAGOEM010000046.1 GCA_017997715.1 Ottowia sp.
GCCGCCACCGGCCTGCCGCTGGTGGCTGCTGGCGATGTGCACATGCACGTGCGCGCCCGCAAGCGCCTGCAGGACGTGATGACCGCCATCCGCATCGGCCGGCCGGTGGCGCAGTGCGGCTTTGCCCTGCAGCCCAGCGGCGAACGCCACCTGCGCCTGCGCCACCGGCTGGCCGATTTCTACCCGCCCGGTGCGCTGGCCGCCACGCTGGCCGTGGCCGCGCGCTGCAGCTTTCAGCTGAAAGAGGTGAAGTACAACTACCCGCAAGAAGCGGTGCTGCCGGGCCTGACGGCCATGCAAAGCCTGCGCCGCCTGACCTACGAAGGCGCGGCCGAGCGCTACCCTGGCGGCATTCCGCCGGCCATCGTGGCGTTTGTCGAAAAAGAGCTGCTGCTCATCGCCGAATGCCAGTACGAGATGTTCTTTCTGACCGTGCACGACATCGTGCGCGCCGCGCGGCGCATGGGCATCCTGTGCCAGGGGCGCGGCTCGGCCGCCAATTCGGTGGTGTGCTGGTGCCTGGGCATTACCGCGGCCGACCCGGAAAAGTCCAACCCGCTGCTGGCGCGCTTCATCAGCAAGGCGCGCCGCAACGAGCCGCCCGACATCGACGTCGACTTCGAGCACGAACGGCGCGAAGAAGTCATCCAGTACATCTACCGCAAATACGGCCGCCACCGCGCCGCCCTGGCCGCCACCGTCATCAGCTACCGCACCCGCAGCGCCCTGCGCGACGTGGGCATGGCACTGGGCATTGATGCCGGCCTGATCGACGCAGTGGCCAAGGACCACCATTGGTTTGATGAAGCGCCGCCGGGCCGCCCCAAGGCGGATGCAGCCCCCTCGGGGGGCAGCGCACCGCGCGAAGCGGGGGAGCGTGGGGGCACGCCGCCAACGCCGGGCCGCCCCAAGTCGGCGGCAACCCCCTCGGGGGGCAGCGCACCATGCGAAGCGGGGGGGCGTGGGGGCACGCCGTCGACGCCGGGCCGCCCCAAGTCGGCGGCAACCCCCTCGGGGGGCAGCGCAGCATGCGAAGCAGGGAAGCGTGGGGGCTATGAACTGGCGGCGCACCGGCTGGCCGATTTGGCCGCCAAGACGGGGGCATCCATCTCAGCTGCGCAGGCGCATCTGTGGCTTGAATTGACCGCCCAACTTAAAGGCGCGCCCCGCCACCTCAGCCAACACGTCGGCGGCTTTGTGCTGACCGATACGCCGCTGCACCGCCTGGTCCCGGTCGAGCCCGCCGCCATGACCCGCGACGACGACTGGGAACACACCCTGGGCGTGCTGCCCGATGAAGCCGCGGCCGAGGACGGCGGGGCCGAATTGGATGCAGGCCGGGGCGACGGCGCGGGGGGCGATGGGTGCGCTGCGCATGGCGTGCCAGCGGGTTTGTCGGCCTCCTTCCCCTGTGCAGAAGCCGCCACGGGCGCCGATGACGCAGGCCATTGGCGGCGCGGCGCTGGCCCCCACCCCCGCCCTCCCCCAGCGGGGGAGGGCAATGGCGGCCAGATCGCGGCTGGCCTTGCCGTCGCCACGCCCCCTTCATCCCCGCTCGACCCCTGGCTGCCCGCACCGCCCGCGCTGCGCCAGGTCATCCAGTGGGACAAGGACGATCTGGAAGCGCTGGGCATGCTCAAGGTTGACGTGCTGGCGCTGGGCATGCTGACCGCCGTGCGCCGCTGCATCGACCTGGTGGCGCTGCGGCGCGGCGAAAGCTTCACCCGCTACGACATCCAGAGCGAAGACCCCGCCACCTACCAAATGATCCGCCGCGCCGACACGGTAGGCACCTTCCAGATCGAAAGCCGCGCGCAGATGAGCATGCTGCCGCGCCTCAAGCCCACCACTTTCTACGACCTGGTGGTGCAAGTCGCCATCGTGCGGCCCGGCCCCATCACCGGCGGCATGGTGCACCCCTATCTGCAAGCGCGCGAACGGCGGCGGCGCGGCCTGCCGATCGAATACGAACGCTCCAGCCACGAACGCCTGCCCTGCGCCACGGACGAGCGCGGGGGCCAGGGCCACCCGCCGCCGGGCCGCCCCAAGGCGGGTGCAGCCCCGGACCCCGGTGAGGCCGGGGGCCCTTCCCCGTCCTGGGGCAGCGCAACAGGCGAAGCCGTGCAGCATGGGGGCCATACCCCTCCGCGCCTGGCCAAGGCGCTGGAACGCACCCTGGGCATCCCCATCTTTCAAGAGCAGGTGATGGAGCTGTCCATGCTGGCCGCCGACTTCAGCGCCGACGACGCTGACCGCCTGCGCCGCGCCATGGCTGCCTGGAAGCGCAAGGGCGGCCTGGGCCCGTTTGAAGAAAAACTGACCCAAGGCATGCTAAAAAATGGCTACAGCCCCGAATTCGCCGCGCGCATCTTTCGGCAGATTCAGGGCTTTGGCGAATACGGCTTTCCTGAAAGCCACGCCTACAGCTTTGCCCTGATCGCCTACGAAAGCAGCTGGCTCAAATGCCACGAGCCCGAAGCCTTTCTGGCCGCCATGCTCAACTCGCAACCCATGGGGTTCTACGGCCCCTCGCAACTCATACAAGACGCGCAGCGCCACGGCGTGCAGGTGCTGCCGCCCGACGTCAGCGTGAGCGATTGGGACTGCGCGCTGGAGCGTCGGCCCGCGGATGAAAAAGCGGTGGATAAATCGGGGTCAGATCACGATTTTTATGAATCAAGCAGGCTTGTATCGCCCGCCGATAAAGCGCAGCAAGCTATCAAAAACAAAGCGAACAGCATCGCCCGCCCCGCCGTGCGCCTGGGCCTGCGCCTGGTCAAGGGGTTGAGCGAATCTGCCGCCCAGCGCATCACCCAGGCGCGCGCGCAGGCGCCGCTGGGCAATGTTGACGACCTGGCCCGCCGCGCCGCGCTGGGCACCAAAGACCTGAACCAGCTGGCCGCCGCCGATGCCCTGGCCAGCCTGGCCGGCCATCGGCGCCAGCAGGTGTGGCAAAGCAGTGCATTCAAAAGCGAGCCCCATCCTTTCTCGCCGCGCCGGACGCACGCGGCGGATGCCCGCGCTTCCTTGGCCTCAGCCGGCCCGGCCATAGGCGATGACCCCCACGCCCCGCCGCTGCGCGATGCGCTGCCGCCCGAAGCCGGCGCGCAAGCTTGCCAGCCCCCATCGTTCATCACCCAACCGCTTTCACCCCCGCCGCTCAAACCCCAGCCGGCCACCGCAGATCCCCAGGCGCTGCTGCGCCACGCCCCCATCAACGAAGCCCCGCTGGCGCTGCCTGCCGCCCCCGAGGGCGAAGAAATCGTGCACGACTACGCCGCCCTGGGCCTGACCCTGCGCCGCCACCCGCTGGCCCTGCTGCGCGAACGCCTGGCGCGGCGCGGCGTGCGCACCAGCGCCCAGCTGGACCAACTGCCGCACGGGCGCTACGCCACCGCCTGCGGCCTGGTCATTGGCCGCCAGCAGCCCGGCACCGCCAAAGGCACCATCTTCGTCACGCTGGAAGACGAAACCGGCCCCATCAACGTCATCGTGTGGGAAAGCCTGCGCATGGACGAAGGCCAGCGCAACGCGCTGCTGCGCGCCCAGCTGCTGGCGGTGCAAGGCGAATGGCAGCGGGATAAGGACAGCGGAGAGGGCGACATGCCCCCACGCTTCGCTGCTTCGCATGCTGCGCTGCCCCCCGAGGGGACTGCCGCCGACTTGGGGCGGCCCGGCGTCGGCGGCGCGCCCCCACGCTCCCCCGCTTCGCGTGGTGCGCTGCCCCCCAAGGGGGCGCTCGCCGCCTTCGGGCGGCCGGGCGGCGGCGCGGACGTGCCCCCACGCTCCCCTGCTTCGCAGGGTGCGCTGCCCCCCAAGGGGGCGCTCGCCGCCTTCGGGCGGCCGGGCGGCGGCGAGATCGCGCCCCCACGCTTCGCTGCTTCGCATGGTTCGCTGCCCCCCAAGGGGGCTGCCGCCGACTTGGGGCGGCCCGGCGTCGACGGCGCGCCCCCACGCTCTGCCGGTTCGCATGCTGCGCTGCCCCCCGAGGGGGCTGCCGCCGACTTGGGGCGGCCCGGCGTCGGTGGCGTGCCCCCACGTTCCGCTGCTTCGCATGCTGCGCTGCTCCCCGATGGGTCACTGGCCGCTTTGGAGCAGGCCGGTAGCGGCGAGATCGTGCCCCCACGCTCCGCTGCTTCGCATGCTGCGCTGCCCCCCGAGGGGGCGCCGGCCGCTTCGGGGCGGGTCGGCAGTGGTCAGGTGCGCCATCTGATTGCTCAGCGTCTGTACGACCTGACGCCGCTGCTGGGGCGACTGGCGCAGCACACCACCAGCCGCGACTTTCATTAGGCATGCCCTCGTGCGACGCGCCCCAGCGCATGGGCGTACCGGTTGCGGCCGCCAGCAGGCTGCGGCGGCGGCGCTTGCCAGCGCAAGTCCTGCGCCGCAGGGGCCGCCCTAGTAAAATTGAGCGTTTTGCGTCTGCCCACAGCCAGCAGGGGGGATCAGGCGCACCGTTGCTACATTAAAAATAGCTGGCGGCGCTTGTCTGGCAAGCGCAGGCGGCCTGAAACACCATGACTACAGCGCAAACCCCCATGTCCGTGGCCGACATCCGCAAGAGCTTTCTGGATTTCTTTGAAAGCAAGGGCCACACCATCGTGCCGTCCAGCCCGCTGGTGCCGGGCAACGACCCGACGCTGATGTTCACCAACTCGGGCATGGTCCAGTTCAAGGACGTGTTTCTGGGCAGCGACAAGCGGCCCTACACGCGCGCCACTTCGGTGCAGGCCTGCCTGCGCGCGGGCGGCAAGCACAACGACCTGGAAAACGTGGGCTACACCGCGCGCCACCACACCTTCTTTGAAATGCTGGGCAACTGGTCGTTTGGCGACTATTTCAAGCGCGAATCGATCCACTGGGGCTGGGAACTGCTGACCCAGGTCTACCAGCTGCCGGCCGACAAGCTGCTGGCCACCGTCTACATCGACGACGACGAGGCCTACGACATCTGGCACAAGGAAATCGGCCTGCCCGCCGAGCGCATCGTGCGCATCGGCGACAACAAGGGCGGCAAATACAAGTCCGACAACTTCTGGATGATGGCCGACACCGGCCCCTGCGGCCCCTGCAGCGAAATCTTCTACGATCACGGCGCGCACATTCCCGGCGGCCCGCCCGGCAGCCCGGACGAAGACGGCGACCGCTTCATCGAGATCTGGAACCACGTGTTCATGCAGTTCGACATGCAGCCCGACGGCAGCGTCGTCAAACTGCCCGCGCCCTGCGTCGACACCGGCATGGGCCTGGAGCGCCTGGCCGCCATCCTGCAGCACGTGCACAGCAACTACGAGATCGACCTGTTCGCCAAGCTGATCGCCGAAGCCGCCAAGGCCACCGGTTGCGCCGACCTGGCCAACCCTTCGCTGAAGGTGATCGCCGACCACATCCGCGCCACGTCCTTCCTGGTCAGCGACGGCGTGATCCCGTCGAACGAAGGCCGCGGCTACGTGCAGCGCCGCATCATCCGCCGCGCCATCCGCCACGGCTACAAGCTGGGCCAAAAGCAGCCCTTCTTCCACAAGCTGGTGCGCCCGCTGGTCGAACTGATGGGCGCCGCGTACCCGCGCCTGCAGGCCGAGGCGCAGCGGGTGGAAGAGGTGTTGAAGGCCGAGGAAGAGCGGTTTTTTGAGACGCTGGCCAATGGCATGGGACTTCTGGAAGACGCTATCGCTGCGTTGTTCGACGATAAGTCGGGCGTGACCGAGCTTGGAAAGAAACTGCCGGGCGACGTAGCCTTCAAGCTGCATGACACCTACGGTTTTCCGCTCGATTTGACGCAGGACGTCTGCCGCGAGGCGGGTTTTGAAGTTGATACCGTTGGCTTCGACGCAGCCATGGCCGCACAAAAGGCCGCCGGCCGCGCCGCAGGCAAGTTCAAGATGGATCGCCAGGTCGACTACAGCGGTGCGGCCAACGTGTTCACCGGCTACGACGAATTGGCGCACGCTAGCAAAGTAGTAGCGGTCTACGTCGACGGGGTAAGCGCCAGCGAGCTGAAAGAAGGCCAATCCGGCATCGTCGTGCTGGACACCACGCCCTTCTACGCCGAAAGCGGCGGCCAGGTCGGCGATGCCGGCGTGCTGGCCGGCGAAGGCGTTGAGTTTGGCGTGGAAGACACGCAAAAGATCAAGGCCGACGTGTACGGCCACCACGGCGTGCAGCAGCAGGGCACGTTGCGCGTGGGCGATGCGGTGGACGCGCGCGTGGACCAGGCGCGCCGCGCCGCTACGCAGCGCAACCACAGCGTCACGCACCTGATGCACAAGGCGCTGCGCGAAGTGCTGGGCACGCACGTGCAGCAAAAGGGCAGCCTGGTCGATGCCGACAAGACGCGCTTTGACTTTGCGCACAACGCGCCCGTCACGCCCGCGCAAATCACCGAGATCGAACGCCTGGTCAACACCGAGATCCTGGCCAACGCCGCCACCCAGGCGCGCGTGATGGACATTGAAAGCGCGCAGCAAACCGGCGCCATGATGCTGTTTGGCGAAAAGTACGGCGAAACCGTGCGCGTGCTGGACATCGGCAGCAGCCGCGAACTGTGCGGCGGCACGCACGTGCAGCGCACGGGCGACATCGGCCTGTTCAAGATCGTCAGCGAAAGCGGCGTGGCCGCGGGCGTGCGCCGGGTCGAAGGCATCACCGGCCAGAACGCGCTGGCCTACCTGCAAGGCCTGGAATCCAGCCTGCACAGCGTGGCCGCCACCCTGCGCGCCCCTGAGGCCGAAGTGCAAGCCCGGCTGGGCCAGGTGCTGGACCAGGTGAAGGCGCTGGAAAAAGAAGTCGCCCAGCTCAAGGGCAAACTGGCATCCAGCCAGGGCGATGAACTGCTCAGCCAGGCGGTGGACGTCAACGGCATCCAGGTGCTGGCCGCCAAGCTGGAAGGCGCCGACGCCAAGACCCTGCGCGACACCATGGACAAGCTGAAAGACAAGCTGAAAACCGCCGCCATCGTGCTGGCCGCCGTCGATGGCGACAAGGTGCAGCTGGCCGCCGGCGTTACCAAAGACAGCGTAGGCAAGGTGAAAGCGGGCGAGCTGGTCAACTTCGTCGCCCAGCAGGTTGGCGGCAAAGGCGGCGGCAAGCCCGACATGGCCATGGCCGGCGGTACCGACGCTTCGGGCCTGGCCAAGGCGCTGGCCTCGGTGCAGGGCTGGGTGGCCGAGCGCGTTTGATGGCGGGCAGCGGCGTATCGCGGCGACGCCTGTGCCTGGCGCTGGCCGCGGGCGCGGTGGCCGTGCCGGCGCGCGCCCAGCATGTCGACCAGCCCTGGCCCGCCGGCCGTGCGCTGCCGCCGCTGGCGGGGCCTGATCTGCAGGGCAAGGCGTGGGATCTGGCGGCGCTGCGTGGGCGCGCCGTGCTCATCAACTTCTGGGCGACCTGGTGCGCGCCGTGCAAGGAAGAAATGCCCACGCTGCAGACCCTGGCCGAGCTGGAGGGTGAATCGCTGGCCGTGCTGGCGGTGAACGTGCGCGAGCCGTTGCCGCGCGTGGTGCGCTATGTGCAATCGGCGGGCCTCACCTTCACCGTGCTGCCCGACCCGCGCGGCACCATCACCAGCGCCTGGGGCATGAAGGTGTTTCCGACCACGGTGCTGATCGACACCACCGGGCGCGCGCAGCGCGTGGTCAGCGGCGCGGTGGACTGGACCGGCCGCCAAGCGCAGGACTGGGTGCAGGCGCTGCGCCGATAATCGATTCGCCGCGCCACGCTCAGCTGGCCGGCCACCTGCCTTCGGGGCATTGGCGCCTGGCAAGACCCGGCCCTCGCGTGTGCCGACAGGTGTTTCCCACACCGATAGGAATATTCCTTATGAACCTCGTTCGCCGTGCCTTCATGGGGCGCGCCGCAGGCCTGGGCCTGTCTGCCGCCTTGCCCGTTTTGCTGCCCACCCACGCGGGCGCGCAAACCCCCTCCACCTCCTACCGTTTTTCGCCCGCGCCGGGCGACTGGCGCACGTTTGACGTGACCACCCGCATCGACCTGCCGGCCACCACCAGCGCCACGCGCGTGTGGGTGCCGGTGCCGGCGGTGCAAACCGGCTGGCAGGTGCCGCTGGGCGACAGCTTTGCCAGCAACGGCCGCGCGGGCCTGGCGGCCGATGGGGCCGAAGGCGTGCGCATGGTCGCGGCAGAATTCGACGGCGGCGTGGCCCAGCCGTATTTTGAAGTCACCAGCCGCGTGCGCACGCAAAGCCGCGCACCCGCCACGGGCCGCGTGGTGGCTGAAGACCCGTCCAACCTGCAGCATGCGCTGCGCCCCACGCGGCTGATTCCCACCGACGGCATCGTGCGCGACACCGCACGCAAAGCCACGCGCGGCGCCCGCACCGACGAAGCCAAGGCCCGCGCCATTTACGACTGGGTGGTGGGCAACGCCTGGCGCGAACCCACCGTCAAGGGCTGCGGCGAAGGCGACATCAAGACCATGCTGGAGACCGGCAACCTGGGCGGCAAATGCGCCGACTTGAATGCGCTGTTTGTCGGCCTGTGCCGTTCGGCCGGCGTGCCGGCGCGCGACATTTATGGCGTGCGCCTGGCCACGTCCGAATTCGGCTACAAGCAGCTGGGCAGCGGGTCGGACAACCTGTCGGGCGCGCAGCACTGCCGCGCCGAGGTGTACCTGAAAGGCCTGGGCTGGACCGCCATGGACCCGGCCGACGTGGCCAAGGTGATGCGGCAAGAGCGCCCCGAGTGGATCAAACAGATCGACAACCCGCTGATCAAGCCCGTCTACCAGGGGCTGTACGGCGCGTGGGAAGGCAACTGGATGGCCTACAACACCGCGCACGACGTCAAGCTGCCCGGCAGCCGCGAAGAGCCGTTGGGCTTTTTCATGTACCCCATGGCCGAAAACGCTGACGGCTGGTTTGACCCGTACGAGCCTTCGCTGTTCAAGTACCGCATCAGCGCGCGCGAAATCAAGGCTTGAGGCGGTGCCGCCCAGGCTGCGCCAAGCCTGGCGTCGCTACAAAATAAGAAGCTGCCAGCGCCCGTCACACGGGCGCTGCGGGCTTGAAAGACTTGAAAACGCTGGTGCGCCAACGCGGCGCATGTTCGCAGCGGCGGGGCTGGGGCGCCCGCTGTGCTGTGCTGTGCTGTGCTGGGCGTGAAGCACGCCGTTTGGCCCTTGCAAGCGGCGCGGCGCGCCGTCGCCCGCGCGGTACGCACGGACTAGCTATGGGCGCCGCAGGCAGCACCGCGATGGACCGTTTTCTCGCGCGTTGCAGCCGACGTTCCTTCTGCTGCGCAGACGCCTAGGCGTCGTTGTTCAGGCGCCGTTGTTCAAGTACCGCGTTTCAGACGCCATTCAGCACCGCCGCATCGGTGCGCCGCAGCTGGCCCTTGTCGAACATCGGGCCCAGAATCACGGTGTTCAGCCAATCAGCCCAGGCCATGTCGGGCCGGTGCTGCTGGTGCAGCTTGTGCAGGCTGGGCGCGCTGTGCAGCCAGGCGTCGAAGGCGGGCGCCGGCATCTGCTCCACGTCCATCATCTGGTACTTGATCAGCACCTTGGCCGCGTACAGCGCGTGCTGGGCCGGGTTGTCCTGAAACTGCTGGATGCGCGCGCGGGCGCGGGCCAGCGCGGCGTCCAGGGCGCCGCCCTGGCGGCTGAAGGGGGCGCCGTGGCCGGGCACCACCACCTGCGGCGCCAGGCGTTCGACCAGGTCCAGCGTGTCCAGAAACGGCTCGAACCCGGCGCTGCCGTCGATGTACGGAAAGATCACGCCCACGCCGTGTTCCCACATGGCGTCGCCGGCCATCAGTACGCCGTGTTCGGGCTGGAACAGCAGCACGGCCAGCGTGTCGTGGCCGGGCGCGGGGTGCAGTTCCCAGTCGTGCTGGCCCAGCCGCACGCGGGCGCCCGGCACCAGCGCGTGTTGCGCGTTGAAACGGTCGCAGCGCTGCACGGTGTCACCAAAGGTGAGCTGGTCTTCGTCCCAGCTTTGCACGTGCGCCAGCGACGGTTCGGGCACCCAGGTTTGTGCGCCGGGGTAGGCGCGCTGCAGCGTGCCGCTGCCGCCGCAGTGGTCGCTGTGCAGGTGCGTGTGCGCCACGCTGGCCAGTGGCTGGTCGCCCAGGTGTTGGCGCACCAGCGCCAGGGTTTCGGCGGCGTTCTTGACGTGGCCGGTGTCGATGATGGCGGGCGCATCGCCCAGGCAGATCAGGTTGTTGGAGGACAGCCAATCGCGTTCACAGACGATCAGGTCGGGCGGCAAGTCATGCATGGCGGTCACGGCTTTGGCGCGCATAGGTCAAAAGTATTGATTTGGGCGAGAATGGCGCCCAATAACAGCGGCCGCACTGCGCTGGGTATCTCGCAGTGGGCGCCAGGGGGCTATCTCTCCCTTCGGGTGGGTGTCATGCAGTTTATCCAACGTTTGAGTTTGAAATTCCGTTCTCGGCGCGACGCAGCGCGCAGCATTGCTGAAGCCGGGCGCTACCTGATGGGCCACGTCGGCATCACGGGCCACGTCGAATGTCTGCTCAGTTGCGACGCCCACGATCGGCACGGTTTTGTGCTGCGGCTGAATACGTTTCAGCGCATCCCGCACTCGGCGCGTGAGGAAATCCAGCATTACTTCCGCCGCAAGCTGACCCAGCTGGGCGAGTTGCAGGGCGCGCCGCTGCTGCTGTGGATTCAGGACGCGGACGATCAGTCGTATGCCAGCCAGGCCAACCGCAGCGTCAGCTCGGGCCGCGTGGCGTCGGTGGTGGCGGCGGCCAACATCGAACAAGCCAGCCCGGACCTGCCGGCCGCGCAGCTGGACGACCTGCGCCGCGACGTGCGCCGGCGCCTGATCGAGCGGCGCAACGTCCGCACCAGCGACTACGCCCCGCTGGGCCCGACGCCGCTGACCGACTTGGGCGCCTTGTCGCCCCACTGAGGCGCGCCGCCGGGCGGCCAGCCGCCTTCGCTGGCGGCCTGCAGCCGAAGGCGCGAGCGGAAGCTGCGCCGCTGCCCCGTCAGCGGGTCATCGAAAGCCAGTTCGCGCGCCAGCAGTTGCAACGGGCGCATGGCGTCGTCGGCACCTTCGGGGCCATGCCGCACGGTGGGGTAGAACGCATCGCCCAGAATCGGCGCGCCCAGCGCCAGCATGTGCAGGCGCAGCTGGTGGCGCTGGCCGGTAACGGGCCGCAGGTGGTACAGCGCATGCCCGGCGACCGCCGCGGCCACACGTTCGATGTGCGACTGGCTGTTGGGCTGGCCCGGCACTTCGCGCGACAGAAAAAAGCGCTCGGCATCGCTCTCCAGCCGGCTGGCGTAGGTGCGCGCGCTGGCCAGCGCGGGCACGTCAGGCGCCACGGCTTCGTACAGTTTGTCGACCTGCCGGTCGCGAAACAGCGCCTGGTAGGGCGCGCGCGCATCGGGGCGCACGGCCAGCAGCACCAGGCCGGCGGTTTCGCGGTCGATGCGGTGCACGGGCGTCAGATCGGGCAGGCCCAGCGCGCGCTTCAGGCGCACCAGCAGGCTGCGCTGGATGAAGCGGCCCCCGGGCGTGACGGGCATGAAGTGCGGCTTGTCGGCCACCACCAGCGTGTCGTCCTGGTACAGCACCTGGGCGTCTTCGGGCGCGTCGGGTTCGGCTTCGATGGCGCGGTAATAGAACAGGCGCTGGCCTTCGGTGCAGCGCGCGTGCGCGGCCAGCGGGGCGGCCTGGGCGTCCAGCACATCGCCTGCGGCCAGCCGCTGGGCCCATTCGGCGCGGGTCAGCACGGGCAGGCGCGCGCTGAGGAAATCCAGCACGCTGGGCCACGGGCCGCCGTGCACCACCACGCAGCTGGCGCTGACGCCATCGCGTGTGGGCAGCGCATCCGGGCGGCGCGGGCGGGACATGGGTTTCTTATGCCAAATGAGGCGCTAGCGCAACAAACACGGGCGCAAGCAGCTATAAATTAAATAGCGTGCTTGCTCAACTGGCGGCAGGCGCAGTAGGTGCAGTCGGTGCAGAGGCGGCATCGGCAGGGGCATCGGTGCGGCGAAACACCAGGTCCCACACGCCGTGGCCCAGGCGCAGGCCGCGGCGCTCGAACTTGGTTTCGGGCCGGTAGGCGGGCCGTTCGGCGTAGGCGCTGGCGGTGTTGGCCAGCAGCGGCTCGGCGCCCAGCACTTCCAGCATTTGCGCGGCGTAGGGTTCCCAGTCGGTGGCGCAGTGCAGGTAGCCGCCGGGTGCCAGGCGTTCGGCCAGCAGGCGCACCAGGCGCGGCTGGATCAGGCGGCGCTTGTGGTGGCGCAACTTGTGCCAGGGGTCGGGGAAGAAGATGTGCACGCCGTCCAGGCTGGCGGGCGCCACCATGTGCTGCAGCACTTCCACCGCGTCGTGCTGCACGATGCGCACGTTGCCCAGCTGCTGTTCGCCCAGCAGCTTGAGCAGCGCGCCCACGCCGGGTTCGTGCACCTCGCAGCCGATGAACAACGTGTCCGGCTGCAGCGCGGCGATGTGGGCCGTGGCGTGGCCCATGCCAAAGCCGATTTCCAGCACGGTTTTGGTGTGATTTTGGCCTTCAGCGCCCGCCACGCGGGCGCAGGCAGCTACCAAATCGGTAGTGGCCGGGTCGTAGGGCAAGACATAGCGCGGCCCCAGTTCGGTCAGCGCGCGGGCCTGGCCGGTGGTGGTGCGGCCGGCGCGCACGACAAAGCTGCGCACGCCGCGCGGAAAGGCGACGTTGGGCGGAAAGCCGGGGGCGGGTGCGGCGGCGTCGGCGCCCAGCAGGTCGGCCGCGGGCACGGCGGCCGCTTCATTCGGCGGGCTGTGTGCGGCCTCTGCCTGGGGCGGCGAGGCTGGCACCGTGGGCTGCGTCACGATGGCGTGGGGCCTTCGGCCTTGTCGGCGTCGCCCGACCAGGCCTGAAAGGCCCGATCGGCGCTGTCGGCCGGCGCTGCGCCGTCACGTTTTTTAAGCGAAACACGCTCCTTGCGCTCGTCAGACGGGCGTGGGGCGCTATCGTAAACAGAGTATTTCTGCAGCAGCGTGACCAGCTGGGCGTACACGCGCGGGTTGCCGGCCAGGCATTCGGTCTGCTCGATATGGCCGGCGTCGCCGCTGAAGTTGCCGATCAGGCCACCGGCCTCGGTCACCAGCAGCGAACCGGCGGCCACGTCCCAGGGCTTCAGGCCGGTTTCGAAAAAGCCGTCGGTGTAGCCGGCGGCGACGTAGGCCAGGTCAAGTGCGGCCGCGCCGGGGCGGCGCATGCCGGCGGTGCGCTGCATCACGTCGCCCATCATCTTCAGGTAGGTGGGGAAGTCGTCGCCCTTGCGGAACGGGAAGCCGGTGGAGATCAGGCACTGGTCCAGGCGGATGCGCTTGCTGACGCGCAGGCGCCGGTCGTTGACGTAGGCGCCGCGCCCGCGCGTGGCGGTGAACAGGTCGTTGCGCGTGGGGTCGTAGACCACGGCTTGTTCGATGCGGCCTTTGACGCTGAGCGCAATGCTGACGCAATAGACCGGAAAGCCGTGAATGAAGTTGGTGGTGCCGTCCAGCGGATCGATGATCCAGATGTGGTCCGACTGCTGGTTGCCATGCTCGCGGCCCGACTCTTCGGCGTGAATGCCGTGGTGCGGGTAGGCGGTGAGCAGCGTCTCGATGATGGCCGCTTCGCTGGCGTGATCGACTTCGGTGACGAAGTCGTTGATGTTCTTTTGCGAGATGCGAACGGCTTCGACATCCAGCGCGGCGCGGTTGATGATGGCGCCAGCGGCGCGTGCGGCCCGAATGGCCACGTTGAGCATGGGGTGCAGGGTGGACGACATGGATTGTGTGAAGAGCAGGGAGGCCGCGACGGCGTCACGGACGGCGACCGCACGATGGCGGACGAAACCGCGATTTTCCCACGCTTTGGCGCGGCGATGCCGAACCGCACCAGGCGCCGCGCCCGCACAGACCCGCTGGCGCTGCCGCCGCAAAGAAAAAGCCGCCCCGAAGGGCGGCTGGAATGGGGGATGGCAGCCCGGGCGAATTGGCCCGTCAGCGCATAAAGCCCAGGTTCCTGGTGGTGAAGTTGTTGATCGACGGGGCCACCTGCGTCATTTCGCTGTCGTTCACGCCGAACCAGCGGGCCAGCGTGGCGGCGTACTGGTCGACCGAGGTGCTGGGGATGTAGCGGCCCTGGCCCACGTCTTCGGTGCCGCCCGCGATGGCGCTTGGCGCGGTGCCGTAGAACTGCTTGCCCTTGACGGCGCCGCCCATCATCAGGTGGTGCGCGCCCCAGCCGTGGTCAGAGCCGTCGCCGTTGGAGGTGATGGTGCGGCCGAAGTCGGACGCGGTGAAGCTGGTCACCGCATCCGATTTGCCGATCAGTTCCATGGCCGACTGAAAGCCCGCCATGGCGTTGCCCAACTGGGTCAGCAGCCGGGCATGGCCCGCCGCCAGGTTGTCGTGGTGGTCAAAGCCGCCCATCGACACCATGAACACCTGGCGCGAAAGCCCCAGCGACTGCTGCGCGTCAATCAGCCGCGCCACCATCTTCAGCTGGCGATTCAGGGCCAGGTTCACGTCGCCCGTGCGGTCGGGCAGCAGGGTGTCGAACTTGCCGTTGCTTGCGGTCAGCGCGTTGGCCAGCACCACCTGCGAATCGATGGAACGCGCGGTGATGCGGTTCAGCTCGTTTTCAAGCACGTTGGCACGCGGCTGGGTGATCAGCGTGCGCAGCGCGGCCTGGCACGCGGCCGACCCATAGGCCGTGCCGACCACGGGCGAAATGGCGACCGCGCCGCCAGCGCCAATTTGGTAGGACAGCGCGCTGTCGCCCGACAGAAACACCGCATTGCCGGTGACCGACATGCAGGTGAAGAGCGAGTTGCCGCTGTTGCCGGCCAGCGCCAGATCGCCCAGGTTGCCGCCCCAGCCGGTCACGCTGCCTTCGGCGTAAGAGCTTTGCCACACCGACTGCTGGTCGTTGTGCGAGAACAGCTTGGGTGGCAGTGGCACCGACTTGTTGCGGTACTGCTCCAGCGTGGTGGGCGCGACCAGCGGGCCCACGTTCATCTGCACCGCCAGCTTGCTGTCTTCGTACAGCTTGGCCAGCGGCGCCAGCGAGGGCGACAGTGCGTACTGTTGGCCCGCCGACAGGCCGGCGGCGGACAAGGCGGAGCCCGCCAGTTCGCCGCGGGGCACGACGATGCCGCCGTCGGTGGTCAGTACCGTGCCGCGCGCGGTGGCGTAGGCCTGGTAGGACGCGTTGTCGTAAGGAATGACGGTGTTGCCGTGGTCGTTGCCACCGTACAGAAAGATGCAGACCAGCGCCTTGTAGCCGCTGTGGGTGAAGGCGGCTGCGTCGCTGATGGCGGCCAGGTTGAGTGCCCAGGGCGCTGCCGTGCCGGCAATGCCCAGGTGGCCCATGCGTTGCAGGAAGGTGCGGCGCGCGATAGCGCTGTGGCTTTTCATTCGTCGGCTCCGCTTATTTTTGAACGATGTAATCGGGGCTGCACATGACCAGCAGAATGGCTGCCCACACGCGGTTGTTGCGCCCCGCTTCCGAATCGGCGCCGATGGTGGTCACGGCGTCGCGAATGGTCGACACGCTGGCCGCAGACAGCTGGTTGCCGGTCAACAGCAGGCTCAGCCGCGCGACCAGCGCGGCGGGGTCGGCCACCAGCGCCAGTTCGCGCGCGTAGTTGGCCGCCAGCTTGGAGTTGTCGCTGGTGTAGCCGTAGGCGATGCGGTCGCGCATGAAATTGATGTACGTGGCGACGGTGTTTTCGTTGGTGATCTGGAACTCTGGCGCCGGTTGGCCGGTGGTGGCCAGCGCCGTGCCCGCCGGCACATAGCCGGGGCGAAAGAAGTTGAACACCGAGGGGCTGCGCAAGGGGCTTTGCCCCAGGCTGGGTTCCTGGCTGTAAAGCAGCCACCGGCCATCCGACGACGTAACGCCGAAGGTGCGCGCCCATTGCACAAAGCGCAGCATGGGTTCGCGCAGCTTGCCCCAGGTGGGCGGCGCCAGGGTGGGGTCGCGCCGCGCCTCGGCGTCCAGCAGCACCGCCTTGGTGACGGCGCGCAGATCGCCGCGCACGCCGGTGCCGTTGTTGTTGAAAGCGGCGGCCACGCGGCCCACGTAGGCGGCGCTGGGGTTGCTGGTGACCAGGCGCTGGATCAGCTGGCGCGCGATGAACGGGCCGACGTTGGGGTGGCTGGCGATGATGTCCAGCGCCCGCGTCAGGCGCGAAGCCGCGTCGGCGCCGGCCGGCACGCTGGCGCCGAGGAAGTTGGCCTCCAGGTTGGAATGCCGGCTGGCCGTGACGACCATCGGGTTGCGGAACGACACCGGGTAGACCGCCGCCTGGTGGCCGGCCGGGTCCAGGTTGTAGCCGGTGAAGACGCGCGCCAGCTGGGTGACGTCGGCCGGGCCATAGGTTTCGGTCGCGGTGCCGCCGCGCAAGCTGCCGTCGGGGTTCAGCTGGTACAGGCCGACCGAGAACAGCTGCATCACTTCGCGCGCGTAGTTCTCGTCCGGCACGCGCCCGGTGGCGGGGTTTTCCTTCTGGTTGCCGCGCGTGTTCAGGTAGGCGCCCATCGCGGGGTTGAGCGTGATTTCCTGCAGCAGCTGGCGGTAGTTGCCGAACACGTTGCGGTTCAGCAGATCCCAGTACGCGGCCATGGCGAAGGACGGAGTATCGCCTTCGATGCTGCTGGTGGAAACCACCAGGATTTCAGACCAGGCCAGCGCCACGCGCTTGCGCACCGAATCGCTTGCGGCGATCAGCTGGTTCCACATCATGAAGTCAGCGTACTGGCCGTTGTAGCGCACGTCCAGGCGGTTGTAGCCCTGGGCCATCAGCCAGTCCCAGCCCGTGGTGTGGCTGGGCATGCTCATCTGCTCGTCCAGCCAGCCGGCATAGCCTTTGGCCTGCACGGCGCTGATGTCGGCATCGCTGGCCGACAGCGCCGCCTGCAGCAAAAAGCGTGCGGCTTCGCCGGTGGTGATGTTGGTGGGCTGCGTGGGCGCTGGTGGCGCGGGGGTGCCGGGGCTGGGCGCCGGGCCTGGGGTGCCGCCGCCGGGGGCCGGTGCGGGCGGCGCTGGCGGCGTTGGTGCGGGGCTGGGCGCGCTGGGCAAGCCTTCGGTCGGGGGCGGGCCGGCTTGGGGGCCCAGTCCGCTGTTGCCACCGATGCCGGGGGCGCTGCCACCGGTGCCGCTGGCGCTGTCGTCGCCACCGCCGCAAGCGGCAAGCACGGCCGACATCAGGGCCGACAGGCCAACCACTTCGGCCAGCTTGCGCGGCGCCGGGGCTGGGCGCATGGGCGCGCGCACGTCGGTGGGGGTGGGTGGGTGCTGGCGCTGGGCCGCACTTTCAGCGGGCATGGCGCTGGCGGCGGGTGCCTGACCGGCGGGCGCGTCCAGCAGCGCCAGATCGGCGTCGTCTTTGCTCATGGGTTCCTTTCCCGTTTTATTCTGGGCCTGGCGATGAGACCCGTTGGTGGCCGACGCCAGCCGAGCGGCGCTTCACCGCCCAGCCCGTCTGGCATTGGCGCTGGCGCAGCGCCTGTCAGAAAACGTCTGGCCGAAGCGAAACCAGCAACTGCTGTGCCAGCTCGGGCAGACGTAAATTGTCATCCACCGTGCATATTCGGCGGTCGGGCATGCTGCGCAGCCAGGTCAGCTGGCGTTTGGCCAACTGGCGCGTGGCGGCGATGCCGCGCTCGCGCAGGGCGGCCAGGTGGGGCGCGCTCAATGCGGGCGCGGCCTGCGCACTGGTGGCCGCGTCTGCGGCGTCCAGCGCTTCCCAGGCCTGGCGGTAGCCCACGCAGCGCATGGCGGTCATGTCGGCGTTCAGGTCGCCGCGCGCGCGCAAGGCCTGCACTTCGGCCAGAAAGCCTTCGGCCAGCATGGTGTCAAAGCGCTGGGCGATGCGCTGGTGCAGCCAGGCGCGGTCGGCAGGTTCCAAGGAAAAAAGCGGTATAGCGCTTGTCCCGTGGGCGTGAGTAGCTCTTGTTTTTGTAGTGTGAAAGGCTGAAATGGGCTGCCCGGTGATTTGCCACACCTCCAGCGCGCGCTGAATGCGCTGGCTGTCGGCGGGCGCCAGGCGCGCGGCGGTGGCCGGGTCAACGGCGGCCAGTTCGGCGTGCAGCGCGGGCCAGCCTTGCGCGGCGGCGCGCGCTTCGATGGTGGCGCGCACGGCGGCGTTGGCGGGCGGCATGTCGTCCAGGCCGTCCAGCAGCGCCTTGAAGTACAGCATGGTGCCGCCCACCAGCAGCGGCAGGCGCCCGCGCGCGCGGATTTCGCCCATCAGCCGTTCGGCGTCGCGCACGAATTCGGCGGCGCTGTAGGCCTCGGTCGGCTCGCGGATGTCGATCAGGTGGTGCGGCACGGCGGCGCGTTCGGCCACGGTGGGCTTGGCGGTGCCGATGTCCATGCCGCGGTACACCAGGGCGGAATCGACGCTGATGATCTCCACCGGCAGCCGCTCGGCCAGCGCCAGGGCCAGCGCGCTTTTGCCGCTGGCGGTGGGGCCGGCAATGCACAGCGCGCGCAGCGGGTGTTGGTTGTGTTCAGCGGTCAGCTTGGCCATAGCGTGGCACCAGAAACCAGGCGGTCAGCGCGATCACGCTGCACCACAGCAGAAAGCCTGTGCCCAGGGGGCGGGCGCTGCCATCCATGGCGCTGCCCAGCCACATGCCCATGGGGAAGGTCATTGCCATCGTGATGAAACCGTTCAGCGCCGACGCCGCGCCCGCCATCTGCGGAAACGGCGCCACGGTGCCGCTTTGCCCCACCGGCTGGTGCACGCCGTGCGGCACGATGAACAGCGCCATCGGCAACAGAATGGCCCACAGCCCGTACCACGGCTGGCCCCAGCCCAGCCAGGCCAGCCCCCACATCAGCACGCCGGCAGAAAAGGTCATGCAGGCCGCCCAGCGCAGCGTGCGCACAATGCCCCAGCGCACCAGCAGGCGCCGGCAGGCCACGGTGCCCAGGATGTACAGCAGCGAATTGCCCGCCATCACCGCGCCATAGGCCAGCTTGGACAGGCCCATGGCCGAAATCAGCACGAACGACGACGTGGCCAAGAACGTGAACAGCCCCAGGTACGAACCGGTCGACAACAGCGAATAGGTGATAAAGGTGGGGTGCCGCGCAATGTGCGCCCACGACCGCCACAGCGTGCCCGGGCGCAGCGCGCTGGGGTTGCGCGCCAGCACCGTTTCGCGAAAACGCAGCGCCACCAGCGCCAGCGTGCCCAGGCCGAACAGCACCTGCACCGCCATCGCGGCGCGCCAGTGCACCGTGTGCGTCAGCAGACCGCCCAGCGGCGCGCAGGCCACGGCGATCACGCCCAGGCCGGTCAGGCCCTTGCTCATCATGCGGGCGCCTTCCAGCGGCGCGTACAGGTCGCGCACGATGGCGCGCGCGCACATCACCGCCGCGCCCATGGCCGCGCCTTGCGCAATGCGCGCCAGGATCAGCAGTTCCATGCTGGGCGCCAGCACGCAGGCCAGCGCGGCCACTGCATAGGTGCCCATGCCCCACAGCAGCACCGGGCGCCGCCCAAAGCGGTCTGACAGCGGCCCCCACACCATTTGCGACACGCCAAACGCCAGCAGCAACGCGGCCAGCGTCATCTGCACCTGCGGCATGGGTGCGCGCAGATCGGTTTGCAGCGCGGGCAGGGCCGGCAGGTAAACGTCGGTGGTGACGGGCTGAATGCCCAGCAAAAGGCCCAGCAGCACCACGATGGTCGTGGGCGACATGCCCGGCGCGGCGGCTGCGTGGGCAGACGTTTCACGCAGGGGAGGGGG
>JAGOEM010000047.1 GCA_017997715.1 Ottowia sp.
CTGCCGCTGGGGCGCCCGACTTCGTTGGCCACGGGCAGGTCGTCGACCTGGCGCAGCAACTGGTCGATGCGGCCGAGCAGGCCCGCGGTGTCGGTGACGGTGGCGGTCTTGACGCGCTCCAGATCGCGCGCCACGGCGCGGGCGGCCGGCAGCAGGCGCGGGTCCTGCGAACGCGCCAGGCGGCGGTCGGCGGTGCGCAGCGCGGCCAGCAGCGGTTCGGTGCTGCCGGTCAACTGCGACTGGTCCTGGGCCAGGCGCAGGGCCGCTTCCAGATCGACGGCCAGGTTCTCGTCGCGGGCGCGCGAGGCGGTTTGCGCCAGCTCTTCCAGCTGCGCGCGGTAGGCGGCCATGTCGGCCACGCGGGCGTCTAGGGCGGCCAGTTTGGCGGCGGTGTCGCGCACCGCATCGTCGGCCTGGCGGGCCAGCGCGCGCGCTTCAACCGATTGGCTGCCGGCATCGGCGTTCTGGCGCGCCAGCACTTCCTGCATGCCATTGACTTTCTGCCACAGCAACACGGCGATGGTCAGCGCGACGATGGCCACCATCCACCCCGCCACCTGAGCCGGCTGCAGCGCGCTGCGGGGCAGTTCAGCCGCGGGGGCGCTGCGTGCGGCGGGGGGCTCAGCCGGCGGCGGGGCTAGCGCTGGTGCGGCGGCGCCCACTGCTGCTGGCGCCGACGGCAGCGCCGGTGGCGGCGTTGAGGGGTCGGCTTCAGGCGTCATGCAGCGATTTTATCGACGACGCCACGGCGTCCAGCATGGGCCGCACGGGCGTGACGGCGCCAAACCCGGCTGCGCGCGCAGCATCGGCGATGCGCGGGTGCGTGGCCAGCGCCCGTGCCCGCTGCCAGCTGGTCTGCGGCAGGTGGTGGCGCAGGTTGGCCACGGCTTCAGAGCTGCTGAACAGCCACACGCTGCCGTCGTGCGCGCCGGCGGCGGCGCGCGCCAGCCATGCGCCTTCGGCAGCGGGGGCCGCGCGGCGGTACGCCGCCACTTCATCCACTTCAACGCCCGCCGCCTGCAGCTGCGCGGCCAGCCATTCGCGGCCTGAGGGGCGGCCTTCGGCGTCACCGCCGCGCACGATCAGCGCGCGCAGGCCCTGGCGCACCTGGCCACCGACCTGCCGCCACAGCGATTCGGAATCAAACTGCGCCGCATCGGCCGCAGGCTGGTCGATGCGGGCCAGCGGCCAACCCGCTTCCAGCAAAACCTGCGTGGTGCCCGGGCCGGGCGACCATGCTCTGGTTTCAATAGCTGCTTGCGCCCACTGGGGTTGCGCTGCAGGGCTATTTGATTCATAAAAACAGCGCACGGCGTTGGGGCTGACGAACATCACCACGGCATAGCTGCGCAGGCTGGCCCTGGCGCGCGCCAGCGGCGCGGTGGCACCCAGCGGCTGGATGGCGATCAGGGGCAAGGGCTCGGCGGCGATACCGCGCTGGTGCAACGCGTTGACCCAGCGCTCGGCCTCGGGCGAGGGGCGGGTCACCAGCACGGTGGGCGGCGGCAACATGGGCGCTGGGCGGCCGGTCAATGCGCGCCGCCTGCGCGCAAGGCTTCGGCCACGCGCAGGCCCAGCGCTTCGGCATCGGCCAGCGTGGCAACTTCGCCTTGCGCCTGGGCGCGCACCAGGCGCGGGGCGCCTTCGGGGTCGCCCCAGGCGCCGCGCAGCAGCAGCTGCACGCCCTGCAAACTGGCGTGGGCCGCCAGCGGCATCGAGCAACTGCCGCCCAGGGCGCGGCTGACCGCGCGCTCAGCGGCCACCGCCAGCCAGGTGGGCGTATCGACCAACGGGGCCAGCGCATCGGCCACATCGGTGCGGTCGGCGCGGATTTCGATGCCCAGCGCGCCCTGGCCGGCGGCGGGCAGCATTTCGTCGGTGCTGAAGGTGTGCCGAATGCGTTCGCCCAGGCCCAGCCGCTTCAGGCCCGCGGCGGCCAGCACGATGCCGGCGTACTGGCCTTCGTCCAGCTTGCGCAGGCGGGTGTCCAGGTTGCCGCGCAGGGGTTCGATGCGCACATCGTCACGCTTCAGTTCTGATAGCGCACTGCGCAGCAATACCGTGCGCCGCAGGCTGGAAGTGCCAATAACGGCGCCTGCCGGCAGATCGGCCAGGCTGGCGCAGCTGGCCGACACCCAGGCATCGCGCGGGTCTTCGCGCGCCATCACGCAGGCCAGCGCAAAGCCTTCCGGCAATTCCATCGGAACGTCCTTCAGCGAATGCACGGCCAGCTGAGCGCGGCCTTCCTGCAAGGCGGTTTCCAGCTCTTTGACGAACAGGCCCTTGCCGCCCACTTTGCTGAGCGTGCGGTCCAGGATCTGGTCGCCGCGCGTGGTCATGCCCAGCAAATCAACGCGGTGGCCACGCGCCGCCAGCAAAGACTGCACATGTTCGGCCTGCCACAGGGCAAGGCGGCTTTCACGGGTGGCAATGGTCAGCAAAAGGGACATGGCGACGGTGCTTGGGAAATCGTGGGTAACTTGCAATGGTAGCGCTGGCGATATCCAGGGAAGCGGCTAGGCGCCTGAACCCGGCGCGGCGGTGGCGGGGTGCGGTGCTTGCCCGGCGCGGAAGCTGGAGCGGGGGCGGCCACGGCTGGCCTGCAGGGCGCGGACGCAGGTGCGGGCGCCCTGGCCTATTCGCCCAGCACTTCGCGCAGCGCCGCCACCTGGCGGCGCGAGACCAGCAGCGTCTCGTCGATGCCCGCCAAGCGCACGGCCCAGCCCTCGCCCTCGTCAGGGTCGTGCTGGCGCACCAGCGCGCGGATGGCGTCGCGCGCCACCAGCGCGTTGCGGTGTATGCGCACAAAGCGCGGCGGCAGGCGGTCGGCCAGCTGGGCCAGGCTGTCGTCCAGCACGTAGGTGGCATCGGCGGTGCGCACGGTGATGTATTTCAGCTCTGCCTTGAAGTACAGCACCTCGCTGACCGGCACGCGCAAGGTGCGGCCGCGTTCGACGATGACCAGCCATTGTTCAGCCGAATCGGGCTCTGGCGCCACTGGCAATTGCGCAAGCCGCTCTACTTTTTGAAGCGCGGCCTGCAGGCGTTCACGCCGCACGGGCTTGGTGAGGTAGTCGGCGGCATCGATCTCGAAGGCTTTCACCGCGTGTTCGGCGTGGGCGGTGACAAACACCACGGCGGGCGGCTGCGGCAGGCGGGCCAGCGCTTCGGCCAGCGCCAGGCCGCTGGTGCCGGGCATGTGGATGTCCAGCAGCACCAGATCAAAGCGCGTGCGCTGCACCAGCGCCAGCGCACCGTCGGCATCGCCGGCCTCGGCCGCCGCTACGGCGTGGGGGTTGCTGCATTCCGCCAGCAACGTGCGCAGCCGCGCACGGGCCAGCGGCTCGTCGTCGACGATCAACACGTTCAGGGCAGCGGTCATCAGGCAGTTCGATCAGAGTGTGTGGAAAGTGCTTTCATGCGGGGCAGCGCAACCGCTGCGCCACAGCGCAGAGTCTGCGCGCGAGGGCGCCCACGCAGTGCCCGACATACCCGCCGCTGGTCAACCAGACCGCCCAAGCCGTGACGCGTTTCACACGCGTGTGGCTTTCTCGGGCATGGGCACTTCAATGCGCGCCTGGTAGACCCCATCCACCAGAGCGGTGCGAAAACCACCGTGCAAATCATGTAACAGTCGCAACCGGGCGCGCACATTGGCCAGCGCAATACCGTGCCCGCCGCGCCCCTGCCCGGCCGGTACGGTGTTGGTCACCCTGATCAGCGCCACCGGCCCGCGCAGCTGGGTGGTCACCTTCAGTTGCGCGCCCTGCGGGCTGGGCTCGACCCCGTGCTTGACGGCGTTTTCAACCAGCGGCTGCAAGATCAAGGGCGGCAGGCGGGCCACGCCCACCCGCTCGTCCAGCGACCATTCGACCTTCAGGCGGCGGCCAAAGCGCACCTGCTCGATCTCAAGATAGCGGCGCGCCAGCTCGATCTCCTGCTCGACCGTGGAGCTGTCCTCGGCGTCCGTCAGCGCATGGCGAAACAGGTCGGACAGGTCTTCCAGCACCTTTTCGGCCTTGGCCGGCTCGGCCCGCACCAGCGCAATGGCCGTGTTGAGCGTGTTGAACAGAAAGTGCGGCCGGATGCGCGATTGCAACTCGGCCAGCCGCGCGGCAGTGGCCGCTGGCGTGCGCCCGCGCACGCGCCACACCAGCCCGGCAACCAGCCCGGAAGCCAGCAGCGCGCCAGTGCAGGCGCTGGCCAGCCACGGCGGCGATCGCGTCAACCCCAGCAGCGCCAGGGTGCCGCAGGCGTACACGCCCGCCAGCGCGCCCAGCGCAATGCCCGCCGCCGCCTGCAGCGTTTCGCCCAAACGCGCCAGCGGCCGTTTGAAGGCGCACCCAACAATCAGCCAAAGCAAGGTGGCCGGCAGCGTGCCGGCGGTCAGCACCGCCAGCCGCGCCAGCCAATCGGCGGCGCCCTCAGCCATGTACAACACAGCCACCGCGGCCACCACTTCCACGTACAGCACGGCACGCAGCACCACGCCCACTTGACACGCATCAAACACCAACACTGGCGCGGGCGCGGCGGACTTGCGCCGCTGTTTGCGCTCTTGGAAGGTCGATAGAATTTGAGAGTCGTCCATGGGTGGGCCTGTAGCGTTGCAGTGTAGGCTTCGCCCCCGCGCGCCGATCGCCTTGCGTGCACCGTTCATCGGCTCGCCACACCCACGCCCCGCTGCCCCACCTACCCCCCATGTCCACCAATCAATTCGACAAGAAAACCGAAGCCTGGTCCGCCCTTTTCTCAGAGCCCATGAGCGAGCTGGTGCAGCGCTATACCGCCAGCGTGTTCTTTGACAAGCGACTGGCCGACGCCGACATCACCGGCAGCCTGGCGCACGCCGACATGCTGGCCGCGCAGGGCATCATCAGCGCCGCCGACCTGGCCGATATTCAGCGCGGCATGGCACAGATCCGCCAGGAAATCGCCGCCGGCCAGTTTGAATGGAAGCTGGCGCTGGAAGACGTGCACCTGAACATCGAAGCGCGCCTGACCCAGCTGGTGGGCGACGCCGGCAAGCGCCTGCACACCGGCCGCAGCCGCAACGACCAGGTGGCGACCGACATCCGCCTGTGGCTGCGCGGCGAAATCGATTTGCTGATCGACCTGCTGCGCCAGCTGCAGCTGGCGCTGGTGGAAGTGGCCGACAAAAACGTCAACGTCATCCTGCCCGGCTTCACCCACCTGCAGGTGGCCCAGCCCGTCAGCTTTGCCCACCACCTGCTGGCCTACGTGGAAATGTTCGCCCGGGACGAAGCGCGTATGGGCGATGTGCGCAAGCGCGTCAACCAACTGCCCCTGGGCAGCGCCGCGCTGGCCGGCACCACCTATCCGCTGGACCGCGAACGCGTGGCGCGCACGCTGGGCATGGTGGACGACCAGGGCCAGCCAAGCGTGTGCCAAAACAGCCTGGACGCCGTGAGCGACCGCGATTTTGCTATCGAATTCGCAGCTGCTTCCGCGCTGGTGATGGTGCACATCAGCCGATTGAGTGAAGAACTCATCCTGTGGATGAGCCAGAACTTTGCCTTCATCAAGATTGCCGACCGCTTCACCACCGGCTCGTCCATCATGCCGCAGAAGAAGAACCCCGACGTGCCCGAGCTGGCCCGCGGCAAGACCGGCCGCGTGGTCGGCCACCTGATGGGCCTGATCACCCTGATGAAGGGCCAGCCGCTGGCCTACAACAAGGACAACCAGGAAGACAAAGAGCCGTTGTTTGACACCGTCGACACATTGCGTGACACGCTGCGCATATTTGTGGAGATGATCGGCGGCCAAGCCGATCCCGCCACCGGCGTCAAATCCGGCGGCATCTCCGTCAACGCCCCCGCCATGGAAGCCGCCGCACAAAAAGGCTATGCCACCGCGACCGACCTGGCCGATTACCTGGTCAAAAAAGGCCAGCCCTTCCGCGATGCACACGAAACCGTGGCCCACGCCGTCAAGGCGGCGCAGTCGCAGGGTTGCGACCTGTCTGAATTGCCGCTGGCGGCCCTGCAGTCGTTCCACCCGGCCATAGACGCGGACGTGTACGAAGTACTCAGCCTGCGCGGCAGCCTGGGCGCCAGAAACACCTTGGGCGGGACCGGTCCGCAGCAGGTCGAAGCGCAACTTGCCCGTCACACCGGTCGCTTACGTGCTGGATAGGCCCGGCCTTCGCCGAATAAATGAAATCACCGTCTAGGGATGTCTGACCACGCCCATGAAAAATATTCTCGTCACCGGCGGCGCCGGTTTTATCGGGTCGCATACCGTTCTGAAACTGCTAAGTGCCGGCCATTCCGTTGTCATCTTCGACAACCTGTCTAACAGCTCACCGGCTGCCGTCGACCGCGTGGCGCGGCTGGCGGGCGTTACGGTGCCATTTGTCCAGGGCGATATTCGAGATCGAGAGGCGGTGCGAAAATGTTTGGCCGAGCACGCCATTCAATCGGTCATTCATTTTGCAGGCCTGAAAGCGGTTGGCGAATCCGAGTCCGAACCGCTTAAGTACTACGACAACAACGTCAACGGCAGCGTCGTTCTTTTCGAGGAAATGGAAAACGCGGGCGTGCGCAGCATCGTGTTCTCATCCTCTGCCACGGTGTACGGAGACCCCGGTTACCCCCAGTACCGCGAAGACACGCCCCTCGCGCCGGTCAACGTCTATGGCCGCACCAAACGCATCATCGAGGACATCTTGCGCGACCTGCACCGCGCCAACCCCGCTTGGCGCATGGCGCTGCTGCGTTACTTCAACCCGGTTGGCGCGCACAGCTCAGGGCAAATCGGCGAAGACCCTCAAGGCGTGCCAAACAATCTAATGCCCTATCTGGCGCAGGTGGCCAGCGGCGTGCGTCCCGAGCTGCAGGTTTTCGGTGGCGACTACCCCACGCCCGACGGCACCGGCATGCGGGACTACATCCACGTCGAAGACCTGGCCGACGGCCATCTGGCGGCGCTGAAGTACATAGAAAGCGAAAGCGCCCAAGACATCCTGACCCTGAACCTGGGCCGCGGCCAGCCCTACAGCGTGCTGGAAATGGTCCGCGCATTTGAAGCCGCGACCGGGAAAGCCATCCCCCACCGCATCGCCCCCCGCCGTGCGGGTGATCTGGCCCAGTTCTATGCCGACCCCTCGCTGGCAGAGAAAACGTTAGGCTGGAAGGCTGAGCTGGGTATCGAGCGCATGTGCATGGATACGTGGCGGTGGCAAAAGAGCCAAGCAACGGCTTGAATATGGAATTGCACACGCCGGATCCCAGCACTGTGCCGCCACAGATCGCCGTCGTCATTCCCAGCTACAAGGTCAAGCGCCATGTGCTGGATGTGATCGCGCAAATTGGCCAGGAGGTTTCCCGCATTTACGTGGTGGATGACCACTGCCCCGAAGGCTCGGGCCAGTTTGTGCTGACCGAGAACACCGACCCACGGGTCGAGGTGCTCTTTCATGAACAGAATCGGGGCGTTGGCGGTGCCGTAATGACGGGCTACCAGGCCGCCATCGCGGCCAGCATGGACATCATCGTGAAGATCGACGGCGATGGGCAGATGAACCCGGCGCTGCTTCCTCAGTTTGTGGCGCCACTGATCAACGGCGACGCCGACTACGCCAAGGGCAACCGCTTTTTTCACCTGGATGAAATTCATCAAATGCCGAAAGTGCGTTTGATCGGCAATGCCGTGCTCTCCTTCATGAGCAAAATTTCTACCGGCTACTGGAGCATGTTCGATCCGACCAACGGCTATACCGCCATTCAGGCGCGCGTGGCAAGCCACTTGCCATTCAACAAGATCAGCCAGCGTTATTTCTTTGAAACCGACATGCTGTTTAGGCTCAATACGCTGCGTGCGGTGGTGATCGATGTGCCAATGGATGCGTTGTATGGCGACGAACAAAGCAGTCTGAAAATCAAGAAAGTACTTCCTGAGTTTCTGGCCAAGCACATCCGGAATTCGTTAAAGCGTATTTTCTACAATTATTACCTGCGCGATATGTCGCTGGCATCTCTGGAGCTTCCGCTGGGGCTGGGCCTGACACTGTTCGGGCTGGTGTTCGGCGGCATGCACTGGCTTTACTCATTGCAGAGTCAAACTGCCGCGTCGGCTGGGACGGTAATGCTGGCTGGCCTTCCACTGCTGCTGGGCGTACAGCTGCTGCTGGCCTTCATTGGCACGGATATCGCCAATCAGCCGCGCAGCCCGATCTATAAGATTTTAGTTTTGCGCGAACGCGCATAGCATCCCTCCATTTTCAGCATGTCTCTTTCTGTTTATTTTTTGACACTGATCTGCGTGGCGGGCATTGCCATCGGTCAGATTCTTTTCAAGCTCACCGCGAATGCCATGAACGCTGCCGAATCGGTGTTTGCGCTCAAGCCCCTGCTCTTTTTTAGCGGAACGGTCGCGCTGTACGGCATTACTTCCATTGGGTGGGTTCTCATCTTGCGCAATGCAGATCTGGGAAAGATTTACCCTTTCATGGCGCTGGCCTTTGTCCTGGTTCCCTTGGCCAGCCATTTTCTTTTTGGCGAACAATTCTCAAAAGGTTTTTTTCTGGGTACCGCGCTTCTGATCGCGGGACTCATCGTCATTTTTTCAAGCAGTCGTTGAAGATTGATAACTATCAAGGAACGCGCTGGCACAGCGCCTGAATTGCCCTCAGCCGTGATATCCCGGTCACGCTCTTATCTGGTGCTCTGGTGGCTGGTGGCCATCGTGGCGGGTGTCATGCTCACGCGGCTGATGCCCCCATTCCAGTCACCCGATGAAGACACCCACCTGGGGCGCGCGGCCATGCTGGCAAATGGTCAATTGTTGCTGTCGCAGTCGGAGCATGGCGTGCGCGACAGTGGCGAGGTGGATGAGAACTTTGCCGCTTTCGCCGAGGCCGCTGCGAGACAAAAGCCCAGGACGCCGGCACTCGACCCAGCCGCGCGTGCGCGATTGGCGCAGAAGGCAGACGAGCTTCATTGGAGAGACAAGGACATCAGCGTACTTGCTGCCGGAACAGGTTACTACACACCCGTTCTGTACGTTCCGCATGCCTTGGCGCTGGGTATCGCCAAAGGGCTGAACCTGTCCATGACGCAGACCTATGAGCTGACGCGCGCGATCGTGATCATCTCCGCGCTGAGCATCGCGCTGTACGCCTGCATGATCTGGCGGCCCAACCTGCTGATGCTGATGCTGCTCTTGACACCAATGTCGGTGGCTCAGTGGTTTTCGCCCACGCTGGACGGGCTGGCCAATGCACTGTTGCTGTTGCTGCTGGCGTTGTGGCTGCGGGCGTTTCGCGCACAGGAGGGCGTGTCGAAGAGCGCCGTATGGTGCAGGGGCGAAGCGCTGATCTATCTCATCGTCTTCATTCTTTGCACCACCCGCACACATTTACTGCCCACGCTCTTAATTCCAGCGACTTTGCTGATTCGTCGATTGTCATGGCAGCGCCTGATGGCCTTGGTACTGCTGACGCTGTGCGTGCTGGGCTGGCAGGCTTTCGCGGCAAGTGTCTCCGGGCACCATAATCTCCATAGAAATCATTCCACAAAAGAAATAATTTTTATATATCTTGCATCTCCATTGGAGTTTTTCAGCGTACTAGCTAATACGCTTGGCGATAATTTTTATTTAAATCAGTATCGCCGGGGTTTTGCAGGAATACTTGGATGGCTTGATGTTCCGTTGGGTAATAACAAAGTTCAGACTATATATAGCTCTTTACTGGCGGGATTGGCGTTAACGCTCTGGGGCGGACTGCGTTGGCAACGGCGTGATTTGCTGATTCGCCTCAGCGTTGCCGTCATGGTGGTTGCGAGCATTCTGATTGCGTTCTTTGCACTGGCCGTCAGCTGGAACGATTACCCTGCGACAGCAATCAATGGAATTCAAGGACGTTATTTTATTCCGGTGGCACTGATTCTGGCATTTGGCTTAGGCTCACTTGACCTTCATCGAAAATATGGTCGACTGGAGCTTATACTCCTCTTCCTATTTGCCGCATACTCCCTGCATGAGACGGCCAAATTGCTGCTCAAATACTATTATCTGAACCCGTTTGATGCCTGGTTGAAATAAGCGCCCAGCACAGTTCTTCGCGCTTGACGGTAAGTCAGGTATCGTTCACCTCTTTCTGCTTTGGAGTGGAGTGCCCATGAGCTTCGCCGTGGCCCCTGTGCGGCCCAGTTACCGCCGTGCCCTGCTCAGCGCACTGCTGGGCCCCGCCCTGCTCTCGATCGCATCGGCGGCACAAGCATTCGCGGTGAGTTCCTTCACCCCCCAAGGCGAAGTCACCAACGTTCGCCAGGCCGTCGCCAAGTTCAACGAAGACGTGGTCAAGTTTGGCGACGCCAGCCTGCCGGCGCCGTTGCGGCTGAGCTGTGACAACGCGCAAGCGTCGAGCGGGCAAGGCCGCTGGACCAGCGCGCGTGAATGGGTGTACGACTTCGCGGCCGATCTGCCGCCTGGCGTGCGTTGCCGGGCGGAGGCGGTTTCGGGGTTCAAATCGGCCTCTGGCGCCGTACTGACGGGCGTTAGCAGCTATCAATTCAATACCGGCGGCCCGTTTGTTCAGCGGGTGACGCCATCGACCTCGCAGCCCATCGAGGAAGACCAGGTGTTCGTGCTGCGGCTCAATGGCGCGGCCACGCCGGAAAGCCTGCAGGCCAATCTGTGGTGCCAGGTGGATGGCCTGGGCGAGCGGGTGCCGGTCCGCATGGTGACGGGCGAGCCGCGCAGCACGCTGTTGAAGGCGCTGCACATGCAGGCCGAAGCCGACAAGGCGCCGGGGCGCTACGTGGCGCTGGCCTGCAACCGGCGACTGACGCCGGCCAGCCGCGTGCAGCTGGTGTACGGCAAAGGCGTGGCCACGCCCAGTGGCATCGTCAACCGTGTGGAAAAGCGCTTTGCCTTTCAGGTGCGCGAACCCTTCACCGCCAGCATGAGCTGCGAACGTGAAAACGCGCAGGCGGCCTGCATGCCATTCAGCCCGATCACGCTGAAATTCAGCGCGCCGGTGCCGCGCCGGCTGGCCGCCGAAGCGCGCCTGCGTTCAGACAAGGCCGAATACCGCCCGGTGTTTGAAGGCGGCACCGACGCCGAAGCGCTGCTGGACGAGGTGCGCTTTCCTGCCCCGCTGCCAGAGCGCACCGCGCTCAAGCTGACCTTGCCGCCCGATCTGAAAGACGCCAGTGGCCGCACGCTGGCCAACCCCGCCAGCTTTCCGCTGACACTGGCAACCGCGCCGCTGCCGCCGCTGGTCAAGTTTGCCGCCGCGCCCTTTGGCGTGGTCGAGCGCTTTGCCGAGGGCAAGGACAGCTCGCCGCTGATGCCGCTGACCCTGCGTTATGTCGAGCCAGCCCTGACCGCGCAGGCGCTGCCGATCGGCCATTTGCAGCCGCAAAGCGACGCCGAAATTATCGCCTGGTACACGCGCCTGCAGCGCTTTGACCAATACATGGTGTCACGCAAGCTGGCCGCGCACGACTTGCACCAGCCCATGCCCAAGCCGGTCAACGATGGCACCCAGGACGCCATCGAGAGCCGCAGCGTCTCTTTGCTGCAGGGCTTGCCCAACGTGCAGCGGCTTGACCTGCCGCCCGCGCCGGGCGGCGGCGAGCGGCCGTTTGAAGTGGTGGGCATTCCGCTGACGCCGGGTTTCCATGTGCTGGAAGTCGCCTCGCCACGCCTGGGGCAGTCGTTGCTGGACCCCAACTACGGCGGGCTGCGCACCATGTACGTGCGCAGCTCGGCCTTGGTGACCAACCTGGGCCTGCATTTCAAGCTGGGGCGTGAAAACGCGCTGGCCTGGGTCACCACGCTGGACACCGGCAAGCCGGTGGCCGGCGCCAAGGTGCGCGTGTCCACCTGCCACGGCAAGGAAGTGGCGCAGGCCACCACCGATGCGCAAGGGATCGCCCGCTTCAAGGGCCTGCCGGCGCAGGCGCCCAACTGCAACCAGGACGACGACTACCTGGGCGACTTCCAGCAAGCCTATTTCGTCAGCGCCCGCGCCGACAGCCAAGGCGCGCCCGACATGGCCTTCACCTGGTCGTCGTGGCAAAAGGGCATCGAGCCCTGGCGCTTCAACGTGCCCACCAGCCGCGACGAGCGGCCCGACCAGCGCGCCCACACCGTGTTCGACCGCACCCTGCTGCGCGCCGGTGAAACCGTGTCGATGAAGCACCTGCTGCGCATTGAAACCACGGCCGGCTTTGGCCTGCCCACGCGCAACCCGGCCACCCTGGTCATCACGCATGTGGGCAGCGGGCAGGAATTCACCCAGCCCATCACCTGGCGCAACACCGCCAGCGGCGGGCGCAGCGCCGAAAGTACCTTTGCCGTGCCGCCAGCGGCCAAGCTGGGCGTTTATCAGGTGGCGCTGCGCGATGCCGACGGCCAGCGCAGCGATGGCGGTGGCGGTGGCGAACACGGGGTGACCGAGATCAGCACCGGCCAGTTCCGCGTGGAGGAATTCCGCCTGCCGGTGCTGCAAGGCAGCGTCGGCCCGCAAAGCAAAGACCCGCTGGTGGCCGCCAGCAGCGTGCCCGCGCAGGTGCAGATCAACTACGTGTCCGGCGGACCGGCGGTGGCGCTGCCGGTGCGCGTGTCCGCCCTGACGCGGAACAAGGGCGTCAGCTTCAAGGACTACGACGAGTTCAGCTTCGAGCCACCCCGCCCGGCCGAGGCCGCCCGCCAAAGCAACGAAGACGGCGAGGAAGAAGCCACCGCGCACGAAGACCAGCAGGTGGTGGCCGACAAGCTGCCCGTCACCCTGGACCGCACGGGTCAAGGCCAGCTGACCATCGAGGGGCTGAAGCCATCGCCACGCCCGCGCGATCTGCTGATCGAAGCCACCTTTGCCGACCCCAACGGCGAAATCCAGACCCTGCGCGGCACGCGCACGCTGTGGCCGGCGGCCGTGGTTCCCGGCATCAAGGCTGAAAGCTGGGTATCCACCGACAAGGCCGTCCGCCTGCAGGCGCTGGCATTGGACCTGCAAGGCCAGCCGCGTGCCGGCGTGCCGCTGGATGTGAAAGCCGTGGCGCGCATCACCACCACCAGCCGCAAGCGCCTGGTGGGCGGTTTCTACACCTACGACGACCGCACCGAAACCAAGGACCTGGGCACCGTGTGCACCGGCACCAGCGACACGCGCGGCCTGCTGACCTGCGATGTCAAGCTGACCCAGCCTGGTGAAGTGGAGCTGATCGCCACCGCACGTGATCCGCAGGCGCACACCGCGCAGGCCGCCACATCGGTCTGGGTGACCCGCCAGGGCGAGCTGTGGTTTGGCGGCGAAAACCACGACCGCATGGACGTGCTGCCCGAACAAAAGCTGTACGAAGCCGGCGACACCGCCCGCTTTCAGGTGCGCATGCCCTTTCGCCAGGCCACCGCGCTGGTGGCGGTCGAACGCGAAGGCATCCTGCACACCGAAGTGGTCGAGCTGCGCGGTGACGACCCCACCGTCAGCCTGAAGATCGACCCCGCCTGGGGCCCCAATGTGTACGTCAGCGTACTGGCGCTGCGCGGGCGCCTGTACGACGTGCCCTGGTACAGCTTTTTCACCTGGGGCTTCAAATCGCCCCGTGCCTGGTGGCAAGCCTTCTGGCACGACAGCAAGGACTTCGTGGCGCCCACCGCGCTGGTCGATCTGAGCAAGCCCGCCTTCCGCCTGGGCATGGCGGAAATCCGCATCGGCACGGCCAACCACCAGCTGGCCGTGGCCGTCAAGGCCGACCAGGAACGCTACCCCGTGCGCGGCAAGGCCCGCGTGACCATCACCGTCAAACGCCCCGATGGCCAACCCGCTGCCGGAGCCGAAGTGGCGCTGGCCGCCGTGGACCAGGCGCTGCTGGAACTGATGCCCAACCGCAGCTGGAACCTGCTGGCCGCCATGATGCAGCGCCGCGCCTGGGGCGTGGAAACCGCCACCGCGCAGATGGAGATCATTGGCCGGCGCCACTATGGCCGCAAGGCCGTGCCCACCGGCGGCGACGGCGGCGGCCGCAGCCCCACGCGCGAGCTGTTCGACACCCTGCTGCTGTGGCAGCCGCGCGTGCAGCTGGATGCGCAAGGCAGCGCCGTGGTCGAAGTGCCGCTGAACGACGCGCTGACCAGCTTCCAGATCGTCGCCGTGGCCGATGAAGGCACCGGCCTGTTCGGCACCGGCCAAACCACCATCCAGGCCACGCAGGATTTGCAGATCATCAGCGGCCTGCCGCCGCTGGTGCGCGAGGGCGACCAGTTCAGCGCGCTGCTGACGCTGCGCAACACCACGGCCAAGCCGATGAAGGTGGAAGTTACCCCGCGCGCCACCTCGCTGACGCTGGCCGCGCAAACCGTGGACATTCCTGCCGGCGAAGCGCGCGAGGTGCAATGGAACGTCACCGCGCCCGAGCAGCCCGCCGCCACCCGTGCCGACGTGCTGCTGTGGGAAGTCGAGGCGCGCGACACCACCGCCGACGGCGGCAAGGGCGCGCGCGATGCACTCAAGCTGAGCCAGCGCATCATCCCCGCCGTGCCCTTGTCGGTGCGGCAGGCCACGCTGGTGCAACTGGCGGCGCCCTACACACTGGCCGTGGCCCCGCCCGCCAGCGCCTTGCCCGCCACGGGCGCCAAGCGCGGCGGCGTGCAGCTGGCGCTGCAGCCCAAGCTGGCCGAAGGCCTGCCCGGCGTGCGCGACTGGTTTGCGCGCTACCCCTACAGCTGCCTGGAGCAGACCACCAGCAAGGCCATTGGCCTGGGTGACGAAGCGCTGTGGCAGCGCACCGTGGCGCAGCTGCCCGGCTACCTGGACGAAGACGGCCTGGCCTACTACTTCCCGCCGCGCAGCGACGAACAGCGCCAGGGCAGCGACACGCTGACCGCCTGGCTGCTGGCCGCCACGCACGAGGCCGAACGCCTGAACAAGGCCTTTGCCCTGCCCGACGCGGTGCGCGCGCAGATGATCGCCGGCCTGATCGGCTTTGTGGAAGGCAAGGTCGAGCGCAAGCACTGGTCGCCACGCGACGACCTGGACGTGCGCAAGCTGGCCGCGCTGGAGGCGCTGTCGCGCTACGGCGCCGCGCGCCCCGCCATGCTGAGCAGCCTGACCATTGCGCCCAACCAATGGCCGACCAGCGCCGTGCTCGACTGGATCAACGTGTTAAACAGGCTTCAGGGCATACCCAATCAGCGCGAGCAGCTATCACAAGCAGAGCAAATCCTGCGCGCACGGCTGACCGTGCAAGGCACGCGCATGGGCTTCAGCACCGAACAGGACGACCACTGGTGGTGGCTGATGACCGGCGGCGACGTCAACAGCGCGCGCCTGCTGCTGACGGTGATGGACAAACCCGGCTGGAAGGACGAGCTGCCCCGCCTGGTGACCGGCTTCATCGCCCGCCAGCAAGGCGGCGCGTGGAACACCACCACCGCCAACCTGTGGGGCGGGCTGGCGCTGCAACAGTTCTCGCGCCAGTTTGAATCCGAGCCGGTGACCGGCACCACCCACGCCGCATTGGGCAGTGCCACCGCCGACATCGACTGGGCCAAGGTCACGCGCCGCACCGCCGCCGATGCCCAAGGGCTGCCGCACACCGGCGGCCGCATTGGCGCGCCCGCTGCGCCAGGCGGGCTGACCCACAACACCGCGCTGCTGCCCTGGGGCGCGCAGACGGCCGATGCCACCCTGACCGTGACGCACACCGGCACCGGCAAGCCATGGCTGACGCTGCAGTCGCTGGCGGCGGTGCCGTTGACGGCGCCTGTGTCGGCCGGCTACCAGATCAAGAAGACCGTCACGGCGGTGGAGCAAGCCAACAAGCGGCTGCCGGCGGGCGAGTATTCGCGCGGCGACGTGCTGCGCGTGACGCTGGACATCACCGGCGCCAGCGACATGACCTGGGTGGCCGTCAGCGACCCGATCCCCACCGGCGCCACCATCCTCGGCACCGGCCTGGGGCGCGATTCCACCCTGGCCACGCTGGGCGAAAAGATCGGCCGCACCACCCTGCCCGCGTTTGAAGAACGCAGCTTTGAAGCCTTCCGCGCCTATTACCAGTACCTGCCCAAGGGCACGGCCAAGCTGGAATACACCGTGCGGCTGAACAACGCCGGCAGCTTCCAGCTGCCCCCCAGCCGCATCGAGGCGCTGTACGCCCCCGAGATGTTTGGCGAGGCGCCCAACGCCCGCCTGAGCGTCAAGGCACCGTGACCCGCCCCGGCGCGCCTACCGGGCCTGGTCGAGCCGGCGCTGGGCCGCGCGGGCGCGGACGGTGCCTGCTGGCTGCCGGGGCTGGGCGGCGCGCGGCGCTGGGTGCCGCGCAACCCAGCGCTGTGGCGGCCGCCGCAGGTGCGCCGTGTGCAGCGCAGGACCACGCACAAGCACAAGCACACGCAGGTAGACATACGCGTGCGCACACACGCTCAGACGCGCTTGCATTCACCAATACAGGCCCGCACCGCAACGCCGCGCGGCCATCGCACGCCCTTGCTGGTTTGCCATTTTTCAAATGTTTTAGGGCTCTAGCGCCCGCCCAGCGGGCGCAAACAGCTATTTTTTATGTAGCAACCAGCGGGCTTGGATGCAGCGCGCATGGCATGGCTGTGGCCCATGCCGGGCCGCCGCGCGGTTCACGCCGGGCGCGCGGTCTGGTTGCGCATGCGCGCGTCCAGCAGCATCACCGTCTGGCGCGCCAGCAGCTCCAGCGTGCGCAGCTGAACCGGCGTCAGTTCGCGCGGGGTGATGTCGGCCACGCTGACCGCGCCCATCGACACGCCATCGGCCGTGGCAAAAGGCGCGCCGGCGTAAAAGCGGATGTGCGGCGCCGCCGTGACCAGGGCCAGCGAGTCAAAGCGCGCGTCTTCCCGGGTATCGGGCACCACCAGCACGGCGGGCATGCCCTTGATCGCGTGGTCGCAGAACGATCCGGCGCGGGGCAGTTGCGTCATCTGGGCGCCCACCATGGCTTGAAACCAAACCGTTTCGCTGTCGGCCATGGCCACGGCCGCCAGGGGCGTTTCGCAGATGCGGGCAGCGGTTTCGGCCACGTACTGCAGCGCCGACAGGCCGCGCGCCTGCAACAGTGCCAGGCTGCGCCGCTCGGATTCGTCGCGCGCACCACCGGGCACCGCGCCGGGCAGATCACCGGGCACATCGCCGGGCAGACCGCCCTGCTCTTCGGCCATCGGCACGGTGGCTTCCCACACGATGGGATCGGTGTTGGGGGCGGGTTCAGGAAAGCTGGGGGCTGGCGCGGGCGGCTCGCCGGTCAAGACAAGGCCGTGCGGCGCAAGGCCAACGCCCGCTGCGGATGCCTTGCGGCGAAACTTACTGGCCAGCCAATCGAACATGGTGATGCAGTCTGCAGAGGCAATCGGTGAAAGCGAGGCCTTCAACCGTGGATTATTGCTTACGTTTTTTTACAGCGCCAGCACTGTTTCAATGGAATCCCGCCGAAAGCGCGTTCGCGGGCCTGCGGCGTGCGCTGCCGCACCGGGGCCAGGCGGTGGCCCAGCGCCCCGCCGCGGGCGCCCCAGCCGGCGGCATCGGCGCGCGGTTGCAGCGTGCGGTGCGCGCCGCCGTGCTGCCGGCGCTGCTGTGCCTGGCCAGCGCCAGCGCCACCGCGCAGACCTTCAACGCGCTGCGCGATGAATACCGCCCGTCAGAGACGCTGATCCTCGACCGCCAGGGCGAGCCGCTGCAGCGCCTGCGCACCGACGCCACCGTGCGGCGCGGCGAATGGGTGCCGCTGGCGCGCGTGTCGCCGGCATTGCGCCAGGCGCTGGTGCTGTCGGAAGACCAGCGCTTTTACGAACATTCGGGCGTGGACTGGCGCGCCGTCAGCGCCGCCGCCTGGGCCAACCTGTGGCACACACGCACGCGCGGCGCGTCCACGCTGACGATGCAGCTGGCCGGCCTGCTGGACGACGACCTGCGCCTGGGTACCGGCGGGCGCACGCTGCGCCAGAAAGTCGGCCAGGCCGTGATGGCCACCCAGCTGGAACGCAGCTGGCGCAAGGACCAGATCCTGGAGGCCTACCTGAACCTGGTGCCTTTCCGGGGTGAGCTGGTCGGCATCGACGCGCTGGCCCGCACCCTGTTCGCCAAGGCGCCGCACGGCCTGCAAGACAGCGAAGCCGCCATCGCCGCCGCCCTGGTGCGCGCCCCCAACGCACGCCCGGCCCTGGTGGCCGAACGCGCCTGCGGTGTGCTGAAAGCCATGCGCGCCGGCACGTCGGCAAAGGTCGATTGCGTTGCGCTGGACATGCAGGCCGAAATCGCCCTGGCGCGCCGCGCCTACAGCACCAGCGACGGCATCGCCCCGCACGCCGCGCGCCGCGTGCTGGCCGGCTGGCGCGCCGCCCACCCCAAGCAGCCCCTGCCGACCCAGCTGACCAGCACGCTGGACGCCCGCCTGCAGCGCATCGCCATGCAAACGCTGACCCAGCACATCAAGGAATTGCGTGGCCGCAACGTGGAAGACGGCGCCGTGTTGGTGCTGGACAACGCCAGTGGCCAGGTGCTGGCCTGGGTCGGCTCCACGGGCGAGCTGAGCGCCGCCGGCGAAGTCGACGGCGTGCTGGCCCCGCGCCAGCCCGGCAGCACGCTGAAGCCCTTCCTCTACGCGCAGGCCATTGCCGAACGGCGCCTGACCGCCGCTTCGCTGATCGACGATTCGCCCGCCCACCTGCAAACCGGCGGCGGCCTGTACATCCCGCAGAACTACGACCGGCGCTTCAAGGGCTGGGTGTCGGTGCGCACGGCGCTGGCCTCGTCGCTGAACGTGCCGGCGGTGCGCACGCTGGTCATGGTCTCGCCCGAAGCCATGGCGCGGCAGCTGGGCGCATTGGGCATTCAGCTGCGCGAAGGCGGCGGCTACTACGGCTACAGCCTGGCGCTGGGCAGCGCCGAAATGCCACTGCTGCAGCTGACCAACGCCTACCGCGCCCTGGCCAACGGCGGGCGCTACAGCGCCACCACGCTGCTGCCGGGCGCAGCGCCGGTGTTCCGCCCCGCGCTGGACCCCGCCGCCAGCTTCATCGTCAGCGACATCCTGGCCGACACCAACGCCCGCGCGCCCACGTTCGGGTCAGATTCGCTGCTGGCCACGCGCTTTTGGAGCGCCGTCAAAACCGGCACCAGCAAGGACATGCGCGACAACTGGGCCGTGGGCTACAGCCAGCGCTACACCGTCGGCGTGTGGGTGGGCAACGCCAGCGGCGCCGCCATGTGGGACGTCAGCGGCACCAGCGGCGCCGCCCCGGTGTGGGCCGAACTGATGCGCGCGCTGCACGCCAGCGGCGGCAGCAGCAGCCCATCGCGCCCGCCCAGCCCGCCACCCGGCGTGGTGGCGCAGCGCGTAACGTTTGGCAACGGCATCGAAGCCGCGCGCAGCGAATGGTTTTTGCCCGGCACCGAACAAGCGCTGTTTGCTATGAATAGCGAATCTGCCAGCGCAACAGCAGCAAGCGCCAAAGGCCAAAAACCCTCACCATCCAACGCCCGCCACAGCGCCAGCGAAGACGCCGTTCCCCCGCGCATCACCGCGCCGCAGGACGGCACCATCCTGGCGCTGGACCCGGACATTCCGCCCGCGCGCCAGCGCCTGAACCTTGCCGCCGAAGCCGGCAGCGCCGCGCCCACGCAACTGCGCTGGTGGATCGACCAGCGCGAAATCGGCCGCGGCGAACGCGCGCAATGGCTG
>JAGOEM010000203.1 GCA_017997715.1 Ottowia sp.
GTGCCATGAAAATTTAATATTGACTAACTGATTGCGCAATAGCAAACTATTCGCATCTGACCTGACCCGCCCCCCACCCGAGACGCCCCAACATGTCCGACAAACAATTCGCCTCCCACGCCGACGTTGAAGAAAAGAAGATCAGCTGGGACCGCTTAAGCGACAACGCCTACGCCTACACGGCCGAGGGCGACCCCAACACCGGCATCATCATTGGCGACGACAGCGTGATGGTCATCGACGCCACCGCCACGCCGGTGGCCGCGCAGGGCGTGATCCAGAAGGTGCGCGAGATCACCGACAAGCCCATCAAATACGTGGTGCTGACCCACTACCACGCGGTGCGTGTGCTGGGCGCGTCGGGCTACCAGGCCGAAGGCCTGGAGCAGATCATTGCCAGCCAGGACACCTACGACCTGATCGTCGAGCGCGGCCAGCAGGACATGGATTCCGAGATTGGCCGCTTTCCCCGCCTGTTCCAGGCCGTTGAAAGCGTGCCGGGCCTGACCTGGCCCACCCTCACCTTCCAGGGCGAAATGACGCTGTGGCTGGGCAAGCTGGAAGTGAAGATCAAGCAAGTGGGCCGTGGCCACACCAAGGGCGACACCATCGTCTACCTGCCCAGCCAGGCCATCTGCTTTTCGGGCGATCTGGTCGAGGCCGATGCCGCCTGCTACACGGGCGATGCCTACCTGGCCGACTGGCCGCAAACGCTGGACAGGCTGGCCGCCATGCAGTTCGACCAGCTGGTGCCGGGCCGCGGCCCCAGCTTGCTGACGCCCGACGCAGTGAGCAAGGGCCTGGCCTACACCCGCGACTTTGTCGGCACGCTGTACCGCAGCGCGCAAGAGGCGGTGGCCCAGGGCATGGACCTGGGCGCCACCATGAAGCATGTGCGCAAGGCGATGGACCCGAAATTCGGCCAGGTCTTCATCTACGAACACTGCCTGCCGTTTGACGTGACCCGCGCGCACGACGAAGCCAGCGGCATCCGCGACCCGCGCATCTGGACGGCCGAGCGCGATCAGCAGATGTGGCATGCGCTGCAGAAGGAAGCCCCCTGAGGCGCTGACGCGCCTTCCCCCTTTTGCTGCGCAACGGGGACAACGCAGGTGCCCGGTGCAAGCCCGTGCATGGCGTTCGTTGGGCTGGCCTGCTCCGCGGCCCTTGTCCTTCCGCCGTTGGGGGAAGGTTGGGATGGGGGCCAGCCAGCGTGACGTGGTGTGACGTCGGGTGCAGCGTTTGCAAACTATTGAATTGATAGCTGCCCTCGCAATCCGGGCGGGCGCCAGAGGCCTAAAACATTCATAAAACTCCGGCCCACCGGAGTGCAGGAGACAAGCGGTGCAAAAGACGTTTACCTACCCCAAGTTCGACTACGTTCGCCCGCCAGAGCTGGCGGACGGCGGCGCGCCTGGGCACTATCCGGTGGTGGTGGTGGGCGCGGGGCCGGTGGGCCTGGCCACGGCGATCGATCTGGCGCAGCAGGGGCAGCCGGTGCTGCTGCTGGACGATGACGACACCGTCTCGATCGGATCGCGCGGCGTTTGCTACGCCAAGCGCACGCTGGAGGTGCTGGACCGCATCGGCTGCGACAACCGCTTTGTCGACAAGGGCGTCAGCTGGGACGTGGGCCGCACCTTCTTTGGCGAGGGCGAGGTGTTCAACTTCAACCTGCGCCCGCAAGCCGGCCACCTGCGCCCCGGCATGATCAACCTGCAGCAGTACTACCTGGAAGACTTCCTGAACCAGCGCAGCGCCGAGCTGCCGCAGCTGCAAAAGCGCTTCAAAAACCAGGTGGTGGCCGTGACGCCGGGCGATGACGTGGTTGGCCTGCAGGTCGAAACGCCCGACGGCACCTACACCCTCACCACCGACTGGCTGGTGGTGGCCGACGGCGCGCGCAGCCCCATCCGCACGCTGATGGGCCTGGACATCGAAGGCCAGGTGTTCAAAGACCGCTTTTTGATTGCCGACGTGGTGATGAAGGCCGAATTTCCGGCCGAACGCTGGTTCTGGTTTGACCCGCCCTTTCATCCCAACCAAAGCGTGCTGCTGCACAAACAGGCCGACAACGTCTGGCGCATCGACTTCCAGCTGGGCTGGGACGCCGACCCGGTGGAAGAGAAAAGGCCCGAGAACGTGATCCCGCGCATCAAGGCCATGCTGGGCGACGAACGCGAATTCGAGCTGGAATGGGTCAGCGTCTACACCTTCCAGTGCCGGCGCATGAACCGCTTCCGCCACGGGCGCGTGCTGTTCGTGGGCGACGCGGCGCACCAGGTGTCGCCCTTTGGCGCGCGCGGCGCCAACAGCGGCATTCAAGACGCCGACAACCTGGGCTGGAAACTCAAGCTGGTGATGACCGGCCAGGCCCCCGCCACCCTGCTGGACAGCTACCACGACGAACGCGCCTTTGCCGCCGACGAAAACCTGCTCAACTCCACCCGCTCAACCGACTTCATCACCCCCAAAAGCGCCACCAGCAAGACCTTCCGCAACGCCGTGCTCAGCCTGGCGCGGGATTACCCCTTTGCCCGCGCGCTGGTCAATTCCGGCCGCCTGTCGGTGCCCACGTGGCTGGTCGATTCGCCGCTGAACACGCCCGACGCGGACAGCGGCGCCAACGCCTTCAGCGGCCCGATGATCCCCGGCGCCCCCCTGGCCGACGCGCCCGTGCGCCTGGCCGGCGCTGCATCCGCCGCCGATGCCTGGCTGCTGCACCAGCTGGGCAACGGCTTTCACCTGCTGTACTACACCGACGACGCCAGCGCGCTGGACGCCGCCACCGCAGCCGCACTGGCCGCGCTGCACAGCGGCGGCATCCCCGTCACCGCCTTGCTGGTCGCCGCCGCAGGCCAGCCGCCCGCCGGCCTGACCACCCTGCACGACAGTGCCGGCAGCATGCGCGAACGCTACGACCTGCGCCCCGGCAGCGCCTACCTGGTGCGGCCCGACCAGCACGTCGCCGCGCGCTGGCGCGCCTTCAGCCCCGCCGCCGTGCGCGCCGCCGTGGCCCGCGCCACACACCACACCAGCCAGGCCTGAAGGAAGCCGCCATGCCCCTCAATACCGAACCCAATTTCCGCGAAGCCGGCCAGCGCTACTTCCAGGCCTATTCGCCCGGCGACGATTTCTATGAAGCGCTGATCGACACCCACCGCGACCTGAGCGACGAACAAAGCGCCCTGCTCAACGCCCGGCTGATCCTGCTGCTGGCCAACCACGTGGGCGACATCGCCGTACTGCGCCAGGCCATGGCCATCGCGCGTGAAGGCGTATGACCGGCTGGGCGCGCGCCTTGGGCAAGGCGGCGCGGGTTCCGTTTACTCTCGTTGCGCCTGAATGGCGCGCCCTTGACGGTGGCGACCCGCACGAAGCGGGTCAGCCGCATGTGTCCGGATGCCTTCCAGCCCCTGTGCCCCCGGCTGAATCAGTCTCTTTTTAATAGCGGGTTACGCCCACCTGAAGCGCGCCATAGGCCGATTTCGCTTGAAATCCATGCCGACCGACCTGTGCCGGCGGCCTGAAAGCTGACCCGCCGCACCGCCTTGCCCCTGCCCAGCGCCACCGCGCGGTGGCAAAAATCCGACGCCGGGCGCCGTGGCCTTGACCAGAGGCACCCCTACCCGTTTCGTTCTGACACAATTGGCCCACCGCTAAGGGCGCGTTCAACGCCTCAGCGCGAGGGGTAGAGGATGGGATCAGGATCGGCTGCAAGGCGCAAACCGCAGCGATACCGGGTGGAAATACCGGGTGATATCGCGAGGACTTGCAGCGAAGCAGACCGACCGGGGCCATGCCCACGCACCCGCGCCAAGCCGTTGAACACGCTCCTGCAACGGGTGCGCGCTGCCACCATGGTTCGTTTTGACACGATTGCCACGGCGGCAGCGGGCCCGAATCCCGTCGCTTTGACCGTATTGCTTGTATTCGCCCATGGCCGCTCAGCTTTCTGCCCCCTCGCCCCTGACCGACGACGACGAACTCCCTGAGATCGCCCCGTTCTGGACGCGGCTGAACAGCTTCTTCCTGTTCCCGTTCCAGATGGAGCCGCTGATCTTCATGGCGCTGCTGGCGCTGGCCAGCTACCTGCTGTTCCTGCCGGGCATCGTGCGCCTATTTGCCGTGGTGGGCCTGGTGCTGGGCGCCAGCCGCTACGCCTTCAAGGTGGCGGCGCTGGCCTCGCGCGGCGTGCTGCACAGCCGCGACTACACCAACGCGCTGAACGACCCCGACTGGAAAGTCCTGCCCTGGAAGTTCTTCGCCATCCTGCTGGTGCACGGTACTGTGATTGGCTTTCTGGACAGCCGCAGCGACGTGCTGGGCCTGCTGGCCACGCTGGTGTCGTCGGTCGTGCTGCCCGCCACATTGATGGTGCTGATCCAGTCGGCCAGCCTGCGCGCCGCGCTGAACCCGTTCGAGTTGCTGGGCACCATGACCGACATCGGCGGGCAATACCTGCTGCTGTGCCTGTTCCTGTTCCTGCTGCAAGCCGGCTTCCCCAAGGCGGCTGAACTGCTGCTGCCCATCACGCCCGGTTGGCTGCTGCTGCCCATGTTGGTGTTCTGCGCGGTCTATTTCCTGTGGGTGATGGCCGCGCTGATCGGCTACGTGATGTTCCAGCACCATGGTTCGCTCGATATCGATCTGGTGCGCGAGCCCGAGGCCAGCCCCGAAGCGGCGGCCCAGCGCCCCGTCAAGACCGAAGCCCAGCTGCGCGACGCCGAGGTGTCCGACATGGTGCAAAAAGGCGACCTGCAAGGCGCCATCGCCCAGGCCCGCGAATGGGCCCGCGTCGGCCACGACACCGTGGTCGACCAGCGCCGTTACCACCGCGTGTTGCTGCTGGATGACCCCGTCTCCGGCCGTCTGCACAGCCACACCCGAAGCTACGTGCCGCTGCTGCTGCTGCGAAAACTGGGCCCCGAAGCGCTGGACGCGCACACCGCCGTGCTTCGGGTGCTGCCCGAATTCGACGTGGGCAAGGCCGACATCACCCTGGCCCTGGCCGAACAGGCCTGGCGGCGCATGGACGCCAAGCTGACCATCGAGCTGCTGCGCGGCTTTGACCGCCGCTACCCCGGCGCGGTAGAGATTCCGCGCGCCTACGAATTGATCATCCGCGCCCTCAAGCAAGGCCTGGGCAAGGGCCACAAAGCCATGCCCGTCATGCAGGCCCTGCAGCGCCGCTACCCCGATCACCCGTCCACGCAAGAGGCGGCCTGGGTGATGCGCGACGAGCTGGAAAAGCTATCGTCCTGATAGCTGCCAGCGCCCATTCTGCGGGCGCTGCGGGCTGATTTTGCTATGAATCACAGCCGATTCAGCGCGGCCTGCGAACTGCCGCTGCGCTAGCTCGGGCGCCACCACCCGATCGGCTGGGCGGTCAGTGTCTTGCACCAAGTTCTCGGGTTCACACGGCGCTGGTTCACGCCCGCTTGAAACCTCACGAACCGTAAGACAGCCGCCCCGTGGCGCGTCAAGCCTCCGCCAACCGCCGCGTCAGCGCCTCATGCGGCGCGTGCTGCTCCAACACCGGCAGCCAGGCCTGCGCCTCCTGCCGCTTGCCCGACTTCATCAGGCTGTTGACCAGCAGCTCCATCGTGTCCAGCCAGCCTTCGGGCAGCGGTTGGCTGCGCGCCAGCGCGTGGGCCAGTTGGTCGGCTTCCTTCAGTTCGCCTTCCAGCACGAAGCTGCGCACCAACTGCTGCAGCGTGCCGGGGCTGATCCGGATGCTCGGCTTGGCGCGGTCCAGGTAGGTGCGGTAGCTTTGCACCTGCAGTTGGCGGTGCGCGGCGTGCCGGGTGGACAGCTTGAAGATCTGCCGCGCCACTGCGTGAAAACCGTCGCTGGCCGGGTCGTGGCGGGCGCTGTCGAACCAGGCGCTCAGCAGCTTGATGTCGGTGGGGGCCAGGCGCGCGGCGCGCTGCCACACCTGCGCGGCGTCGGCAAAGCGCAGGCTGTGGGTCAGCGCGCGGGCTTTGTCGATCAAGGTTTTCAGTTCGGCCTGGCGCTCTGCCTGGGCCACGTCAGCGGCGCTTTGCACGGGCGTGGCGCTGGGCGCTTCCACCCGGCGCAGCGCCATGACCAGCGCCATCAGCAGCGCGCCGGTGATCAGCCCGCCCAAGTGCGCCATGTAGGCGACCTGCGCGCCGCCCATCAGGTGCTGCACCAGCTCAAACGCCATCCATACCGGCAGCATCACCAGCGCGGGCCAGCGCGCGTAGTTGAAATAGAAGAAGAACATGTAGAAGAACGGGATGCGCCGCAGCCGGTACAGCACCACGTACATGCCCATCAGCGCCGACACCGCGCCC
>JAGOEM010000005.1 GCA_017997715.1 Ottowia sp.
GCGCAGCGAGAGGGTGGCGGAAGGTGCGGTCATCGTCGTTGCCTCTTCAGGTCAATGCGTGCTGCGCCAGCGCGGCCTGCAGCTTGTGGCCATGCTCGTCGGCCAGCGCCGCGTCGCGCAGTTCGCGCAACGTGGCCGGTGCCAGCGCCGCGCCCGCGCGTGCGGCCGCGCGCATCACGGTGTCGTAGTTGCGCAGACCGCGCTCGTGCGTGTCGCCGTAGCCCTTGACCAGCCGCTGGCATTGCGCGATTTCCACCGCCAGCGCCGGGTTGTGCGACGCGGTGGCAGCGATGCGCTGCAGCCATTCCTCGATGCGGCGGTTTTCCTCGGCGTAGCGCAGGGTCGACAGGCGCCAGCGTTTGCATGCAGCGACCATGCGCAGCATCAGGTAGCCGCGTAGCGAACTGGTATTGAGCACGCGGCCGTGCTGCTTGAAGTCCTCGACCATCTTCTTCGGCCATGTGGAGTGCATGAGCCAGCGACCAATGCCGCCGGGCAGCGTTTCGCAGATTTCCTGCAGGCGCGGGTGCAGGTACTCGTGGATGGCGAGCACCTGGCCCGGTTGCACGCCGGCCTCGCCACGCACACGCTCGAAGCGCGTCGCGCGGGTCTTCAGGGCGGCCACGCGCGCCGTGTCTTCGTAGCACATCCACAGCGCGAGGTGGCGCGCGGTTTCGCGCAGCAGGCGGTGGGCGTCGTCGCCCAATGGCGCAATGGCGGCCATGCGGTCGAGGTACAGACCGGCATAGGCCGGATCCTGGTAGTCGATGAGGCGGCGCACGCCTTCGAACAGGAAGTCGTGCGCGGGCAGTGGAAAGTCTCGCTGAACGCGTTCGACCAGTGCGCGCACAGCCGGATGGCGCGGCTGCGGGGCGGGCGCGGCGGCGCGCTCCACGTTGGATGGTTCGCCGTCATCGCCGTCCTGTGCGCGGTCGAAGGCCGCGCCGAAGGCCTTGAGGCTGGGCTTGACGCCCACGCCACCGCGCTCGATCGTGGCTTCGAACTGCGCGCGGCTGAAAGGCAGCACGCCCGCGCCTGCCAGCGCGCCGAACAGCACGGCGCTGATCACGCTGCCCGAGGCTTCGGCGGCCTGCGCCATGTCGAAGCGGATGAAGCGCTTGGCGGCGCGCGCGGTGTGGGCAAGCAGTTGAGAGGGATCGACGCGGCCGTCACCCATCGCGCTTTTTTCGGCGATGGAGAACACGCGGTGCGTCGACGCGATCAGCGTGGTGCGGTCGCGCGTGACCAGGCCGCGCTGCACCGCGCGGCCGGCTTCCATGAGCTCGGAGGCGAGCACCACGTCGACATCGCCCGGCAGCGGCATCAGCGCGAGCACGGGCTGTCCGCCATCGGCATGCGCCTGCGCATCGGGGTACAGCTCGACGTAGTAGATGGTCGCGCCGGTGCGCTGGGCCACGCCTGGCACCGAGGTGGTCTGGGCGATGTAGCCGTTGACTTCGCCCATGTCGACGATCCAGTCGGCCAGCACGCCGCCGCCCTCCCCACCCATGGCGAGGATGGCGATCTTGATGGGTTGGACCTGGTTCGTCATGGCGTCAGAAGGCATAGGCATCGCGGCGGCGCGCATCGCGACGCTGCAGCCGGCCGATCAGCGCGGTGCGCACGCGCTGGCGGAATCGGTCCCAGCCGGTCGGATTGCTCACGACCTGCGCCTTGTAGAACGAGGGGCACAGCACGGCTGCGTGTGAGACGTCGCCACAGTTGCCGCAGCCGACGCAGCTGTCGAGCACGGTGGCGACGGGATCGACGCGCAGCGGATCGGGGTTGGGCTTGATCGACAACGAAGGGCAGCCCGACAGGCGGATGCAAGAGTGGTCGCCGGTACAGGTGTCGGCATCGACGCCAAACTTCTCGCGCACCACGCGTTTGCCGTCGGCAATGGCCTTGCGCACCAGCGGCTTTTCGCGGCGCTGTTTGTTGAGCATGCATTCCGACTGCGCGATGAGCACCTTGGGGCCCTTCGTCGCGGTGGTGAGCGCTTTTTTCAGCGCGTCGCGCATGCCCGCGACATCGTAGGTGCGACTTATCGTCTTCACCCATTCGACCCCGACGCCGCGCACGGCGCGCTCGATCTGGTGGCCGGTGCTGCGCGTGCGGTTGACGGCGGTCGACGAAAGAATGTCCTGCCCACCCGTGGCCGAGGTGTAGTGGTTGTCGACGATGATGGTGAGGTTGTCGCTCTTGTTGAAGACCGCGTTGGCCACGCCGCTGGTCAGGCCGTTGTGCCAGAAGCCACCATCGCCCATCATCGAGATGGCGCGTTTGCCCGCAGGTGCGTTGAGTGCCGCCGCGCCCGCACCACCCAGGCCGTAGCCCATGGTGGTGTTGCCGATGTTGAACGGCGGCAGGATGGAGAACAAATGGCAGCCGATGTCGGCGCTCACGTGGTGCGGACCGAGTTCGCGTTCGACCAGCTTCATGGCGCTGAAGATGGGGCGCTCAGGGCAGCCGGTGCAAAAGCCCGGCGGGCGTGCATGCACCACGTCCCCGAGTGCCGCCGACGGCAGCGCGGGTTCGGGTGCGTCTTCGACGCCGATGGCCGCCACTTCCTTCAGCGGAATCACCTTGCGCACCGGCGCGGGCACGGGCACTGGCGCGATACGTTCGTAGCGCTCGCAGAAGGTGCGTGCGCCCTTGAGCAGTTCAAGCGCCGTGTATTCGCCAGCCACGGGCAACATGTCCTTGCCGTGCAGCGCGGCGCTGGCGCCGGCCTGGCGCAGGATGGTGGCGAGGTTCTGCTCGACAAAGTTGGGCTGGCCTTCTTCCACCACCAGCACGGCACGCTTGTCCTTGCAGAAGCGGATCACTTCGCTCTCGATGACGGGGTACGCCACGTTCATCACATACAGCGGCACCTGCGTGTTGCCGTATACGTCGGCCAGGCCCAGGCGTTCGAGCGCGCGCAGCAGCGTGTTGTAGCAGCCACCCTGCACGATGATGCCGATCTCGTCGGCGTCTTCCGAGAAGAATTCGTTGAGCCGCCGCTCCTCGATGAAGCGCACGGCGGCGGGCCAGCGGTCTTTCACCTTCTCCTGCTCATGCATGAAGCTGGCGGGCGGCAGCACGATGCGGCTCACGTCGCGCTGCGGGTTCTCCAGGGCGTCTTTCAGCCCGAAGCTGGCACGCTGGTTGTCGCGTGCGATGAAGTGGCCGTGCACGTGACAGGCACGGATGCGCAGTTGCAGCATCACCGGCGTGTGGCTGGCCTCGGAGAGCTCGAAACCCTGCTTGACCGCCGCGACGATGCTCGGCAGGTTGGGGCGCGGGTCGAGCAACCAGATCTGCGACTTCATCGCGAACGCGTGGCTGCGCTCTTGCATGATCGACGAGCCTTCGCCGTAGTCCTCGCCCACGATGATGAGCGCCCCGCCGGTGACGCCGCCTGATGCGAGGTTGGCCAATGCGTCGGAAGCCACATTGGTGCCGACGGTGGCCTTGAAGGTGACGGCGCCGCGCAGCGGATAGTTGACCGATGCGGCCAGCGTAGCGGCTGCGGTCGCTTCACTGGCGCTGCTTTCGAAGCGGATGCCGTATTCGGACAGGATGTCTTGCGCGTCGGCCAGCACGTCCATCAAGTGCGAGATCGGTGCGCCCTGGTACCCGGCGACGTAGTTCACGCCCGACTCCAGCAGCGCCTTGGTCACGGCAAGAATCCCCTCGCCGCGAAACAGCTCGCCGTCGCCAAGGCGCAGCTTCTTCACTTCTTCAACGAAAGAACGTTCTGCCATCGTGGTCCGCGATTCGGTACGCGCTATTTGCATCCAAATGGATATAACTGGCAGTTTATTGTTTAGGCCTAAAGATTTCCAGCGCTTGTACTAGGTGCTTTCCCGAATGTCTGGCATCCTTTGTGAATCAGTTTGTTTCTGCCACCCATGTCCAAAACCCTGGCCGCTTTCCCATTCGTCGATGACTACCTCCCCGCCTTGCTGGCGCAGGCCAGCCAGCTGATATCGGGAGAGTTCCATCGCGTCGTCGTCGAGCAGGGATTCACCGTGAGCGAGTGGCGGGTGCTGGCTTCCCTTGCCGACGGCCATGCGATGTCCACCGGCGAGCTGGCCCGCATCTCGGTCACCACCCAACCGACGGTGACGCGGGTGATCAACCGATTCGAGAAGCAGGGCGACGTGGTGCGGATCGACGATGCGAACGACCGCCGCGTGACGCTGGTGCGCATAACACCCAGCGGGCTGCGCCTGGTGGCGGATCTGATTACTTTGGCTCGCGCGCACGAGGCGCGGGTTCTGCAACCGTTTGGCGTACAGCGCTCGGCCGAACTCAAGCAGGCGCTCAAGGAGATCGTGGCCTTGCACCAGCCGGTTGATCCATCGATGGAACCGGGCGAGGCGGGTTAGGACGCGTACAGGCTCAGGCTCAGGCACCGCACGCCGCAGGATTGCGTGCAGCGCGCGATGCCAGTCCTCGGCAAGGCACAATTCACATGGGTGCTGCGTGCGCCGCGCCTGCGCCCTTCGAACGCAGGTCAACCCTGGAGACTTTTATGCTTTACAAATTCAAATCCCAAGCCACTGCCGACGTGATCATGCTGCGCGAAAGCGCCGAGGAAATCCTGAAGACCATTGGCAAGGAGCCGGGCGCCACCGGCATCGTGACCGTGGCGCAAATCCCTGGCGCGGTGGCTGCACTGAAGGCCGAGATTCAGCGCCGTGAAGCGGGCGCCCCCGCGCAGCACGCGCGCGACGATGTGGCCGACCAGGTGGGCGCCGACGATGCCGCCAAACACCAGGAAGAGCCCATTTCGCTGCGTCGCCGGGCCGCGCCGTTCATTGAAATGCTTGAACGCAGTGCGGCGGATGGCAAGGACGTGGTGTGGGGCGTTTGAAGCCGCACGCTATTTACTTGATAGCTACCAGCGCACTACCAGCCTGCGCTGAATGCACATTCGGCATTGAATAGCTGAGGCCTGTGGCCGCCGTGCGCGGCCAGCGGGGCCTGGGCCGTGCGCTGCGCGGCGCGCCCAGCATGGCGGCAGATGCGTTGCGACAGGCCCGCACGCCGTCGTTCCGCGTGCTGTGCGCCGCGCCCTGAAAAGCTAAAACAAAAAAACCGCGCGAGGCGGTCGCACTCGCGCGGTGGGGTCGAAGCGCTGAAACGCTCAGTCAGCGTACTGGTCGGCCGCCTTGATGACCGTGCCCCACTTGGCCACTTCGGACTGCACGAATTTCTTGTGCTCGGCCGAGTTGGCGCGCGCATCGGTCACCACGATGGCGCCCAGCGCTTCCTCGCTCTTGATGAACTGCGGATCCTTCAGGGCCACTTTCAGCGCGTCGTTCAGCGTCTTGACGACCGCAGCCGGCGTACCCTTGGGTGCGTACAGGCCGTGCCAGATCGACACGTTGAAGCCCTTCATGCCAACCTCGTCCAGCGTCGGCAGGTCTTTGTACAGGGGCGGCTGCGTCACGCGCTTGGGCGTGGTCATGGCATAGGCCTTGATCTTCTTGGCGTCGATCTGCTGGGTAGTGTTGGTGGTCTGGTCGCACATGATGTCGACCTGGCCGCCCATCAGGTCGGTCATGGCGGGGGCGGTGCCTTTGTAGGGCACGGTGGTCATCTCGGTCTTCAGCGCCTGCTGGAACATCAGGCCGCACAGGTGCGAGGCCGACCCCAGGCCGGCGTTGGCCAGGTTGACCTTGCCTTTGCTCTGGGCGATCCAGGCGGTCAGTTCCTTGAAGTTGTTGGCTGGCAGGGTGGGCTTGCCCACGACGACCATGGGCACTTCGTTGATCAGGCCGGCGAATTCGAATTCGTCCACCACGTAGGGCAGCTTGCGGTACAGCGCGGGCGTGGTAGCCATGCCGACGTGCGTGACCAGCAGCGTGTAGCCATCGGGCGCGGCGCGAAATGCCTTGGCGGTGCCGATCGAGCTGCCCGCACCGGCGGCGTTGTCGATCACGATGGTGGCGCCATTCAACGGCTTGCGCAGGGCTTCCGCCAGATCGCGCGCCACCTTGTCGGTGGGGCCGCCCGCGGCGAACGGGACGATGATCGTAATGGCCTTGCCGGGCGCCGGGAACGACTGTGCGTGAGCACCCAGTGCCAGCATGGCGGCGCCGGCGGCAAGGGTCAGCTTGAAGAATGCGGACATTGAGTTAACTCCTGAAAAATCAAAAGGGGTACCCCGTCGATATTACCGACAGAAAACGGGGTAATCACCCGTTGTTTCACGGGGTTAGCCCTGATAAAGGTCTTTTTCTGGCGCCCTGATCTGGCGCAGGTCATCGCCCCGCTACGGGCGTGGCATTGCCATGCAATACGGGCGGCCGCCAGCGGGCCAAGGGCGCCCGGCGCGCTGCCCGGTCAGCGGTAGCTGCGCGCGTCCTCGATCACCTTGCCGTCGTTTGGCAGGCTGCCTGGGGCCACCAGTTCGACGTCGCTGCGCAGCTTGGTCACGTCGCGCACGGCTTCGCTCAGGCGCTGTTGCAGCGCGGCATCGGCAACGGCTTCGGCGCGCAGCAGCATGCGGTCGTCGGCCATTTCGCCGCTGACCACCAGGCGGGCGCGCTGCACTTCAGGAAAGCGCCGCACGATTTCGGCCACCTGGCCTGGGTGCACGAACATGCCGCGCACCTTGGTGGTCTGATCGGCGCGGCCCAGCCAGCCCTTGATGCGCGCGTTGGTGCGCCCGGTGGGGCACGTACCGGCCAGCACGGCGGACAAATCCCCCGTGCCAAAGCGCACCAGGGGGTAATCGGGGTTCAGCACGGTGACGACCACCTCGCCCACCTCGCCTTCGGGCACGACATCGCCCGTGCCGGGGCGCACGATCTCGACGATCACGCCTTCGTCCAGCACCAGGCCTTCGCGTGCGGCGGTTTCATAGGCGATCAGGCCGACATCGGCCGTGGCGTAGCTTTGGTAGGCGGCCACGCCGCGCTCGGCAAACCAGTCGCGCAGCGACGGCGGACAGGCTTCGCCGCTGACCATGGCCTTGGTCAGGCTGCGCACGTCGCTGCCGGCCTCTGCCGCTTTTTCCAGCAGGATGCGCAGGAAGCTGGGGGTGCCGGTGTAGCCCGCGGGGCGCAGCTCGGCAATGGCTTGCAGTTGCTGCTCGGTCTGGCCGGTGCCGGCCGGAAACACGGTGCAGCCCACCGCGCGGGCGCCGCTTTCCATGATGAAGGCGCCGGGCGTCATGTGGTAGCTGAACGCGTTGTGCGCCAGATCGCCCGCGCGAAAGCCGGCGGCGAACATCGCGCGGCCGGTGCGCCAGTAATCGGTGGCCACGCCTTCGGGCTCGTAGATCGGGCCGGGGCTGGCAAACACGCGCTGCATCAGCGCGCCGTAGGGCGTGGCGGCAAAGCCGCCAAAGGCATCCTGCCCCGCGGCGCGGCTGGCGCGCTGGCGTTCCAGCAGTTCGCTCTTGCGCGTGACGGGCAGGCGCGCCAGCGCTTCGCGCGTGTGGATCGCCTGCGCGTCCACGCCCGCCAGAATTTCCGCGAAGGCGCGGCTGTGTTGCTGCGCGCGCGCAATGTGGGCCGGCAAAGCGGCCAGCAGCGCGGCTTCGCGCTCGGCGGGGGCGCGCGTCTCCAGGCTGTCGAAATACTCAGCACTCATGGATGCACCTTGTCGGATACTATGATTTATATAGCTGCCCGCGCAGTATTGGCGGGCGCTAAAGCCTTGAATGATTCAAATACCTGGGTCAGCTTTGCGCCGTGGCGGTACGGCTCAGGCCAGCCAGCGCTTGCGCCGCTTGTAGCTCTTGACGTCCTTGAAGCTCTTGCGTTCGCCACCGCCCACGCCCAGGTAAAACTCTTTCACGTCTTCGTTGCTGGCCAGGTCGCTTGCGCGGCCGTCCATCACGATGCGCCCGCTTTCCATGATGTAGCCGTAGTCGGCGTACTTCAGCGCCATGTTGGTGTTCTGTTCAGCCAGCAGAAAGGTGACCTTCTCGCGCTGGTTCAAATCCTTGACGATGTTGAACACCTCTTCCACGATCTGCGGCGCCAGGCCCATCGAGGGTTCGTCCAGCAGCACCATGTTCGGATTGGTCATCAGCGCGCGGCCAATGGCGCACATCTGTTGCTCGCCGCCCGAGGTGTACGCCGCCTGGCTGGTGCGGCGCGTCTTCAGGCGCGGAAAGTAGTTGTAGACCTTTTCCAGGTTGGCCGCGATCTCGCCCTTGTCGGTGCGCGTGTAGGAGCCGGTCAGCAGGTTTTCTTCGATCGTCAGGTGGGCGAAGCAGTGACGGCCTTCCATCACCTGCACCACGCCGCGCTTGACCAGGTCGGCGGGGCTGAGGTTCTCTATCCGCTCGCCCTTGTATTCGATGGTGCCCTTGGTGACTTCGCCGCGTTCGCCCTTGAGCAGGTTGGACACCGCGCGCAGCGTGGTCGTCTTGCCCGCGCCGTTGCCGCCCAGAATGGCGACGATGCCACCCTGAGGCACGCTGACCGAGACGCCCTTGAGCACCAGGATCACGTGGTTGTAGATCACCTCGATGCCGTTGACGACCAGCAAAGGGGGTGGCGCTGCGGGCGCTGCCGCAGTCGGCTCATGAAGGGTGGCGGATGAGGTCATGAAGGGACTTTTTTCCAGGGGCTCACCAACATCGGCCGACCAGGGGCCTGGCCCCCCGGTCTGCAAAAAGCGCCTGCGCGAAAGCTCAAGCCGGCGTTGGGCAGCGTGTGCCGGCCCAACGCCAGGTCAAGGCGATCAGCTGCAGCTGCGCACCTTCACGTTCTTCTCTTTGGCGTACTTCTCGCCATACTCTTTGACCAGCGGGTCGACCAGGCTCTTGTCGGCCTGATACCAGTCAGACACGACCTTCCAGGCGCTGCCGTCCCACTGTGCGATGCGCGCCCAGTCGGTACCCAGGTGGTTGCTGCAGCTGGTCTTGACGGGGCGCAGGATCTTGCCGAAGCCCAGCTCGTTCAGGCGCTCTTGCGTCAGGTTCAGGTTCTCCAGGCCCCAGCGCACCTGCTCCGGCGTGACGGTCTTGCCCTTGCCGAATTTCTCTTGCGCGGTGCGAATCGCTTCGACCTGCAGCATCGAGATGACCATGCCGCGCGTGTGCGCCATGGCGCCCAGTTCCTTCACGTCCTTGGCGGTGCCCTGGCCCTTGTCGTAGAGCTGGGCCTTCACTTCGTCGTGCACCTTGTCGCGCTCGGCCGTGTTGTGGATGGTCACGGTGTTGTAGCCCTTGGCACCTGCGCCGATGTCCTTCACGTCGTGGTCAGAGCCGGCCCACCAGACCGCGTAGATCTTGTCGCGCGGGAAGTTGGTGGCCTGCGCTTCACGCACGGCGGCGGGCGTCATCACGCCGGCCGACCACAGCAGCACGTAGTTGGGGCGCTGTTGGCGGATCTGCAGCCAGGTGGATTTCTGTTCGACGCCCGGTGCGGTCACCGGCAGCAGCAGCAGCTCGAAGCCTTCTTTCTCAGCACGCTTTTGCAGCAGCGGAATCGGCTCTTTGCCGTACGGCGAGTCGTGGTACACGAGGGCGATCTTCTTGCCCTTCAGGCTGCCTTTTTCCTTCTTCAGGATGTCCTGAATCATCGAATCGGCAGCGGTCCAGTAGTTGCCCAGCAGGGGGAAGTTCCACTCGAACACGCGGCCATCGGCCGACTGCGACAGGCCGTAGCCCATGGTCACCAGCGGCACTTTGTCGGCGGGCGCCTTGTCGCTGGTGGCAAACGTGATGCCGGTGGATTGGGTGTCAAAGCCCGAAGCGCCGGTGCCCTTGTTCTTCAGGCGTTCGTAGCACTCCACGCCCTTGGCGGTGTCGTAGGCGGTTTCGCATTCTTCAAACGCGATCTTCACGCCGTTCACCCCGCCTTTGGCGTTGACCAGCTTCAGGTAATCCTGCTTGCCGTCGGCCCATGGAATGCCCAGGGGCGCAAACTGGCCGGTGCGGTACACCAGCAGCGGTACGAATTGTTCCTGCGCCTGAACGGCCGGTGCAAAGGCCCCGACGATGGCAGCAGCAGCGAGAGCGATAGACCCGAGTTTCATGGTTTGTCTCCTTAGGAATCGACGGGTGGGTGAAGAAAGCGATAGAAGGGTTTCAACGCGCCAGCGCAGGGCGCCGGCATCAGGGTTGTGGCGCAGGTTCAATGCGGGAAGGGCCAGATACGCAGCTTTTGGCGGAAGGTGGACCACAGCCGCGCCAGGCCGTGCGGCTCGACGATCAGGAAGAACACGATCAGCGCACCAAAGATCATGTGTTCCAGATAAGTGGCGGTGGCGGTCGACAGCGGCAGGCCCAGCCAGTGCGGCACGTAGTTCAGCAGCAGCGGCAGCAGCACAAAGAACGCCGCGCCCATGAAGCTGCCCACGATCGAGCCCAGGCCACCGATGATGATCATGAACAGCAACTGGAACGAACGGTCGATGCTGAACGCCGCCGGTTCCCACGCGCCCAGGTGCACGAAGGCCCACAGCGCGCCGGCTATGCCGACGATGAAGCTGCTGACGCCAAAGGCGCTGAGCTTGGCGTACATCGGGCGAATGCCGATCACGGCCGCGGCCACGTCCATGTCGCGAATGGCCATCCATTCGCGGCCGATGGCGCTGCGCACCAGGTTCTTGGCCGCCAGCGCGATCACGCAAAGAATGCCCAGGCACAGCAGGTACTTTTCCACCGGCGTGTCGATCTGCCAGCCGCCGATGGACAGCGGCCCTGCGCTGACCGAGCCCGAGGACGAATTGTTGGTGACCCACTTGGCGCGGCTGGTCAGCCAGTCCATGAAGAACTGCGCGGCCAGCGTGGCCACCGCCAGGTACAGGCCGCGGATGCGCAGGCTGGGCAGGCCGAACACCATGCCGAACACCATCGCCACCAGCCCGCCGCCCAGCAGCGACACCAGCAGCGGCATGCCCTCAAAGCGCACCTGGAAGTTGTAGGCCGCGTAAGCGCCCACCGCCATGAAGGCGCCGGTGCCCAGCGAAATCTGTCCGCAGTAGCCCACCAGAATGTTCAGCCCCAGCGCGCCCAGCGACATGATCAGAAACGGGATCAACACCGCCTGGAAGACGTAGTTGCTGGCCACCAGCGGCACCGCCACAAAGGCCACCAACAGCACCAGCAGCACGGCCACGCGGTCTTGCAGAATGGCGAAGATCTGTTGATCGGCGCGGTAGCTGGTTTTGAACTGGCCGTTTTCTCGGTAGAACATATTGTTTGGGCTCGAATCAGGGGTTGGTCAGCGTGGATGGGGCGCAGGCAGCTATCAATTCAGCAGCATCACACGCGATCGATGATCTTCTCGCCGAACAGGCCTTGCGGGCGCACCAGCAGCAGGGCCAGCGCCAGGCCGTAGGCAAACCAGGTCTCGATGCCGCCGCCGATCAGCGGGCCCAGGTAGACCTCGGACAGCTTTTCGCCCATGCCGATGATCAGCCCGCCGATGATGGCGCCGGGCAGCGAAGTCAGCCCGCCCAGAATCACCACCGGCAGCGCCTTCAGGGCCACCAGCGACAGTGAGAACTGCACGCCCAGCTTGCTGCCCCAGATGATGCCGACCACCAGCGCCACGACGCCGGCCACCGACCAGACGATGACCCACATGCGCGACAGCGGAATGCCGATCGACTGCGCCGCCTGGTGGTCATCGGCCACGGCGCGCAAGGCACGGCCGGTGCCGGTGAACTGGAAGAACACCGTCAGCATGGCCACCAGGGTGGCGGCAATGCCAGCCGAATACAAGTCTTCCAGGCTGATCAGCAGGCCGCCGTCAAACAGGTTTTCCAGGATGAAGACCGGGTCCTTGGGCATGCCCACGTCGATGCTGTAGACGGCGCTGCCGAAGATCAGCGGGCCCAGGCCGTCCAGGAAATACGCGATACCCAGCGTGGCCATCAACAGCGCAATCGGTTCCTGGTTGACCAGGTGGCGCAGCGCCAGCCGTTCGATCAGCCAGGCCACGCCGATCATGATCAGCACGCTGACGACCAGCGACAGCAGGATGCTGAGCACGCCCGGTTCGATGCCCAGCCAGCCGGGAATCCACCCGGAAAAGCGCGCCATGGCCAGTGCCGCGAACAGCACCATTGCGCCCTGCGCAAAGTTGAACACGCCCGACGCCTTGAAGATGAGCACAAAGCCCAGCGCCACCAGCGCGTACAGCATCCCGGACATCAGCCCGCCGAGCAAGGTTTCCAGAAACGATCCCATTCAATTCACCTGTTCATTTCAAGCGTCGTTCGGACACCGTGTTGTGCAACGCACGTCAGCGATTCGGCGCGATGCGTCATCTCAATCGCTCGTGCCCAGGTACGCCCGGATCACGTCTTCGTTGTTGCGCACTTCGTGCGGCGTGCCGTCGCCGATCTTCTTGCCGTAGTCCAGCACCACCACGCGGTCGCTGATGTCCATCACCACGCCCATGTCGTGTTCGATCAGCACGATGGTGGTGCCGAACTCGTCATTCACGTCCAGGATGAAGCGGCTCATGTCCTGCTTCTCTTCCACGTTCATGCCGGCCATCGGCTCGTCCAGCAGCAGCACCTGCGGCTCCATCGCCAGCGCGCGGCCCAGGTCAACGCGCTTTTGCAGGCCGTAGGGCAGCTGGCCCACGGGCGTTTTGCGATGCGCCTGGATTTCCAGGAAGTCGATGATCTGTTCGACGAATTCGCGGTGGCGAATCTCTTCTCGCTCGGCCGGTCCGATGCGCAGCGCCTGCATCAGGATGTTGCTTTTGATCTTCAGGTTGCGCCCGGACATGATGTTGTCCAGCACGCTCATGCCCTTGAACAGCGCCAGGTTCTGGAAGGTGCGCGCCACCCCCATTTCAGCCACCTGGCGGCTGTTCATGTGGTTGAAGGTTTTGCCGCGGAAGGTGATGCTGCCTTCGCTGGGCACGTACACGCCGTTGATGCAGTTCAGCATCGACGACTTGCCCGCGCCGTTGGGGCCGATGATGGCGCGGATCTCGTGTTCGCGCACGTTGAAGCTGATGTCGGTCAACGCCTTCACGCCGCCAAAGCGCAGGCTGATGTTCTTCACATCCAGGATGACGTCGCCGATCTTTTTATCTTCAAATTTGGCTGTAGCGCCCGCCTGGTGGGCGCCAGGAGCTAGCATTTCAGTAGTATTCGTGCTCATGCCGCGCTCCTGACCGGTGGGTAGGTCTTGGCATCCAGAATCGTCAGGTTGGCGCTGACCTTGCCGGTGCGGCCGTCTTCGAACTTCACCGCCGTTTCAATGAACTGCTGGGGCAGGCCGGTGTACAGCGCGTCGATCAGCACGCCGTATTTTTCGGCCACAAAGCCACGGCGCACCTTGCGCGTGCGGGTCAGCTCGTCGTCGTCCGGGTCCAGCTCTTTGTGCAGCACCAGAAAGCGCGAGATCTGCGTGTCTTCCATGCCTTCTTCGGCGGCCAGGTCGGCGTTCACCTGGTTCACGCAGTCGGTCATCATCTTCAGCACCTCGGGCTTGCTGGCCAGGTCCACATAGCCGGCGTAGGGCAGGCCCTGACGTTCGGCCCAGTTGCCCACGGCGTCGAAGTCGATGTTGATGAAGGCGCAAACGCGGTCGCGTTCGTGGCCAAAGCACACGGCTTCCTTGATCTGCGGGAAGAACTTGAGCTTGTTCTCGATGTAGTTGGGCGCGAACATGGCGCCGCCCGACAGCTTGCCGACGTCCTTGGCGCGGTCGATGATGCGCAGGTGGCCGTCGTGGTCCAGCACGCCGGCGTCGCCGGTCTTGAAGTAGCCGTTCTCGTCGATCACTTCGGCCGTGGCGTCGGGGCGTTTGTAGTACTCCTTGAGCACCGACACGCCCTTGACCAGCACTTCGCCGTTGTCGGCAATCTTCAGCTCGATGCCGGGCGCGGCCTGGCCCACGCTGTTCAGCTTGACCTGGCCGTTCTTCTGGATGCACACGTAGGCGCAGGTTTCGGTCTGGCCATACAGCTGCTTGAGGTTGACACCGATCGAGCGGAAAAAGCGAAACAGATCCGGCCCGATGGCCGCGCCCGCCGTGTAGGCCACACGGATGCGCGACAGGCCCATGGCGTTCTTCAGCGGTGCGTAGACCAGGAAGTTGCCCAGGCCGTACATCAACCGGTCGCCGAAGGGGACGGACTTGCCATCCATCACGTCCGAACCAACGCGGCGCGCCACGTCCATGAACTTGCGGTGCATCCACTGCTTGATGCCGGCGGCATCTTCCATGCGGATGGACACCGACGTCAGCATGCCTTCGAACACGCGGGGCGGGGCGAAGTAGTAGGTGGGGCCGATCTCGCGCATGTCGATGCCGACGGTCTCGGACGCCTCTGGGCAGTTGATGGTGAAGCCGGCCACCATCCACTGCGCCATCGAAAACAGAAAGTCGCCCACCCAGGCCGGCGGCAGGTAGGACAGCACGTTGTCGCGGCTGTTCAGCCCATCGGTTTCAACGCCGCCCTGGGCCGAGCCGATGAAGCTGGCGTGCGTCTGGCACACGCCCTTGGGCCGCCCGGTGGTGCCCGAGGTGTAGAGGATCACCGCCACGTCGTCCGACTGGCCGGCTTTGATCGATTCGGCCACCAGCTGCGGGTGCGACTTGCTGTGTTCGCGGCCCAGCGCCATCAGCTCTGCCACGCTGATCAGGCCCGGCTGCGTGTATTTGCGCAGGCCGCGTGGGTCGTCATAGATGATGTGCGTGAGGCCGGGCACGGTCTCGCGCAGCTCCAGCATCTTGTCGACCTGCTCCTGGTTTTCGGCAAAGACGAAGTGCACTTCGGCGTCTTGCAGCACGAAGGCCATTTCGGTGGCCACGGCGTCCTGGTACATCGGCACCGGCACGCCGCGCAGCGCTTGTACCGCCACCACCATCAAATACAGGTAAGGCCGGTTGTCGCCCACGATGGCGAGGTTGTGGCCCGGCGCAAAGCCCAGCGCCGACAGGCCGGCCGCCATGGCCTGCACCTCGTCCGAGGCGCGCTGCCAGCTCCAGGTCTGCCAGATGCCGTATTCCTTCTCGCGCAGCGCCGGGTCGTTCGGCCTTTCGCTGGCGTGCTTTTGCAGCAGGCGGGGAAAAGTGTTCGCCATGGACCAGTTGTCTCCTTGCGGGTGGCGCAAGTGCCGCGCCTTTCCGTGTAATGCGTCGATAGTACGGCGCAACTTTGACGCCAAGTTGTCGTTTGGACGACAATTCAACCCCGTTTCCCTCAGGTCTTTCCCCTAGATGCCTGCCACCCGCACCCTTCAAGAACGCAGTCGCCCGCTGACGGAGGACGAGTTGGCCGACGTCCCCTGGCTGGCCCACCTGGGCCCCGCCGAGCTGGACCGCGTGGTGAGCGAGATGCGCATCACCGAGGCCAACCCCGGCGACGTGATCTGCCGCATGGGGCGGGCCGCCACCTACTGGTTTGGCGTGGTGGATGGCCTGCTCAAGATGAGCACCGACAACGAGCACGGCCACACCCTCACCTATTCGGGGCTGACGCGCGGCGGCTGGTTTGGCGAGGGCACGGTGCTCAAGCGCGAGGCCTACCGCTACAACATCCTGGCGCTGCGCAAAAGCCGCGTGGCCGGGCTGCCCGCCGACAGCTTCCATTGGCTGGTGGAGCATTCCATCGGCTTCAACCGCTTTCTGATGAACCAGTTCAACGAGCGGCTGGGGCAATTCATCGGAACGGTTGAAGCCGACCGCCTGTCGGGCCCCGAACAGCGCGTGGCGCGCAACCTGGCGGCGCTGGTCAACCCGGTGCTGTTCCCCGGCGTGGGCGAGGTGCTGCACATCACGCAGCAGGAGCTGGCTTACCTGGTGGGCCTGTCACGCCAGCGCGTGAACGAAGCGCTGCAAAACCTGGCCGCCGCGGGCGTGCTGCAGATCGAATACGGCGGCCTGCGCATCCTGGATCTGACGGCGCTGCGCACGCGCCGGTTTGGGGATTCGGGCTAGCCCTTGCGCAAGTGGCCATCGCAAGGAATACCAGTCAAATAGCCTGCTAGCGCCCGTCAGTCCGGCGCAAGCAGCTATCTATTGCATAGCAATGTTGAGTAAAAGCGAGCGGGGTTTTGATCGCGCTCAGGCGGCAGCACCCGCGCCCCGGCAATCGGCGCAGGTGCCGTGCACCGCCAGATCCACGCGCGCTGCGTGGTGGCCTTGGCGCGCCACCAGCCGGTTGAGCGCGGTGGCCACGGCGCGTGCGGCCGCGTCGTCTTCGGCCAGTGAAAATTGGTGGTGGCAGGCGTCGCATTCAAACAGCGGGCCGGCATCGTCGGGCGCGGCCAGCCAGTGAAAGCGCCACACGCGCTCGCCCGAGGCCGTGCGCCGCGCCAGCAGGCCGGCGCCCACCAGGCGTTCCAGCAAACGGTACAGGGTGACGGCGTTCATGGCTTCGCCGTCGGCGGCCAGGCGGTCGGCCAGTTGCGCGTGCGTGGGTGTCCACGCCGGGTTGCCTTCGAACAGCGCCAGCACCGCCTGCAGCGCGCGGGTGCGGCGCAAACCGGCTGCGCGCAAGCGTTCGGCGCTGGCGTCGGGCAGGTGGGGTTCGGGATTTCGCGGCATGGTGGGGCGGCGCTCGTTTGGGCGCCATTATTGCAACTGACTTGCGTTATGATGCCCCGCCACGGGCGTTGACGCAAGTTGTTGACGCACCGGCCGTGGCACTTGTGCCGACACCTCGCTTTTTTCCCCATGCCCGCACCCTCATCCCCTTCGCGCCCACCGTTGCTGCTGCGTTCGGCCACCTGGCGCGTGCTGGGCGCGCTGGCGCTGTCTGCGCTGCTGGTGGGGCTGTGGTACTGGGCGCTGCAGGGCGGCGCCGGAGCCTGAACCATGGCCACCGCCACGTCCCCCATCGACCCCATCGCCCTGCACGACCTGACGCTGGGTTACGACGGCCACCCGGCCGTGCACCACGTCAGCTGCGCGATTGCGCCGGGCGCGCTGATGGCCGTCATCGGCCCCAACGGCGCGGGCAAATCCACCCTGGTCAAGGCGCTGGCGGGGCTGTTGCAACCCATTGGCGGGCAAATCGAAGGGCTGAAAGGCCTGCGGGTGGCCTATCTGCCGCAGCAGGCGTCGCTGGAGCGTGGCTTTCCGATCCGCGTGGGCGAATTCGCTGCCATGGGGCTGTGGCATGAAGCCGGCGCCTTTGGCGGATTCAGCGACGCGCAGCGCCAGCGCGTGCGCGATGCGCTGGGTGCCGTGGGCCTGGAAGGTTTTGCCCGCCAGCCGATCGATGCGCTGTCTGGCGGGCAGCTGCAGCGCGTGTTGTTTGCCCGCATGATGCTGCAAGATGCCGACGTATTGCTGCTGGATGAACCATTTTCGGCCATTGATCAGCGCACCACGGCCGATTTGGTTTCGCTGCTGCACAGCTGGAACCGGCAAGGCAAAACCGTGTTGGCGGTGCTGCACGATCTGCAGCAGGTGCGCGCGGCTTTCCCGCGCACGCTGATGCTGGCGCGCGAACTGGTGGCCTGCGGCGCCACCGACGAAGTGCTGACGCCCGAAAACCTGCGCCGCCTGCACGTCATGCCCGAAGCCCCGGACGACGACGCGCCGGTGTGCGAAGTGCCTGCCGTACCGGGCGATGGCCGCCACGCACACGCGCTGGGCCATACGCACGCGCATGCCCACACGCCCGGCCACGCGCACAGCGCCCCGGGGCACGCACCATGAGCGGCGACGCCTTCGACGCCGGCCTGTGGGGCCTGCTGATCGGCCCGCTGACCGAATTCGGCTTCATGCGGCGCGCGCTGGTGGGCTGCATTGCGCTGTCGCTCAGCTGCGCGCCGGTAGGGGTGTTTCTGCTGCTGCGCCGCATGAGCCTGACCGGCGACGCCATGGCGCACGCGGTGCTGCCGGGCGCGGCCATTGGTTACCTGATCGCCGGGCTGTCGTTGCCGGCGATGACGCTGGGCGGCGTGGTCGCCGGGCTGCTGGTGGCGGTGGGCTCGGGTTTGGTGGCGCGGTCAACCGTGCTGCGCGAAGACGCCAGCCTGGCCGCGTTCTATCTGATATCGCTGGCGCTGGGCGTGCTGATCGTGTCCACGCGCGGCAGCAGCGTTGATTTGCTGCACGTGCTGTTCGGCACCGTGCTGGCGCTGGACGACGCCGCGCTGGCGCTGCTGGTGGGCACCTCGGTCGTCACGCTGCTGGCGCTGGCCGTGCTGTACCGGCCGCTGCTGCTGGAATGCGTGGACCCGCAGTTTCTGCGCAGCGTCAGCGCCTTAAGCCCGCTGGCGCACTACGGTTTTCTGTGCCTGCTGGTGATCAACCTGGTGGCCGGCTTTCACGCCCTGGGCACGCTGATGGCCGTCGGCATGATGGTGCTGCCCGCCGCCGCCGCGCGCCTGTGGGTGCGCAGCGTGCCGGCGCTGATGGCGCTGGCCACGGTGCTGGCGCTGGGCGCGTCGCTGGTTGGGCTGCTGCTGTCGTACCACGTCGAATGGCCGACCAGCCCGGCCATCGTGCTGTGCCTGGGCGCGGTCTATCTGGCGTCGCTGGTGCTGGGCCGCAACGGCCTGTGGCGCGGCGGCACGCGGGCGGCGCGGCGCCATCTGCAGCGCTGATGCCGTCTTGTTTTTTGATTAAAAAGTGCCTCTAGCGCCCGCCACACGGGCGTCAACAGCTATGAAAAACAGAGTAATTGCTTCTGCCCTGGTGGCGCTCGCCCTGGGTGCCGGCCTGCCCAATGCCGCGCAGGCGGCCGAGCCGCTGCGTGTGGTGGCCAGCTTCAGCATCCTGGCCGACATGGCGCGCCAGGTGGGCGGCGACCGCGTGGCGGTGCAGGCGCTGGTCGGCCCTGGCGAAGACGCGCACGTGTTCCAGCCATCGCCCGCGCACGCGCGGCAGGTGGGCCAGGCGCAGCTGCTGGTGACCAACGGCCTGGGCTACGAAGGCTGGATGGCGCGCCTGCTGCAAAGCGCCGGCTACCGCGGCCCCACGGTCGAAGCCACGCGCGGCGTGCGCCCGCTGGAAGCGGCCGAGGACGGCCATGACCATGGGCACGACCACGACCATGACCACGGCGACCAGCACGCCAGCCACGCCGACCCGCACGCCTGGCAAAGCGTGCCCAACGCCAAGCTGTACGTGCAGAACATCGTCGCCGGCCTGTGCGCCGCCGACGCCCCCGGCTGCGCCGACTACCGCGCGCGCGGCGATCGCTACAGCGCCGAGCTGACCCAGCTGGACGCCGACATCCGCGCCGCCTGGGCGCCCGTGCCCGCCGCGCAGCGCAAGGTCATCACCTCGCACGCCGCGTATGCGTACTACGGCAAGGCCTACGCCGTGCAATTTTTTGCCGCGCGCGGCGTCAGCACCGACAGCGAACCGTCGGCCAAGGGCGTGGCGCAGCTGGTGCGCCAGATCCGCACCCAGCGCATCCGCGCACTGTTCATCGAGAACATCAGCGACCCCCGCCTGATGGAGCAACTGGCGCGCGAAACCGGCCTGCGCCCCTCCGGCAGCCTGTATTCCGACGCGCTGACCCGCACCGGCGGCAGCGCCGACACCTATGTGCAGCTGATGCGCGAGAACACCACGCGCATGGTGAAGGCCGTGCGCGGCGGCACGCGCTGAAGCGCCGCCAGCCAACGCGCCCCGCGCGCCTGTAAGAACCCGGCTACACCCCGGCGCGGCCTTGCCTGAAGGCACCGCGCGCGGCACGGGCGCACCATGGGGCCGTGTTTCACACGGCCATCGGAGGCCGACATGCCCAAAGCCTGGAGCGCCAAGCGCGAACGCCAGTACCAGCACATCCGGGACAGCCTGCAAGAGCGCGGCCGCAGCGAGAAAACCGCCGAGGCAATCGCCGCCCGTACGGTCAACAAGGAACGCGCCCGCGCCGGTGAATCGCGCGAAGCCAGCGCCTCGTCGCTGAACGACATCTCATCGGGCCGGCGCGGCGGCCTGCGTTCACACACCGGCCCGGGCGGCCGCACCAAGGCGCAGCTGTACAACGAAGCGCGCCAAAAAGGCATTGCAGGGCGATCGCGCATGCGCAAGGCCGAGCTGCAGCGGGCCCTGGCGCGCTGACCCAGGCGCGGCAAATAACACGGCAAACGACACAAAGAAACGCGGCGGAAGGCGCGACGCCGGCAAGCCTCAGGCAACGCTGGCGGCTTCGTTGAATCGGGCGCGCCGGGGCTGCAGCGCTGCTAAACGCTGTTGTCGTCTTCCAGATCGAAATCGGCCGTGTGCTGGCCTTGGCCCTGCCTTTCACGCAGGCGGTCGCGCAGGCGATCGACGTGGGGGCCAAGTTGCTGGCGGGTGGTGCTGTCGGCGCTCAGGCGAAGCTGCCAGTGCGACGCACCGGCCTGCGTCATGCGCAGGGTCATGGCGGCGGCGTTTTCACCGGCCAGGTTCAGGTTGTATTGGCGCGCGCCGCCCATGGCGTGGCTGGGCAGCGATTCGGCGCTCAGCCCGGTGTGGCTGGCCGGCACCGGCACTTGCGCGGCGGCGTTGCCCAGCAGGCCTTCGGCTCCGGCGATGGCGCCGGGCACCAGCTGGCCGCTTTGCAGGTTGGCGAAGGGATTCAGCGTGCCCAACGCGCCCAGCGCATCGCGGGGGTCGGATTCGGTGTCGCCATTGCGCGGCTTGCGCGTGCTGGTGGGGGCGTCGCTGGGGCGGCGGGGTTCGGGGCGATCTTCGTCGAAGTCCTGGGCGCGCTGCATGGCCGCGTCGAACTGCTGGCGGGCCTGCACGGGGGGCGCGGCGCGCGTGCTGGCGCTGGCGGCGGCACGCGCGCCGTTGCTGGGCTCGGACGGGTTGGCGGGGCGGCTGGTGCTGGGGTTGAGCTGGCTCATGGCGGGCTTTCCTCTGTCACAAAGGGGTGATGGGGGCGGGCGCGTCTTCGCGCTCCAGGCGGGTGTCACGGTCGCGCAGCAGGGCTTTGCGGGCGTCGCCCACCAGGGTCTGGGCCGATCCGTTTTGCGACACGGCGCGCAGCCACGCGGCGCGGGCCCGCTCGGCCTGGGCGCGGGCGGCGCTCAGCGCTTCTTCGTCGTCGATGAGGGCGTATTCGGTGCGCTCCAGCTGGTCGTCCAGGTCTTCCTGGGCGGCGCTGGCGTAGATGGCCAGGCGGCCCAGCTGGGGGGCGCAGGCGCCGACGATGCGTTCGCTGAGTTGGTCGCGCGCCAGCTGCAGGCGGTCCATGGCGGCCTGGCGTTCGGCCACGGCGTGTTCGGCCGTGGCGACTTCGGCTTCGGCCTGGCGCAGCGCGCTCAGGGCCTTGCGCTCGCGCAACTCGCGCAGGCGCTGCAGCTGGCGCGCGTCCTGAAGCTGGCGGGCGGTATCGGTCATGCGGGTTTCAGGCGAACTGCTCGAGCTGCGCCAGGGTCTGGTGCAGGTCGCTGGCTTCGTCGGGGCGCTGGCGCAGCAGGGCCTGCAGCGCGGGTTGCGCGGCGATGGCGTCGTCGGCCAGGCGGTCGCTGCCGGGGGCGTATTCGCCCACCTGCAGCAGAAAGCGGATTTCCTCGTGCTTGGCCATCAGGGCGCGCACGCGCAGGGCGGCGTCCTGGTGCGGGCGCGAGGCGACGCGGCTGAACACGCGGCTGGCGCTGGCCAGCACGTCGATGGCGGGGTAGTGGCCGGCCTGGCCCAGCTGGCGCGACAGCACGATGTGGCCGTCCAGGATGGAGCGGGTTTCTTCGGCCACGGGGTCAGAGCCGTCCTCGTCTTCGGCCAGCACGGTGTAGAAGGCGGTGATGCTGCCGTGCGCGTCGTTGCCGGCGCGCTCGAACAGGCGCGGCAGTTCGGCGAACACGCTGGGCGGAAAGCCGCGGCGCACCGCCGGTTCGCCCACCGACAGGCCGATTTCGCGCAGCGCGCGGGCGTAGCGGGTGACCGAATCCATCATCAGCAGCACGCGCTGGCCTTGCGCGCGAAAGCTTTCGGCGATGGCGGTGGCGGTTTGCGCGGCGCGCAGGCGTTCCATGGCGGGCCGGTCTGAGGTGGACACCACCACCACGCTGCGCGCCATGCCTTCGGGGCCCAGGCTGTCTTCCAGGAATTCGCGCACTTCGCGGCCGCGTTCGCCCACCAGCGCGATCACGTTGACATCGCTTTGCGCCTGCCGCGCCAGCATGCCCAGCAGCGTGGATTTGCCGCCGCCGGCCATGGCGAAGACGCCCAGGCGCTGGCCTTCGCCCACCGTCAGCAGGCCGTCGATGGCGCGCACGCCGGTGATGAAGGGCTGTTCGACCGGACGGCGCGTCAGCGGGTTGGGCGGCTCGGCCTGAAACGGGCGCAGCGCGGTGTTGGCCGGCAGCGGCTGGCCGTCCAGCGGCTCGCCAAAGGCGTCCAGCACGCGGCCCAGCAGGCCACGGCCGACGGGCACCAGGGCGCCCCGGTCCAAAATTTCAACCTCGGCCCCCATCGACACGCCTTGCAGATGGCCCAGCGGGACGAGGATGGCCTCGTGTTCGCGCAGGCCGACGATCTCGGCGCGCAGCGGCGCGGCGTGCGGGTGGGCCGGGTCGCGAATCAAGCATTGCTGGCCAATGTGCGCACGCAAGCCGCTCACGCGCAGCGTGGTGCCAAAGGCCTGCACCACCCGCCCGCGCGCCACCGCCGGCTGCAGCGCCTGCAGCGTGTCGAGCAGCGCGGGATCCAGCAGGGGGCGGGCGCGGTCGTTCATGGCGCGGCGGCGTTTTCGGTGTGCCGAGCGGCGGCGCCGGCGTCCTGTTCGCTTTGGGCGCGGGTGCGCAGGCTGGTTTCCAGCGCCTGGGTGGTGCGGTTCAGCACATCGTCCAGCCCGGCCAACAGCGTACCGGCGGCGGATTCGACCACGCATTGCAGGCCGTGCAGGCTGTCGTCGGCGCTGCACTGCACGGGCAGGGCCAGCTCGCGCTGGGCCAGTTGGGCGCGCACGGGTTCAAGCAGCGCGGCGGGCACGCGCAGGCGCACGGGCTGCGCGGGCACGACGTGGTCAAAGGCGCGTTCGGCCAGCGCGGCCAGCACCTGCGCGGGCGCCAGATCGGCGGCGATGCGGCGCACCATGCCGCTGGCCAGCGCCACCAGGGCCTGGCGCAGTTCGTCGCGCTGGGCGGCTTGTTCAGTGGCGATGCGCTGCAGTTGTTCGGCCAGCGCGTGGGCGCCTTCGTGCAGGGCGCGCGACTGGCCGCTGGCGTAACCGGTGGCTTCGCCCGCGGCGCGGCCTTCGGCCTGGGCGCGCGCCAGCGCGGCCTGCTCGTCGGCCAGCAGGGCAGAAAGCCGGTCGGCCAGGGCCAGCGCGTCCTGCAGCGGCGCGATTTGATCGGCCGGCACCACGGGCGAGGTGGTGGCCACGCTGAGGGGCGGGCGGTGGTGCAGGGTCAGCAGGTAAGTCATTCGGCGGCGGGCTGAAGCGGTGCGTGGCCGGGGTCGGCCAGTGCATCCGCTTGCTCCAGCTTCAGCGACAGGGTGACGGTGTTCGCGGCTTGCGCGGGCGGCGGTTCGTGGCCCAGCGCGATCTGCAAGGCCTGGCGCGCCCAGTCGGGGTGGGCGGCAAAGGCGGCGTGGTGGCCCGGGTCGGCGTCGGTTGGCCAGCCCAGCTGGCGCAGCACCGGGCCGCGCACGGCGGCGGGCAGGCGCCAGCCCAGCAGGGCGCGGCCGCAGGCGACCAGGTGGCGCGGCACGTCGTCGGCGGCGGGCAACAGGGGCGTGGGCGCCTGGCCCAGCGCTTCGGCGCGGGCAATGGCGGGCGCGTCGCGCAGGGCATTCAGACGGACCTCGCCCAGCAGGTCATGCACGCGGGTCAGGCGCTTGCCGTCGATGCAGCCGCGCAGCGAAGCGGCCAGCCACCAGGCGCCGGCGTGGGCGCACAGCGCATCGCGCTCAGCGGCGGGCAGCGCCACCCAGGCGGGGCTGGCGTCGATGGCGAACCAGTCCAGCGCCGTGCCTTGCAGCGCCTGCGCCACGGCCTGGCGTTCGGCCCGGCGGGCGCGCGCGTCGGTGGTGGACATGTCGGCGGTGTTCAGCATGTTGGCGTCGGCCATCAGCTGTCGGCCCCGGCGGCAGCGGCATCGGCGGCCACGGCGCGCAGCGGCGCGCGGCGCGGCATGACAGGCAGGGCAGATTCGGCCACCGGCAACTGGTCGCCCGCCGGGCCTTGCGGCCTGCGGCGCTGGCGCCAGCCCAGCAGCAGCGCGGCCACGACGGCCAGCAGGCCGATGCCGGCCACCGTGACGATGGCGCCGCCGTAGTTGGCCCAGGCCACCGCCAGGGCCGAGCGCTGCACGGCGGGCGGAATGGGTTCGGCCGGGAACATGGCCACGGTGACGTTGTCGTAGGGCAGGCCTTCCATGGCGTTGACCACCAGACCCTTGATCTTGCCGACCTGCTGGCTCAGGTCGACCCCGGGGCGGTGCTTGATGAACACCGAGGCGGTGGCGGGCGTGGGCTTGTCGGCCAGCGGGTTGCGTTCGGGCACCGAGACGTGCACGCGCGCCTGCACCACGCCGTCGATGTTGGACAAGGTGTTGGACAGCTCTTGCGACAGCGCGTGGGTGAAGCGGGCGCGCTCTTCGGTGGGCGACGAGACGAAGCCTTCCTTCTTGAACACCTGGCCCAGGGTGTCGAACGAATCGCGCGGAAAGCCGCCGGCGTGCAGCACTTCGACCGCGCGCGAAAAGTCGTGCGCGCTGGTGCTGACCACAAAGGCCTTGCCGTCGCGCGAGGGCGTTTTCTCGGCCGCCATGCCGGCGTTGCGCAGCACGGCCACCATCTCGTTGGCCTGGCGTTCGTTCAGCTGGCCATACAGCTCCTGCTGCGAACAGGCCACCAGCAGCACCAGCAGCGCGGGTGCGGCCAGGCGGGCGGCGCGGCGAAATACACGGGTCATCATGCGAGCCATCGCTTTCAAAAACATAGCTGGCTGCGCACGTCATTCAATGGTTTCAATGCCATTTGGCATTGAAACCGTCTGTGGACGGGCGCAGGCAGCTATCAAATTCTTCTCTCCCAGGCACCAACGCGCCCCAGCGCTGGCGCCGCGCCGCCGCCCGCCGCTGCCGAACGCGCAGCGCAGGCGGGCGGCGGAAACCTCAAGCCTGCTGGCGGAACAACTGCGCCAGGCCGTCTGACGCGCGGTTGGCGACGTTGGCGGTCAGCTGGCTGTGAAACAGGAATTCGTGCGCGCGCACGGTCAGCATCACCATTTCGCCCGGCGTCATCTCGGTGCCGGCGGCCATCGCGGTCGAGGCGTGCTCTTTCAGCGAAACCGCCTCGGCGTTGATGTGTTCCAGCGGCTTGAACAGGGCCTGCATGGTTTCGTTGGCACCGGCCACGGCCTGCGGCTCCAGCACGCTGGCGTTGCCCTGCTGGGCGCGCGACAGCGCATCGGAAAAGCCCGACAGATCGGTCAGCGACACGCCGTAACCCGCGCTGACGCCACCCGAGGCCGCCGACGCCACCGCTTCGGGCGCCGCGACGGAAGGAACGATCGAAGTCATGGCGCGGTTACTGCTTGCGCGCCATGGTTTCGAGCGCTGTGCCCACCGACTGCAGCGAAGTGTGCGCGCTGTTGGACATGAAGCCCATTTGCTGCGCCAGTGCGGTCATCTGGGTGATGTGGCCGGGCGTGTCGTTGCCGCCGGCCAGGTCGTCAGCGGCGGTTTCGATTTCATTGGCCTTGGCGTCGAGCGTCTTGCCCCAGGCCTCGGCCATGACTTCAAACCAGCTGGTGGGTTTGCTCTGGCGGTTTTGGGTAGCCGGCGTCACCGCCATGGCGGCCATCAGATTGACGTTGTTGCTCATCTGGAATCTCCTAGAGAAGAAAAGCTGCAGGAAGAAAGGACCTGGAAGCGGAAGAAAGCCTGCGCAGCGTGGGTCCCCCAAAAACGCTGCGCCGCACGGATCAGAAGTTCAGGGTGCTGGTCGCGCCATCGCGCTCGATCTGCACACGGTCGGACAGGATCGCCAGGATGCGGTGGCCCGTGGGCAGCATGGCGCCTTCAAAGTAGCGGGTGCCATCCACGGTGACCACGTAACCAGGGTCGCCCGGCACGACGGCGGCCACGCGCTTGCCCGGGTCGCTGACGGTGGCCTCGGCCCGCGCCGGGGTGGGCGGCGCGTTGTTGAAGGGCACCAGCAGGCTCAGGCCCGACACATCGCGCCGCGCCAATGCCTGCACGCGTTCGAGCCGCGCATGGTCGCCCTCGCGCGTGTGCACATGCACCACGCCGGGGCCGCCGCTTTTCACGTCGGCGCTGATGCCGTTGAGGCGGTACACGTCCGCCACGCCGGCCGTGACCTGCTCATTCACCGTGACGGCCACGCGCGCGGGCGTCTGCCCGGCCAGCGCCTTTTCCAGCTGAGAGCGCTGGGCCAGGGTGTCCAGATGGCCGATGACGGTGAGTTGGCCATCGCGGTGCTCGGCGTCCAGCATGCCAAAGCCCAGGTGCGCCAGGGTCTGGCGCAGGTGCTGCACCTGCTCGGCCGGCTTCAGCGTGCCGGGGCCCATGGCCCAGGCCATGGTCAGCGCGCAGGCCGATACGGCCACCAGCGCGGCGCCGCCGGTCAGCAGCCGCTGCACCAGGCCGGCGCGGCGGCGCGTGGGCAGCGGCGCCGTGGCGGCGGTGTCGGTCGGCACGGCAGTATCGGCGTGGGCTTGCGCGGCAGGCGCTTCCGTCGCGGGCGCGTCGTCGAACAGCGTCGCCCATTGCGATGCGCCCAGGCGACCCACCGCCATGCGCGTGCCGCCCACGGTGAAGGGCGTGTACAAGTCCACGGCGGCGGGTTCGCCTTCGGCCAGCAAGGCGCCATCCACGCTGCAGTCGCCGCCATCGGCGCCCAGCGCCAGCGAACCGTCGTCGCGCATCAGCAGGCTGGCGCAGCTGTCGCCCGCGTCCTGCAGCACCACGTCGTTCGACCATTCGCGGCCAATGCGCAGGGTGTCGCCCAGGCGCACCGCCGAAGTGGCGCCGCGTTGCTCTCCGCTCAGGACTCTCAGCTCGTACAACAGCGTGGTATTCATCGCTCGCAACTCCTCGTCAAAGCCATCGACCGTGTCGGTCAATCACTGTTTTCGCCCGCCGCAGGCTGCGAAGACTGCGGGGCATCCGCCGTCGATCCGCTGCGCGGTTTGGCCCAGCTGGGTTTTTCGTGCTCGGGCATCGGCGGCACGGCCACGGCGCCGCCTGGCCGCTGCGGCCCAATGGGCGCGCTGGCGCTCATCGGCCGTCGCGCCGGCACCAGGCGCGGCGAGATCAGGAACAGGCGCTCGACGCGCTCGCCCACATCGGTGTTGGTTTTGAACAGGTTGCCCACCACCGGGATGTCGCCCAGCAGCGGCACCTTGGTCACACCTTCGGAAGTGGTTTCGCGCACCATGCCGCCGATCAGCAGGCTTTCGCCCGCCACGATCAGCGCTTGGGTGTTGACCGACGAGCGTTCGACCACGGGGATCGAATCCACCTGCCCCTGCGGCAGGATGGTGCCGTCTTCAATCTGCACCAGCAGCTTGATGTGCACGTCCTGGCCTTCCTGGAACACGTGCGGCGTGACGCGCAGCGTGGTGCCGGCCGATACCTTGAACAGGTCCACCTCTTCGCGGCCAGCCACGCGCACGTAGAAGCTGCGGGTGTGGTCGAACAGCGCCTCGACGTTGGACAAGGTCATGACCTGCGGGCTGGACACCACGCGCGCCACGCCCTGGTTTTCCATGGCGGTGATGCGGGCGATGAAGTTGTTGCGCCCGCCCAGCACCAGCGACATGAAGCCGCCCTGGCCGAACGGCGTGATGTCCTGCACCGGTGTGCCGCCCGTCAGCCGGCCGTCGCTGCTGGTGCCGTTGCCGAACAGGAACGAAAAGCGGTCGTCGTTCAGGCGCCAGTTCACACCAAGTTCGCGCAGCCGGTCGGTCTTGAGGTCGATGATCGTGGCTTCGATCTCCAGTGCCTGCGGCTGCACGTCCAGCGACTTGATCAGCTCGTCGTAGTACGGCAGGCGGTCGGGTGTGTCGCGCACGATGATGGCGTTCAGCCGGGTGTCGGCCTCCACGCGGGCTTCATTGGTCGACGGGGCTTCGCGCAGGCCTTCCAGCATGCGGGCGTCGACCACCGCCAGTTCAACGCCACCGCCGCTGCGGCCCAAGGGGCCACTGCCCCAGGCGTTCTGCACGGTGTCGGCGGTGGGCATCATGGGGTTGGCGCCACGGGCACCCAGCGTGCCCTGGCGGCGCAGGCCCTGGTCGCGCAGGCTCTGCTCGGCGCCGTTGCGGTGCTGCGCCAGGGGCGGCGCCGAATTGCCGCGCTGCGACGTGGTCAGCAACGAACGCAGGATGGTCGCCACGCCGGGAATCACGGTGGTGCCGCCACCGAACTGGGCCGACACATCGTGCGCCCAGGCATAGCGCAGGTAATACACCTTGAAGCCCAGCGGCGCCAGGGCGGTCGACTGGCTTTGCTGGCCGGTGGCCAGCTCGCCCACCATCTCGACAAAGCGGCGGTTACCCGAGGCGATCAAGGCGCCGTTCTGGCTGACCCGCAAGGTGTTGCGCGAATCGGTCAGCCGCATGTCGCGCGCGGTGGTCAGCACCGCGCCGGCATTGCCCTGGCGCATGGCGTAGGAACGGGTGGTGACTTCGCGCGGGGTGTAGATGTGCACCACCGAACCGTCGTAGTACGCCAGCAGGCCGAACGAGCGCAGGATGTTGTCCAGCACCCGATCGGCCGCGCCGCGGAACACGCCATTGACCGCGCCCTTGGCGTCGCCGCTGACCGACACCGGCACATCCAGCGTGCCGAAGAAGTCCTGCAGGAAGGCGCCAATGGGTTGTTCGCGCGCGGTCATGTCGACCTCGCGGCCTTCCAGCGGCAGCGGTGCCGCGCTGGCCGTGCCCGCCAGCAGCGCAGCCCCCAACAGGCAGCCGAGCACCAGCCCGCGCCAGCCGCCCAGGCGCGCAGTCCCGCCGCTCATTGATGTTCCGTTTGTCATTCCCATGGCAAAACGCATTCCTCTTCCCTGTTGGTTATTAAAAATGGGTGGCGCTCAGGTCGCTGCTTCCAGCATGGGCGCACCTTCGATGCCGATGCGGCCCAGCACTTCCAGGTGCAGCGTCGGCATGAGTTCGTGGTAGCTCAGCACGGGCGTGTCGAAGCAGTCCGCCTCGATCAGCTTGCGCACGTGCCGGCGAATGTCGACCGCGGTGACGATGGCCGCTGGCTTGTGGCGCTGCACGGCTTCGCGAAAACGCTGCATCAGCTGGCTCATCTGCGCCGGGTCCAGCGCCAGTTGCTGGGCGCCGCCGTTGACGCGCACGGCGCCGCGCAGCAGTTCTTCCAGGGGTGGTTCCAGCAGCAGCGCATTCAGGCGCCCATCGGGCGCGTGGCGGTAGCAAAGCTGGCGCTTGAGGCCGATGCGCACCAGCTCGGTCAGCGCGTACACGTCCTTTTCGCGCTGTGCGGCATCGGACAGCGTCTCCAGGATGTCGCGCAGGTTGCGTATCGCGACCTCTTCCTCGACCAGGCGGCGCAGGATCTCGGCCACGCGCGCCAGGGGCAGCGCGCGCAGTGTTTCCTTGACCACGTCGGGCAGGTCGGCGCTGGCGCGGGTCAGCAGGTGGTTGGCCTCTTGCGTGCCCAGGAACAGCGAGGTGTGGCGGCGCAGGCTTTCACGCACCGCATCGGCCAGCGCGGTGGCGGTGTGCTCGGTGGGCAAGGCGCCCTGGGCGATCGGCACCTCGTGCGCCAGCAGGCGCCAGTCGGTGGCGTGTTCGCCGTTCAAGGCCTCGTCGTCCAGGTGGACGGCGTGCACGTCGATGCGGGGCAGCCGCAGGCCGAGGTTCAGCTGGAAGTGGTCCAGCACCGTTTCCAGCTCGTGCAGCAGTTCGCGACTGACATCGGCCGACAGGCGGCCCACGGGCACTTCCAGCAGCAGCGATACCGTGGGGCGCGGCGGTGCGGCGTCGGTGGACATCAGCGTGGGGGCGGTCGGCGCGCGGCGGCGCACGGCGGCCATCTTGGGCTGCGCAAAGCGTTCCCAGCGTGCACGCAGTGCGGGCGTCAGCATGGCGCCGGCGGTGAACAGGCCCAGGCCCAACAGCACGAATACCACCGCCGGAAAGCCAGGAACCATGGCGAACAGCACGCACAGTCCGCCGGCCACCAGCAGCACGCGCGGCTTGGCCATCAGCTGGCGGCCGATGGCGTCACCCAGGTGTTTGTCGTGTTCGTCGTCGGTGGTGCGCGTGACCAGCAGGCCGGCCGACATGGCGCCCAGCAGCGCCGGAATCTGCGTGACCATGCCGTCGCCGATGGTCAGGATGGAGTACTTCACGGCGGCGTCGCCGATCGCCATGTCCATCTGCATCACCCCGATGGCCAGGCCGCCCAGCAGGTTGATGATGATGATGATGATGCCGGCGATGGCATCGCCCTTGACGAACTTCATGGCGCCGTCCAGGCTGCCGTTCAGCTTGCTTTCGTTTTCCAGCACGCGGCGGCGGCGGCGCGCTTCGTCCTTGTCGATCAGGCCGGAGCGCAGGTCCGAGTCGATCGACATCTGCTTGCCGGGCATGGCGTCCAGCGAGAAGCGGGCGGCGACTTCGGCCACGCGCTCCGAACCCTTGGCGATGACGATGAACTGCACCACCGTGATGATCAGGAACACCACCATCCCAACCACCAGGTTGCCGCCGGCCACCATGTGGCCGAAGGTTTCGATGATGTGGCCCGCCTCGCCGTGCAGCAGGATCATGCGGGTGGTGGCGATCGACAGGGCCAGCCGGAACAAGGTGCTGATCAGCAGCACACTGGGAAACACCGAGAACTCCAGCGGGTTGGCGACGTAGATCGCCAGCAGCAGCAGCAGCATGCCACCCGCAATGTTCACCGCCACCAGCACGTCGATGGCCCAGGTCGGCAGCGGGACGATCATCAGCGCGATGATCGCGACGATGCCGGCCACCAGCGCAATGTCGGTGAAGCGCGACAGCCAGCCGCCGCGGTTGCTGGCGGCGCTGGCCGTCTGGAAGTAACTCGCCAGGCTCACAGATTGGACTCCGCCGCCACACGCATCAGCGCGGGCGCAGGCCGTGCGCTGCTTACGCGGCGCAACAGGTCGTACTCGGCAATGACCTTGCGCACGTAGCCCTGGGTTTCGCGGTAGGGCGGAATCTGGCGCCCATGCTTTTCGACGGCCCCTTCGCCCGCGTTGTAGGCGGCCAGCACCAGGGGCAGGTCGTTGCCGAAGCGGCGCTGCAAGACCTTGAGGTAGCGCGCGCTGACGTCCAGGTTGGTCTGCGGATCGTGCAGGCTTCGCGCGGCGTCCACGCCAAAGCGGCGCGCCGTCGGCACGATGACCTGCATCAGGCCATGCGCCCCGGCGTGCGAGATGGCATCGGCCTGGTGGCGCGATTCGACGCGCGCGATGGCGTGCAGCAGCAGCGGGTCAATGTCGTGTGTGCGCGCGGCGCGGTCGATCAGCGGAGCGAATGCGGCGGGGCGGGAAGCACCCACGCGCGCACCCAAGCGCGCGCTTTCGTTGGCACGCAGGCGTTCTGCGGTGCGCGCTGTGCGTGGGCCGGTGGCGCCGCCGGCACCCCGTGTGCCCGGCTGCGCCAGTGGGCCAAGCGGGCCATGGGTCAGCGGTCGGTCGTAAATCGCCAGTTGGTCGGCCAGGGCCACCGGGGGGCTGGCGCTGGCGCTGCAACCGCGCGCCAGCTGCGCCTGTGCACGGTCACTGGCCGGCAGCAGTTGATCCCAACCGCTGGAGCAAGCGCCTGGCCCCGCTTCGACCGCCGTCGCCGCTGCCACGCTCGCGCCCAGCGTCACCCACGCAAGAAAAACGGCAGCCCAGATCCGCGAAGCAAGCCATACGCTGCCCGCGGCCGCTGGCCGATCTATCCAAGGTTGCACGGGGGTCATCTCTGCTGGTGGCTACAGCGGCGAGTATTGATGACGCACTTGGCAGTTCTGTGACTAAGGTCACATTAAGTGTTTCTTGTTGTACCCCCTGGGGTTTCGTCGTGGCTCCAGTGCCGTTGGCGCACTGGCCACTGGGGATGTGGGTTGTCACTTTTCTACCGTCGCCGATACGTACGGTTTCACTTTTCATCCTGCCGTCTTCGTACGGCAGCAGACTTGCGGCAGCATCGTCCCCTCGCGCGAGGTGACACTCCACTTGTTCCATTCATTCACGGCCCGCACCAGCGGCCCCACAGTCCTTCATGGCCGGTTCAGACGACAGCGGCGACAAAACAGAAAAGCCGACCCCCAAGAAGCTGAAAGACGCGCGCAAGAAGGGGGACATCACCAAAAGCAAGGACATCACGTCCACCGCAGGCATGCTGGTGATCCTGATGCTGGCTGCGCTGGTGCTGCCCGTCGTGGGCGATCAAGTGGCCAGCCTGGTGCGCAGCAGTTTCGATCTGATTCATGAACCTTTTGCGTTGGCCGCCCCGCGCCTGGGCCGCCAGGCCGGGCTGACCCTGCTGATGGTGGTGGCCATGGTGGTGGCGCCGGTGGCGCTGGTCGGCGCGCTGGTGGAATTCATCCAGGCCGGGCCGGTGATGACCACGGAAAAGCTCAAACCCAAGGCGGAGAACATGAACCCCGCCAAGGGGCTCAAGCGCATGTTCTCGATGGACAACCTGATCGAGCTGATCAAGTCGATCCTGAAAACCGCGCTGGTCGGCACCATCGCCTGGCTGGTGATGCGCAAGGTGCTGCCCGATCTGCCGCTGCTGGTCTCGGGCCGCCCCGAGAACGTGGGCGCGGCGCTGTGGCAGACCACCTGGCTGCTGCTGGCCTGGGCCGGCGGCTCGTTCGTGCTGGTGTCGGCGATGGATCTGGCGTGGCAGCGCTATTCCTTTTCCAAGAAGATGCGCATGAGCATGCGCGACATCCGCCGGGAGATGAAAGACGCCGAAGGCGACCCGCACCTGAAGGGCCAGCGCAAGCAGCTGCAGCAGGAATGGGCCCAGCAGGGCGCCAGCAACGCCGCCGCCAACGCACACGTGCTGGTGGTGAACCCCACGCACGTGGCCATCGCCATCTCTTACGACCGTGAAACCTGCCCCGTGCCCACCGTCACCGCCAAAGGCGAGGACGACGACGCGCTGGCCATGCGCCAGGCCGCGCAGGAAGCCGGCGTACCGGTGCTGCGCAACATCGATCTGGCGCGCAGCCTGCTGGCCGAAGCCGAACCGGGCGAGATCGTGCCGGCCGAGCTGTTCGACATCATCGCCACCGTCATCCTTTGGGCGCAGGAAGTGCGGCACGAGCTGGCCAAGGCGCGGGGCGAAGCCGCAGCGCACGCCGAAGACGCCGCGCGCACCCAGCCCCGCAAACGGCGCGACCCCCCGGGCGAAGACCTGACGCGCTACGACCACGCGCCGGCCGCAAACGGCCAAGCCGATACCGCCACCCGCCGCCGCTTTGCCCGCTACGTGCCGCGGCGCTGGCGCACCGGCGCGCACGGCCAAGGGCCGCGCGGCGCCCACGGGGGCCGGCCATGAACGGCGCATCCGCCGCAGTGGCCGGCAACGCCGTGGGCGCTGGGCTGTGGTCCAGCCTGCTGGTCACCGTGTTGGCACTGGCCTTCGTGCTGGCGCTGGCCTGGTTGTTTCTGCGCCTGCTCAAGCGCGCCACGACGATGCGCTCCATCGACGGCCGCGTGCCGCCGCAGGTGGTGCAAGCCGTGCCACTGGGTGGGCGCGAGCGCCTGGTGGTGGTGCGCGATGGCGCTACCGAATACGTGCTGGGCGTGACCGCCAACAGCGTCAGCCTGATCGACAAGCGCGTGGCGCCGTTGACCCGCACCACGCCGCCAGACGACGGTCAATAAGCATTCAGCGCCGCGAGGTCGAGTCGCGATCGCAGGCTGAAATAATCAAAGCCAAATCGGCTGCAGCGCTTGATGGGCAAGCGCAAGCAGCTATCAATTACGAAGTGATTGCGCCGCGCCACGCCGCTACCAAACATCCTCGTTGTACTGGTCGTAAATCACCACGCCCGGGTAATTCTCGCGAATGAATTCGCCGATGAAGATGATGTCGTTGGTGTACAGCTTGTCCGGGTCGTCGCCAAAGCCGATGGCAATTTCTTTGTTGTAGCTCAGGAAATCGGGCGGCAATTGGGTCTTCTTGCCTAGGATCTTTTGCAGCGCCTCCAAACTCAGCGTCATGCTGTCTTCCGAGCGGATCTGAAAGCGAACACGCCACCCGCGGTTCAGAAGCTGCACGACGGTCACTTTCGGAAATACAAGCTCTTTCTTAGCAATCTCATACTGCTCGATTCCTGGTAGCTCATTCTTCAGATCATGGATGAGCGCCTCGTTGTCGATGGCGTTGGTGGTGTCCTTGACGAGGGCGAAGAGCGTGAACATAGGTCGATCCAATTTAAGTCTTGGGCGCCGAGCGAGCGCTCAAAAAACTGGGTAAGAGAAGGCTCTGATCGCACCCGATAGTTGACGAAATCGATGCGACTTTTCAAGACGAGAATAACCGCAAAATCGGGCTGCAGCGCTTTATAGTCAAGCGCAAGCAGCTATCAATTGTGAAGTAATCTGCGGGGCGCCGGGCAGCTACCAAAGGTCTTCGTTATACGGGTCGTAGATCACTACGCCGGGGTAATTTTCGCGAATGAATTCGCCGATGAAAACGATGTCGTTGGCGTACAGCTTGTCCGCGTCGTTTTCCAACAGCGCAAACATCGGTGCAAGTGGCGTTCGTGCTGGAAGTGGCGGCGCGGTGCTGCCTGGCGGCCGCTTCAACGCAATGGCGCGGGCGGTATCCACCCCGACGTCACCTGCGCCACGCCGTCGCCATTGCCGCTGCGGCGCAGCTCGGCCAGGAAGGCGTCGACCGCGTCGGCGGCGGCGCGTTGGGGTGTGGTGTTGGCGGCCGGTGCGGACCAGCTGCGCGCCATGGCGGCCAGGGCGGGGCGGGTGCCGCGCGACCAGGCGCCGCCCAGGGGGTCTTCGGCGTCGGCCAGCAGTTTGGCGCAGTACATGCGGCGCGCGGTGTCGCTGTGCGAGACCAAACCCAGCACGGCGCGGGCGGCGCGGTCGAAGGCGGTGGCGCCCAGCAGGCCACGGTTGTCGGGCTGGGCGTGCCAGGCGCACAGGTATTCGATGGGGCCCATGGCGCGCGTGGCGGCGCCGTGGGTGGCGCCCCAGGCGGTGTGCCGGCCAGAGGGCAGGCGCCCGGTTTGCAGCGCCAGCACCAGGGTGTCGGCCACGGCTTTTTGCGCGCTGGCGTCGCCGTGTTCGCCGATGCGGCACAGCACCTGCAAAAAGGCGGGGTACAGCGCGTCGCCCAGCGACAGGCACAGGCGTTCGAGCCAGCGCACGCGCTCTTCGGCGGTGGGCAGGTACACGCAGCCTTCGATCAGCACCTCGGCGGCGCCGGACCAATCGGGATCGGGCTTGAGGACCGGGGCGAGCGCTGGGCTGTTCATGGCAAACGACAAGGTGGGCCGCCGCGCCCCATCAGGCGCGCCAGGCACAGGGGGAGCACAGGGGGCGATCAGCCCTGGAACAGGCAGGCGAGAAAGCGCGCCTGAAGCTGGGTGGCGCCTTCGCCGCTGGAAGGCGGCACCGTGAGCGCACGGGCGGCCTGCTGGTCGCCGACGAAGCCGAACTGCTGGGCGGCGTCGCCGGTGGAGGCTGTCCCGCCCGACGCCGGACGGGCGTGGTCCCAGCCGGCGGTCGGCGCGTGCAGGCCCGGCGGCAAAGAGGACAGGGGTGGAAAGGTGCTCATGGCGATCAGGTCGTCAACAGTGAATGCGTGAGGGCGATATTACGGCGCTGGCCGGGGCCGCGCTACTGGGATCGTTCCCAGTGCGTGCGCACTTTGTCACGCTGGCAGTGGGGCGCGAGGGTCGCTTTTTACTACTATTTGTATAGCTGCCTGCGCCCTATGGGCGGTCGCTACAGGCTGATTTGACCTGAAATCAGACCCTGGTAGTTATCCCAGCACCGCGTTCACCTGCTGCAGGATGGTGGGCATCAAATCGGCCAGCCGTTCCAGCAAGGTGCGCACCAGCGTGCCGAGCATGACCAGCCACACGCCGACCGCCGCCACGCCTTTGAGCGACATCGAGATCGAGATCAGGTTCAGCTGCGGCGCGTAGCGGTTCATCAGCCCCAGCGACAGGTCGATGGCGTACAGCACCACCAGCGCGGGCGCGGCCATCAAGAAGGTGAGGCCGGCAAACTGCGCAAAGGCGCTTTCAAACAGCGTGACGCCCTGCAGCTTCAGCGTGAGGCCCGGCTGCCCCAGCGGCCACAGCGCAAAGCTTTCCATCAGCACGCCCACCCACAGCGTCAGCCCGCCTGAGAACATGAAGACGTAAATCGCCAGCCGCCCCAGGAAGGCGCCAGACACCGAGGTCTGGCGGCCCGAAAGCGGGTCGGTCACCTGCGCCTGGCTCATGCCGCTGGCGCCGTCCACCACTTCGCCCGCGGCGTCAAAGGCCCACAGCACGGCGGCCAGCAACAAGCCCAGCGCCAGGCCCAGAAACGCTTCACGCGCAAACAGGCCCAGCCAATCGGTCACGCCCCAGTCGTTGACGTGGACCATGGGCTGAACCGCCAGCGTAATGATGCCGAACGACAGAAAGATGGCGGCGCGCACCATCTGCGGCACCGTGTCCTGCGCCAGGATGGGCAGCAGCAGAAAAGCCATGGCAAAGCGCGTGCTGGCCAGCGCCGCCAGCAGCGCCAGATCGCCCATGTTGCCGATGCTGGCCAGCGCCTCACCCATCGGCGCGCGCCCCCTGCCGTGCGGTGGCCGCGGCCCGTGGGCCAGCCCGCCAGTGTCGAGCGCGGCGCCCTCCGCTCATTTCTTGACCAGCGCGGGAAACTCGGTCATCACCCGATCGGCAAACTGGTACAGCGAGCCGCCCAGCAGCGAAGCGGTGATGAAGATGGTGACCACGATGGCGAAGAACTTCAGCGCGTACTGCAACGTCTGTTCCTGGATCTGCGTGGCCGCCTGAATCAGCGCGATCACCAGCCCCACCAGCGCCGCTGCCAGTACCGGCGGCGCCGACAGCAGCAACACCAGCCACAAGGCCTGGTACATCAGTTGAATGGCTTGACTGTCCAGCACGTCGAATCCCTTATCTGTCAGCGCCGCGCGCCGCCCCGGTGTTCCAGCGAACGCCATGCCCGCACCCGCGGCGGGCATCGGCGTTGTCCCCCTTCCCGCACGAGAGGGAAGGCGCGAAGCGACTCAGGGGGGCGCCCCGACGCAAGCGGGTGTCAGGCCCCATACGACAGCACCAAACCATGCGACAGCTTGACCCAGCCATCGACCAGCACGAACAGCAGCAGCTTGAACGGCAACGAAATGGTGGTGGGCGACAGCATCATCATGCCCATCGCCATCAGGATGTTGGCGATGATCAGGTCGATCACCAGAAACGGCAGGAAGATCAGGAAGCCGATTTGAAACGCGGCCGACAGCTCGCTGACCGTGAAGGCCGGGATGACCACCACGAAGTCGCGCTCGGTCAGCTGGGCGGCGCGCTCGGGCGTCAGGTTTTTCTGCGCGGTTTTCAGAAAGAAAGCGCGTTCGCGCGGGCTGGAATGCTTGACCAGGAAGTCGCGCAGCGGCTCTTTGCTGGCGTCGGTCACGGCCAGCAGGCCGGCGGTGCTGCCGGTCGGGTTGCTGACGCCGCGCGCGCGTTCGGCCATGTCCATGCCCACGGGCAGCATCACATACACCGTCAGCACCAGCGCCATGCCGTTCAGCACCACGTTGGGCGGCACCTGCTGCAGGCCCAGCGCGTTGCGCAGCAGGCTCAGCACCACGATGATTTTGGTGAACGACGTCACCATCACGCCCACAAACGGCGCCAGCGCCACCAGCACCACCGTCACCAGCGCGGACGACGGGGTGAATTCGTTCAGATCCATGGTCCCTGCTCCCTGCCCAGGCTTTTTGCGCCTGTCGCTGCATCCGGTAGGCCGCGCCACGGCGCGGTGCAGCGCACGACGGGCGACCTGGAATGCAACTGATTTTTCAAATTTTTACTATCACAACAATAGCATCCGGCGCAGATGGTAACTGCGTTTGATGCCATATTGGTGACAAGGCTTTCAAGCCGCCCATTGCGGCAGATCGACCGCTTCGACGCGCAGGCCGCAGCCTTCGCCCATGGGCAACAGCGCCCCGCGCGCCACCACCGTGGCGCCCTGGCGCAGCTCGGCCGCCCAGGGCTGCGGCGTGGGCCAGTGGCAGGGCGCGCCGGCCCGGCCCCAGCCCAGCCAATGGTCCAGCGGCAGCTGCACGGCGCGCGACAGCACCACCTGCAGCGCGGCGGCCTGCGCCGGTGCGCCGCCCTGCGCCCCCGTGGCTAGCACGGTGATGCGCTGGGCCGCCAGATCCAGCCTGGCGGGGCATGGCGCAAGCTGCTGGTCTGCGTCGATCAGCTGCACCGCCCAGGCGGTGGCCAACGACGCGGGCAGCCACAGCAGGCTGCCCACCTGCAGTTGGGCCAGCGCTTCGGCAGGCACTTCGCCCAGCACCACCGTGGCGTGGTGCGCGTCCCAGGCCAGCGCAGGGGCGCGCAGGGCGTCGGGCGGCGGCAACTGCAGGGCGGCAAGCGGCACGGTCAGGGTGCTGCCGGGGGGCGCCAGCGCCGGATCGCGCACCACCGCGCGGTAGGCCTGGGCCGCCACGGCCGCGCCAGGCGCCAGCGGCGCCGGGTCCCAGGGGCCGCGCAGCCACTGTTCCACGGCGCGAATCAAGGGTTCGGCCTCGGCCAGCCGCAGCACCTGTTCGGCCCCGGTGACGGCACCTTGCGCATCGGCGGCGCGCGGCAGCACCAAGCCAAAGTGGCCACAGGCGCTGTCGCCCTGGAACGCCAGGGGCAGCGGCGCGGCCAACGCGGCGTTGGCGGGCGCAGCATCGGGCGCGGTGGCGGTCGGGTCGGCGGAATTCATGCTGGGCCACCAGTGTGACCGAGCGGCCCCGCGCTTTCCAGCTAGCAACGTTACTAGCACCCGCCGCCAAAAACCGCACTTTTGCCGTCGATCTGCGCCCCTGGCGCGCCGCACTGGGGTCGTTCCCATTAGCAAGCTTCCCAGCTATGCACCGCGAATCCACAAGCCCAGAATGCAAGTGCTTGCTCACACCGATGAGCGCCAAGGCCATCGCAGATCAGATGGTCAGGACTGAAGGCACAAAGCCCTTCGCCACCCTCCGCTTGAAAGGATCGACCGCATGACCGCCATTTCCCCCGCACTTCCCAGCGCCGCCACGGCCGGCGCTGCCGGCAGCGGCGCTTCTGTTTCCGTGCAGCACGGTGACACCCTCTCGGCCATCGCCCAGCGCAGCGGCGTGTCGCTGCAGGCCTTGATTTCGGCCAACCCGCAGATCGTCAACCCCAGCCTGATCTACCCCGGCGACACCATCAGCGTGCCGGGCGGCATGGGTGCGCCGGCGGCCGGCGGCACGGGCGCAGCGGGCGCGGCGGGTGCAGCCGAAGGCGGCGCCCCGCCCGCTGGCATGGGCTTGAGTGCCGGCGGCCTGAACCTGATCAAAAGCCACGAAGGCCTGCGCACCAACGCCTACCAGGACCCGGTGGGCGTATGGACGATTGGCTACGGCCATACCGGCACCGCCAAACCCGGCCAGCAGATCAGCGAGGCGCAGGCCGAACAGCTGCTGCGCAAAGACGTGGGCTGGGCCGAAGACGCGGTGCGCAAGAACGTCAAGGTGCCGCTGACGCAGGGGCAGTTTGATGCGCTGGTCAGCTTCACCTTCAACCTGGGCGCAGGCGCGCTGGGCCGATCCTCCCTTTTGCAAAAGCTGAACGCGGGCGACTACGCGGGCGCGCAGGCCGAATTCGGCAAGTACGTGCACGCCGGTGGCCGCGTGTTGCCCGGCCTGGTGCGCCGCCGCACCGAAGAGGCGCAGCTGTTCGGCGGCCAGGCGCCGCAGGGCAACGCGGCCAATGGCAGCGCAGCACCAGCCAATTCAGCCAACGGCCCGAGCCGCGCCGCGCCAGCGGGCGGGGCGCCAGGCAGCCACACGGTGAAGTCGGGCGACACGCTGTGGGACATCGCCCGCGCCAAGGGCGTGTCGCTGCAGGCGCTGATCGCGGCCAACCCGCAGATCGCCAACCCCGACCTGATCTACCCCGGCCAGCAGATCCACATCCCCGGTGGCAAGGGCATCGACCGTGGCGCGCCAAGCGGCGGCAACGGCGTCGACGGCACCATCAAGGCGGCCCCCACCGGCAATGGCACCGGCGCCAACGCCGCCGCCATCGCCGAAAGCTTTCTGCACCGCAACGCGTCTGACCTGAAGCAAAGCGGCGAACTGCCGATGAACCCGAACGTGCCCAACGACGTCTGCTGCGCCAACTTCATTTCTGCCGTGCTGGAAAAGAACGGCCAGCTGTCCCCTGGCGAGCACACCGACAGCGTGAGCGGGCTCAACAACACCTTGCGCAACAAAGGCTGGCAGCAGGTCAGCCTGGCCGACGCCAAGCCAGGCGACGTGGTCATCATGAACGGCGGCGGGCACACCGAAATGGTGGTGAAAAACGAAAACGGCCAACTGACCCTGGTCGGCTCCAACAACAGCAATCCGGACGACAGCCAGCGCATCGGCTACGACAGCGGCGCCTGGGCCAGCGACATGATCGTGCTGACGCCGCCCTGAGCCGAGCCGCACCCGCGCCCGCGCCCGCGCCCACGTCCACGTTGACCAACTCCATCAGGCCAACCCAACGACGGCGCGGGCGCAGCCAGCGCAATGGCCGCGCATCGCCGCAGGCCGCCCTTCGCCACGCATGGCCATGCACGGCCATGCGTGATCCTGGCGCACAACGCCGCGTGCGCAGGACGCAGCGCCCATGCGCCGGCCAGCCGCCTGGCAAGGACAGGCGCTTGCCTGACTGGCCAACAAAGCACGGCCGGCCTGGCGGCCAGCCTGCTTCACGTGCTTACGCCCTTTTATCAGATCGAATCAGGCCGTATCGCACGCCAGGCGGGCGCAAGCAGCTATCGTTAATGAAGCGTTCTGCGCGGCTGCAATTTGTCGCAGGCCGGCGGCCGAACGTGGTTCAATGTCCTTATCGCGCCCGAAAGACTTGCTCTTATGAAACTTTCCTTCCGCTGGCTGATGCTGCCCTTGGCCGCCCTGGGCGTGGCGCCCCTCGCCTCGGCGGGCGACGCCGTGTCGCTGGCCGAACGCGATGCCATCACCGCCACCGTCGCCCAGGCCACCGCCCAACAGCTGAAGATCGACGCGGCCAAGCTGCGCCTGGTGCCCGACCGCATCCAGCGCCAGGGCGCATGGGCGTTCGTTACCGCCCATCTGCGCGATGCGGCCGGCCAGCGCTTTGACTACGCCGGCACCCCGCTGCACACCGCCGCGCAAAGCGGTGGCGTATCTAGCCTGTGCGCCGCGCTGTTGCGGCGTGATGGCGACGGCTGGCAGCTGGTCGACATCGCCGTCGGCCCGACCGACGTGGCCTGGGAACCCTGGGCCGCCACCCACAAAGCGCCCGCGGGGTTGTTCCAATGAGGCGCGCCGCCCCACTGCTCTTGCTGGCTGCGCTGATGGCCGCCGGCTGCGGCGTTCACGCCGTCACGCCGCACGCCCCTGCGCCCACCACCGCCGTGCAAACGCCGCCCAGCATCGCCATCACCGCGCTGCCGCCCGCCCTGCAAGGCAGCTGGCAGCCCGTCAGCAAGGCGCTGGAAGGCCCCGGCCCCCTGAAGCTGACCGCGCAAACCCTCACCTGGGCGCCCTGCGGCGCCGTGGCGCGCGCCGTGAATGGCACCACGACCGGCACCGCCGTTCTGCTGACCTTGCCCGGCACCACCGCCTGCCGCCTGGACGGCACGCCCATCACGCACCTGCGCGCCCAAACCCGCGCCGACAACGCGTGCGAGCTGGAACTGTCGATCTACCAGAACGCCGCACAACTGGCCAAGCAAGAGCGCCTGGCCTGGGGCGTTTACACGCGGCAGGGCTGCGCCCCAAACTGAGCGCCAAGGGGCGCGCGCCAATTTGAAAGCGAATCAAATTCGGCCACAGCCCCCGCCAAATGGGCGTGAGCAGCTCTATTTTTTGCAGCGCATTCCTGACCCAGCATAGGTAGTCTTCCCAGCTGCGACCGTTACCAGCTGGTAAGCCGCCGGATAGCTGGACCGAGAAATCGCCGCAGCCCGCGCCAACGGCGCGGAGCCGGCAGACATAGCCAAATGGGAAAAGAACCGCGCCGACAACTTGACCGATGCCCGCAAGGACGCCGCCCAAATGGAAGGCGCGGTGCCTGGCCGACTGCTGCCCAACCACAACTACGAGCTGAACGGCCATAAGCACACCACCGACGCCAAAGGTCGCATCAAGACGGTGGAAGGTGAATTGCGCCTGGACCCTGCCAAACGGAACAAATCAGCGCAATCGGGCGTCGGCGCAGACGATGGCCGGCTGTCCACCAACGAAGGGGGCCACCTGATCGGATCCCAATTTGGTGGTTACCGGAACGTTGAAAATCTGACGCCGATGGACAAGAAAATCAACAATTACCACAAGGGGGAGTGGGGCAAGATGGAGAAGCGGTGGGCGGAGGATTTAAAGAATGGCAAATCTGTCAAAGTCAAGATTGAAATCAACTACCCTGATGATACTGCACGCGCCGGTTCATTCCAGGTGACAGAGGTTGTAGATGGAAGTAAAAAAGTGCGGGTAATTGAGAATTAATACAAATGAACAACGATATACAAAAGCTCTACCTAGACATCGCCAGCTCAGTAGCTGCTGAACTAGCTGATATGCCTTGGGTATCCACCGAATACACCTTCATGGCAATAGCCAGGTATTCTTCTCAGAACGGATTTTTTATCGATGAATTCGGTCAGAAATCAAAGACCTATGCCATCGAGAGTCCTGGGCTTGAAGGTTTTGGTTTGTTGCGTACTGCGATGGCAAAGTTGGGCAGTGCGTGGTACACGGCTATTTTTCGCATGACCCCTGACGGTAAATTTAACTTCGAGTTCGATTACGATCATTTGCCAGCATTCGATATCGTGCCCAGCCCTAGCAAATGGCGGGACGAATTCAAGCAATACCCTCGACCCGAACTACAGGCACAAATCCAAGACTGGATGGACAGCGACGAAAACGACGCGTTGCACGACGAGGTGGTGCAACGACTGGCAGATTTGCAGCGCACATCGCCAACCTGAGCTGCAGACGACTTAGCGGATATCAGCGTGCCTGGATTCCGCCTAAGCCAGGCGGCGGTTGCCGTCGGATAAAGGCCAGCAGCTATCTATTCAGTAGCGACATTGCACCCCCAAAGCGGTGGTCTTACCGCGTAGTCCATTTGGCCGACGCCCGCACGTCCGCCGCACAGATGGAAGGGGCCATCCCTGGCCGACTGCTGCCCAACCACACTTACGAGCTGAACGGCTATAAGTACACCACCGACGCCCAAGGCCGCATCAAGACGGTGGAAGGTGAATTGCGCCCGGACCCTGCCAAACGGAACAAATCAGCCCAATCGGGCGTCGGCGCAGACGATGGCCGGCAGTCCTCCGACCAAGGGGGTCACCTGATCGGCTCGCAATTTGGTGGCTACCGCGGCGTTGAAAACCTGACGCCGATGGACAAAGAAATCAACAATTACCACAAGGGGGAGTGGGGAAAGATGGAGAAACGGTGGGCAGATGAACTTAAGGCAGGTAAGTCCGTAATTGTCAGGATCGAAATCACGTATGCCGACGATTCAATGCGGGCGACGGGATTCAAAGTCATAGAAAATGTTAACGGGGTTAGCAAAACCCAACGCATCAAAAACTCTTAGGTATATTCATGACAAACGCTTCAATCGAGTCTCTCTACCAAACGATTGCCACGGGGTGTATCACCACACGGCCAAGTGATTGGCGAGAGTGCGTCATCAAATACGACGAGATCGCGCGATTCGCATCGTATCAACTCTATTTTCTTGTGCCTGGAGATAATAAGATCTATGAAGAAGTCGAAGACAGCGTTGCAGATGCTTTTGGTGATCTGCGTAAGTTAATGGCTGTGCAATCAGGTGGCGATGCTTGGTACACGGCTACGTTTCGGATGAAGCCGGATGGCAAATTCGATTTTGAGTTTGATTACGATCACTTGCCAGCATTCGATATTGTGCCCAGCCCTGACAAATGGCGGGATGAATTCAAGCAATACCCGCGACCTGATTTACAGGCGCAGATCCAGGACTGGCTAGACAGCGATGAAAACGATGCACTGCACGATCAAGTGGTGCAACGGCTGGCGGATTTACAGCGTGGCTCGCCAGCGTAAGGGGCATTTGAACGGCGGCTGAGCGGCCCCTGGATCAGCGCGCATCGGCGCCACCCGCATTCACCAGGGCCAGGTGCGCGGACGAGATGGGCGCGTCGTCCTGGGGCGCGGCGGCTTCAGGCGGCGCCGTGCTGGCGATACGGGCCTTGGGCCATTGGGGCGCGCTGGCGCTGGGTGGCGTGCGGGCGTTTTCAGCCACCACCGCGGCGGTGGCGGCGTGCATGGCCTGTTCGGTTTGCAGTGACGCCGCCAGCGCGCGCCGGGTGCGGATCGGCACGCCGCGCACTTGCTGGGCGATCCAGACCAGGCGGCTGCGGTCGACGCTGCCTTCTTTCGCCCAGCGTTCGGCTTCGCGCCCGGGATTGCGCAGCATGGCGGCGAGGGTGACGGCCTGGCGCGGGGTCAGGCGCTCGGCGGGCACTTTGAACCAGTGCTGGGCGGCGGCTTCGGCGCCGCAGAGGGTGCGGCGCGCGGGCGGGCCGTCTGCACGTTCGCCCCAGGGCGCCAGGTTCAGGTACAGCTGCAGGATGCGCGCCTTGCCCAGGGTTTGTTCCATTTCCACGGCGTAGATCAGTTCGCGCAGTTTGCGTTGCAGGTTGCGGTCGCCGCCGGCCACCATCAGCTTGGCCAGTTGCTGGGTGATGGTGCTGCCGCCCCCGGCGATGGCGCCCGCGCGCTGGTTGTTTTGCCAGTTGTGCAGCAAGGCGGGCAGGTCGTAGCCGGGGTGTTCGTAGAAGTTCTGGTCTTCGGCCGCCAGCACGGCGCGCGCCAGCCAGCCGCGCGCATTGTGGGTCACGGCCTTGCCGCAGGCCGGGCGCAGGTGCGCCCATTCGGCGGTGCCCAGGCCTTGCACGGCAAAGCCGGTCAGCACGGGGTGGATCTGCATTTCCCGCTCGGGCAGCGTCACTTGGGCAGACAGCGCCAGCGTGCCGTCGATCTGCGCGTGCGCCAGTTCCGGCAGGCCGGGGCCCAGCAACGCCAGCCAGTCGCGCACCGGCGCGTCTGACCAGTTGAGTTGGACGCGCCAGCCGCCGCCTTGGCGTTCGGCGCGCCAGCGGGCAGCCAGCACGGGCCGCGCGCCATCGGGCGCTTGCGCGCCCAGCAGCAGTTGGCCGCGCAGGTGCTGGCCGTTGGCGTCGGTGATGTCGCGCGACAGCGCCAGTTGCGCGGCAGGCACGGTCAGCACGTCTTGCCCCGCCGCAGCGGGCAACGGCAGCGTGCAGGGTTCGCAGTGCAGGGTCAGCGCGGGCTGCGCACTTGCCGCGCCGGCCGGCTGCCAGCCCAGGGTGACGGGGCCCAGGCGGGTGGCGATGTGCCGGCCGTGTAGCCGCTCGCCAATCCACGGGGTGGTGGCCAGCCAGACCAGTTGCGGCACGCTGGCGCGCAAGGCCAGCGGGCCGCGCCCGATTTGCGTGGCCCATTCATCGGCCTGCGGCATCAGGGCGGCGCGCAGCAGCGCCCACAGCGCGGCCAGCAAGACGACCGATGTGAGGCCGACCGCCAGCGTGGCCCAGGCCAGACGACGGCGCCAGCGGCGCGGTCGTCTGGCCTGGGCAGGGGCAGCAGCTGTGGCTGAAGAGGGGGGCAAGGCGGCGGTGTTCATGGTGACGTCCTGTCGGCAGAAGACATGCGGGGTGGATTCAGTCAACGCTATGGGTTTGGTAGCTGGCTGCTCCCGTCTTTATTGCGCTGGCGGCATATCTCATGCGTCACCTGCTTGCCACGGCCGCGTGACCGTGACGGCGCGCCACGGGCCGGTGGACTGGCCTAAGGCGGCCGCCCAGTACCAGGCGGAGGTGTCGGCAAAGCGGCGCCCGGCGGCGTCTTCGATCTGCTCGCACACGCGCAGCGCCACGCCGTCTTTGCGGGCGGTGAAGCAGCGCTGCACGTTCGGCGCGGCAGCGCTCTGGGTTGCGGCAGTCGGGTGCGGTGCGGCGCCTGCCGCCGCATTCAGCGGCAGCCGGTCGGCAACGCGCAGCGCGATGGTTTGGCGCAGCGGGTTGGCGGGGCGCCCTGCAGATTCGGCCGGGCGATGGTCCACATCGATGCGCTCCAGGCGTTCGCCTTCGATGCGGTAGCCCAGCGCGCGAAAGCAGTCCACCGCCGGGTGCAGCATGCGGGTGGGCTGGCGCACTTCGCGCAGCACCACGATCTGGCGGCCGTCGGTCAGGCGGGCGATGTGGCCGGGAAAGGCTTGCGCAAAGCGCTGCTCGACCGCCGACAGCGCCAGTGGCCGCACCGGCTGGCCCTGCCATTCGCGGGGCAGCTCGGCCGGGGCGCGGAACACGGCCGCCGCCGCGGCGCCATCCACGCCGGGGTGCCACGCACCGGCCAGTGCGCAGGCCAGCATGGCGGCGCCAAATGTGCTTTTGCCCAGCACGCGCTGGCCAAAGGTGTTGGTGCAGAGTTTCATGGTCAAAATCCCTTGTGTCGCAATGTGGATGGGCGCAGACAGCTACGGAATCAGGAGCACGCTGCGCCCGCCTTGGGCCCACGGCCCATGCCCCAGGCGATCAGCGCGCAGACCGCCGTCAGCGCCACCAGGCCCACGCCTTCGTGCACGGCGGCGGGTGCGCCGGGGCCGGCTTCCAGCGCCACCAGCACGCTGTTGCGCAGCACGTTGCCCACCAGCACGGCGGCGCCAACCAGCGGCAGGCGCAGGGCAAAGGCGCGGTCGCCGCGGCCCGCCCACAGCGCCACGGCGCAGGCGGTGAAATACCCGGCCCAGGCCATCTGCACGCCCGAGCAGGGCGCGTCGACGATCACCAGCACGCCGTTCACGTTCAGGCTGCTGCCCTCGCGCAACACCGTGAACCACGGCGCCAGCAGCCAGCGGCTGGCCTCGGCCGTCAGCACGCGCAGTGGGTAGCCGGCGTAGAACTGCAGCGACGCGATCAGCGGCAGCGCCAGCACCGCCAGTCCCAGCACCGGCAGGCGCCCCACGGCCAGACGCGGCGCGGGCCACAGCACGCCGCCTGCTGCGCGCATGGCGCCGCGCCGCGTGGCCGGCAAGAAGGCCAGCAAACCAGCGGCCCAGGCCAACACGCCCACCAGGCTGAGCAGCAGCGCGGGCCATTCGCCGCGCCAAAGCGTGGCGGCCAGCGTGCCGGCCAGGGCGGCCAGCAGCCAGGGCAGCCGGGGCGCTGCGCGCAGATCGCGCCGCAGCGCGAACACCAGCGCGATCAACGCGCCCAGGGCCAGCAGGCCCAGCGGGTCGTCCGACCCATCCTGCAGGCGCGCCGCCATCCAGCGCCAGGTGGGCCACAGCGCGGCGGTCTGCAGCACGAGCCACAGCGCGGCCGGGGCGCGGTCGATGCGCAGCGACCAGGGCTGCAGGCGCGGGTGACGAAGGAGGAGGGGAAGGCTCATGGCGGTGCTCTTGTGGGTCGGTGCGCGGGGTGGTTTCACTGCCGTTCGGGCGGCGTGCGGGGCGTGCGTTTCGACGCGCCCTGGGTGCATGGCGTCAAGGCATCCAGGTGCAGCTTCGACATCAGGCTTTTGAGTGTTTTAGGGCTGTAGCGCCCGCCATACATGCGCAGACAGCTATGTAATTTGAAGTAAGTCGTCTGCCGCTTGTGCCCTGCACGCGGTGCACGCAGCCGCCCACTGAAGGCTGCGCGGGGGGCGGGCGCAGGCATGGCGCCGTGCCCGCAGGCGAGCGGGCTGCGGCCCGCCGCCCCCGCACTGCCTGCGCACGGCTGGCCTGGCCGCAGCGCCGCCGCCACCGTCACCGTTGGCAACACGCACCGCAGCAGTTGACGGCCCAGCTTGGTCATGACGTGAACGGGCTGCGGGCGCGGCGGCGCGCCAGCTGCGCCCCGATGACGGCCAGTACCACCAGCATCGCCGCCCAGGTGGCGGGCTCGGGCGTGCTGCCCACGGCGGCGCCCAGCGCGCTGGCGTCGCCCACGGCCTGGTTGCCGACGCCTTCGGGCAATGGGCTGGGCTGGTTGGCGGTGGCGCTGTTGCCACCGGCGTTGCGCACCACTTTGTCCACCGCGATGAAGCTGGTGTACTGGGTCAGCAGGCTGTAGTCCAGGCCCAGTTGGGTGATGGCGGCTTTGTACCGTTCGCCGCCGGTCAGCGCTTCCTGGTCACTCAGCGCGGCGATGCGGTGGCGGGCCCACAGATGGCGCAGGGCACCGGTGCCGGTCCAGCTGGCCTGGGTGTCGATCGGCAGGGTCTGGCTGTAGGGGCCGTTGGCGGCCTGGCCTTCGATGACCAAGCGCGGCTGGGCGGTGGTGGTTGCGGTGGTGGCGGCGGGAGAAGTGCCCCCACGCTTTCCCGCTTCGCGTGGTTCGCTGCCCCCCGAGGGGGCCAGCCCGCCTTGGGACGGCCCGGCGGCGGGCTCGCGCCATTTGCCGAACACGACCACGGGGCGATCGGCCAGCACGTCGGGCAGTTGCTCGGGTTCGACGTCGTACACGTCCAGGC
>JAGOEM010000204.1 GCA_017997715.1 Ottowia sp.
GGGCGACCCGCCAGCCCCTGACCAATTCATCGCCGCAGGCGCTCAACCCGGCGAAGCAGAAGGCGCCGCGCCAGCCCCTGCCGCCGCACCAGCCGCTGGCTGCGGCGCGGGCGCATCCGCCGCCACCGCGCCACAAGCCTGGCAAAAGCGAGAAAAAGCATTCTTGCGCGCATGGCACGCACCGCAATGGTCGAACAAGCCAATGCCGCAGTGCGGGCAAAAGTCGATGCCGGGGGTTCTCAGGTCTACCCCGCGTTCACAGCCGGGGCACACGCCCTTGCCCATGCGCGCCATCGCCGTGTCGTAGCTGAGTTCGCTGCGGCGCTGCTGGTCGGGCTGCGCTTCCACCGCGCGCTGGCGTTCCAGGTAATTCTGCAGCGCCACGATGGCCCAGCGCCCCACCAGCACCGTGATGACGATACCAACCACATAGCGCACGTAGCCGCCATAACTTGGCAAATAAGGCACCAGTTCAACGAAGAAGGCGAAAAGCGCAAACCACACGAAACCCCACACGAACGGCCACCAACGGCCCTTGCGGTGCCGCTTGAGCAACCAGCCCGCGGCCACCAGCAAAGGCAGCGTCAGCGCCAGCCGGTAGCCAAACACCAGCAATTCCTGCACGCGCTGCGCCTGCTCGTAGCTGGCGCGCGCGCCCTCTTGCAGCTCGCCGATCTGGCGCTGCGAACGGTCGCCCAGCTGCTCGGCGTCCAGCAGGCGCTGTTGCCAACGCTCAGTCTCGGCGCGCGCCTGGCGTTCGCGCGCCTGCAGGCCATCCAGCGCCTGGGTGCGGGTGATCAGCTCCGGGTCTTGTTCGGGCCGCTCGGTCGCCTTGCGGGTGGCGATCCAGTTATTGAAGCTTTGGCGCGCGGTGGCCACGTCGGACTGCGCCACCTGAAGCTTCAGTTGCGCCTGCTGCAGCGCGTCTTGCGATTCGCGCTGGTCGTGCTCGGCCTGCTTCAGTGCCGCGCGCGCCTGGGCGGTGGCGGTGGGCTCCATGAAGTCGTCCAGCGTCTGCGCCGATTCGACCTGCGGCAGATCGCCCACGATGGTGCTGCCCAGCCCGATCAAGAAGCTGGCAAACACCAGCGCCACCACCCACAGGCCGCGCTGAAACCACTTTTCTGACAACCGAAGTGCCCTGCTCATTGCCAATACCCCTCATCAATTTGCTACATTTTAAATAGCTGCTTGCGCCCACTGATTGGGCGCTGCAGGCCATTTTCGTTCATATTCTGATGGTGCCCGACGCGGCGGGCGCCGTGGGCGGTGCGGCGCTCAGGCGGTCCAGCCAGTTCAGCACCGAATCGGCGGTCACGGTGTCAATGCGGTTGGCAAAGCGCTGGGCGTCGGGGTGGTCGTCAAACGCCACGTTGCCCGCCGCGATGCGCCCGCCCAGGCGCGCCAGCGCGCCAATGCGCAGCGTGGCCGGCTGGTAGCCGCGCAGCTTCAGCCAGGCCTGGGCCTGCGCGCGCTGGCGGGTTTGCAGCAGTTGCGGCTCGGCCGCCAGCGCCAGGGTTTCAATCGCCCATTGGTTGGACTGCTGGTAGCGCGTGCCCCAGGCGTAGCTGACCATGCTGTAGCGGCGATGGTGCAGCGCGATGGCCTGCCGGTTGTCCTGCAGCAGTTGCCACAGCGCGTCTTGCCATTCGCGCGGGGCGGCGCGCCAGGTGGCCTGGTAGCGCCACAGGTCGTCCAGAAAAAATTCGCCCAGGCCCTGGCGCATCACCATCGACTGGTCGCTGCCGCAGGCGTTCAGCTTGTGTACCACGCGCCAGGCGCCCTGCGGCGTGCGGTAGGCCCAGCCCACGTGCGACCAGGTCTGGCCGTACTTGCTCAAATCCTGCCCGGCGCGCGCCAGCAGCACCACGCGCGTGCCGGCCTGGGTGTACGACGCCTCCAGCGCCTCGGCCGTGCGCTGCGCCAGGGCCATGCCGCGTTCGATGACCTGCGCGGTGGGCTTGGCGGTTTCGCAATTGCGCCCGGCGTGCGCGGCGCCGCTGGCCAGCGCCAGGCTTGCCACAGCGGCGGCCAGCGCCAGCGTGCGCGCGCTTAAGTTCTGATGGATGGAAGTCATGTTTTCAGCTCCTTGACGCTTGTCGCAGGTACTCGAACTTCAAAAATATGCTGGGTGCATTCAGCACGCCCGCCCAGCGAACGCCGTGGCCGCACCTGCGGCGGCCACTGGCGTTGTCCCCCTCCGGCAGGAGAGCGGGAAGGCGCCGAAGGCGCCACCGGGGGTGCTCACCCCAACCGCTCGTCGTACAGCAGGGCTTTGCCGATGGCGTTGGGGATGTAGGCAATCGCCTCGCCCGCCGCCGACAGAATCACCCCGCTGGCGATGACGGTGGTGACCACGGTGGCGCCCACACTCAGCGCCACGCCGCCCGCCGCCGCACCGGCAATGGCCACGCTGGCGGCGGCGCCGTCGCTGGCGCGTTCCAGCAGGTACACCGTGCCACGCGCCGAGACTTCGACCGCCTTCACCGTCAGCACCGCGCCGCTGACCAACAGCGCAGCCGGCACGGCCACCACAGCGCCCGCCGCCGCACCGGCCACCGACGCACCGCCCACCACCGAGGCCACTGGCAGCATCGATAGGCCGACCGACACCTCGCTCTGCGCCTGTGCCGGCCCGCTGACCGCCGCCATCAGCATGGCGCTGGCGCACAGCACGCTGGCGGTGGCGCGGCGCAGTGCGTGCAGGCCGATGGGTGTGCGTGGCGGCGATGAAGCCCAAATGGTTGGCGACATGATTTACTCCTGATTAAATAGCTGGTTACGCAATTCAGACGGGCGCTGCAGGCTGTTTTGATTAAGATCCTGCGTCGCTGCCGCGGGCCGCATCGCTGCTGTAGCGGGCATCGCGGCGGCCACGCCATTCGGCTTCCAGCAAGTCGGCTTCCTGGCGGTCGCGCAGCATCTTGGCCAGGGTGAAAGCGCCGGTGATCAGGTACAGCCAGCTCACGCCCAGAAAGACTTTGTAGGTGGCGTTCACGTCCATGCGCACCAGGCCCCAGGCCGTCAGCGCCATCGCCAGGGCAAAGCCGCCCCACACCACCAGGCGGAACATCGGCGTGTCGGGCACGCGGCGCGCGGCGCCCTGCTGCTTGGCCACTTCGCCATCGCGCACAAACTTGGACAGCACAAACGCGGTGGACAGGCAGAACAGGTAGCCCATGAACATGAAGGCGCGGTCCAGGTCCTGCCCCGGCAGGTAGGCCAGGCCGATGGCGCACAGCGCGATGGCAATGCCGAACGACACCCACACCTGCAGTTGCCAGGGCTTTGAATCGCGACGAATCAGGTTTTGCATCTCGGTGGCTCCGTGAACGGGTTTGAACATGGAGCGGAGTGTGGGCGGGCAGCGCACGAAAGCCGTCGGCTTATGCGCCCAGTGGCGCTGAAGTCGATTTTGGGTACCGTTTTTCGATACTTCTTGCAGCGCCAAAGCGGCGCTGCGCCGCCCCGCACGCGCATTCACCCGGCACGGTGCGCCAGGGCGGCACCATGACGGCTGTAGGCGGCAACGCGCCTGGGGCGACAGAATGGGTGCGCCCGCGCGCGGGGCGCCAGCACCACGTGCACCTGGCATAGCTGCTATAAATTGACCGCGTCACATCCCAACCAAAGAAAAGAGAACCGCATGCCGATTCAATCCATTCTGAAAACCGCCGTGGTGGCACTGGCGTTCGCCAGCGGCGGTGCGGCTTTTGCTCAGGGCACGCCCATCAACGCGGCGGCGTTTGACGCGCTGGTGGCGCAAGGCCCCGTGGCCAGCGCCGACGCCATCGCCGCCAGCACCTGGGCCACCAAGATCAAGCAGGCCGGCACGCTGCGCCTGGGCGGCACGCAAACGTCGAACCTGTTCTCGCTGCTGAACGAAAAGGACGGCAAGGCGCGCGGTTTTGACGCCGGCCTGGCGCAACTGCTGACCCGCTACATCCTGGGCGATGCGGCCAAGACCCAGTTCACGCAGGTCACCTCGTCCACGCGCGAACAGGTGCTGATCAACAACCAGGTGGACCTGGTGTTCGCCACCTACTCCATCACGCCCGCGCGGGCTGAGCAGATCTCATTCGCCGGCCCGTACTACACCTCGCAGGCCGGGGTGCTGGTCAAGGCGAACAACAAGGCTATTCAGTCGTACACCGACCTGGCCGGCAAGAAAGTGGCCACGCAGGCGGGGTCGACCGGCCCGGCCATCCTGGCGCAGTTCGCGCCCAAGGCCACCGTGCAGGAATTCCAGACCCACCAGGAAGCGCTGGACGGCCTGCGCCAGGGCCGCGTGGACGCCTACGTGACCGACTACACGCTGCTGCTGAACGCCCTCAGCCTGGGCAGCACTGATGCCAGGCTGGCCGGCGCGCCCTTTGGTGCGCAAGACCCGTATGGCATTGGCCTGCCCAAGGGCTCGGACGGGGTGGCCTTCGTCAATGCCTTCCTGAAAAAGGTGGAAGCCGATGGCACCTGGGCCAAGCTGTGGACCATATCCATCGGGCAGCGCACGGGCAGCACCGCCGTGCCCAAGCCGCCCGCCATCCCCTGATCGGTAGCGCGCGCCTTGGCCACGCACGCCGCCAAGCGCGCCTATCGCAAAGCCTGCGGCGGCCCTTTCAATGACCCAGCGGACTAAATAATGGGCGAGGTTTCCAGACTTCTGGCCGACTACGGGCCTGCCTTCGGGCAGGCCCTTTTGCTGACGTGGAAGCTGACCTTGATGGCCTTCGTGCCGGGCGTAGCGCTGGGCATGGCGGTGGCGGTGCTGCGCCTGCTGCCGCTGCCGCCGCTGCGCTTCGTGCTGACGGCGTATGTCGAGGTCTTTCGCAACATTCCCGCCGTGGCCTTGCTGATCTTCATCGTCTTCGCCCTGCCCGATCTCAACGTCTTGATCGACTATGAACCCGCCGTGGTGCTGACGCTGACGCTGGTCTGCTCGGCCTTCACGGCGGACTATGTGCGCACCGGCATCAACACGGTCGACGGCGGCCAGGCCGAGGCCGCGCTCAGCCTGGGGCTAAGGCCCATGCGCATCGTCACCGCCGTGGTGCTGCCGCAGGCGCTGCGCGCGGTGGTGCAGCCGATGACATCGCTGCTGATCGCGCTGATGTTGTCGACCTCGCTGGCGTCGCAGGTGCCGTTTCCGGGGCGCGAGCTGACCACGCTCGTCTCCAAGATCGCCAACGACTCGGCCATCGGCATTGCCGCCTTCGTGGTGGCCGCCGCCATGTACGTGACCAGTGCGCTGCTGATCGCCTGGGCCGGCGCCGCGCTGGAAAAAAAGGTGCGAATACTGCGATGAGCCGCTCTGTCGAAGACGTGCTTTTTGGCGCGCCCAGCCACCAGGCCCAGACCGTCGCACGCGTGGCCAGCGCCATCGCTGCGGCCGTGCTGCTGTTGCTGGCGGCGGCCGTCGCCTACCGCTTTCATTCCGCCGGTCAGCTAGAGGCCCGTTTGTGGGAATTCTTCGCCTGGCCGACCACCTGGGCTTTTCTGGCCAAGGGCCTGCTTGGCACCCTGGCTTCGGCGGCAATGGCCGCCGCCATCGCCCTGACCCTGGGCCTGGTGCTGATGCTGGGGCGCACGGCGCGCCCGCGCCTGCTGCGCTGGCCCGCCATCGCCGTCATCGAATTCTTGCGCGGCACGCCCACGCTGCTGCTCATCTACGTGTGTTTTCTGGTGCTGCCACCGGCCGGCGTCAAACTCAGCACCTACTGGATGCTGACCCTGCCGGTTGGCCTGAGCACCGCCGCCGTGGTCGCCGAGGTTTACCGCGCCGGTGTGCTGGCCGTACCACGCGGCCAGACCGACGCCGCGCGCAGCCTGGGCATGACCGAAGCGCAGGTGTTTTTCACCATCGTCTTTCCGCAAGCCATCCGCTACATCGTCCCCGCGCTGGTCGCGCAACTGGTCATCGTCGTCAAGGACACCACCTTCGGCTACGTCGTCACCTATGGCGAACTGATGCAAAACGCCCGCGTGCTGATCGCCAACTACAACTCGCTGGTGCCGGTGTACCTGGTGGTGGCGGCGCTGTACTGCCTTGTGAACTACGCGATATCCAGGGCCAGCAAATGGCTGGGGCGGCCGGTGCATTGAGGGCCGCCCGGTCCGTCGTGTTTGGGTGAAATAGCACTATCACCGAGCAGAAAGGGCATCAGGCGGGATAAAGCCCAGAACAACCAGCAGCAACGTGATGGTCGACCGCTTCAATG
>JAGOEM010000205.1 GCA_017997715.1 Ottowia sp.
ACCTGGTGCTGGGCACCGCGCTGGACGGCATCAGCATGATCGTGCTGACCAGTGCCGTGGTGCTGCCGATGATCCAGAAAGCCGGGTTTGACCTGGTCTGGTTCGGCATTTTCGTGGTGTTGCTGGTCGAGATCGCCGAGGTCACGCCGCCCGTGGGCTTCAACCTGTTCGTGCTGCAGAACATGACCGGCAAGGACAGCACGCTGATCGCCAAGGCGGCCATCCCGTTCTTCTTCTGTCTGGTGCTGTGCATCGTGTTGATCACCGTCTTCCCAGAGATCGTCACCTGGCTGCCGGATCTGGTCATGGGCAAAGAGCGCTGAAGCACCCGCTTGCAATGCGGGGCGGCGGGCTCCTCTACAATCCGGCGCCGTGTTTAAGAACCTGATGATCTACCGCATCGGCCCGGATTGGCCGACCTCCGTCGACGCGCTGGAAGCTGCGTTGGCGACCGAACCCTTTGCAGAATGCAGCGCCACCCAACAGCGATCCACCGGGTGGGTGGCCCCGCGCGGCGAAGCGCATGGCGCGCTGGTCGAGGCGGTGGATGGCCAGTGGATTGCCCGCTTCGTCATCGAAACCAAGTCCGTGCCCGGCGATGCGGTGCGCCGCAAGACCGATGAGGCCGTGGCCGAGATCGAAAAGACCACCGGCCGCAAGCCCGGCAAGAAGGAAGTACGCGATTTGCGCGACGACGCGCTGCAGTCGCTGCTGCCGCAAGCCTTTCCGCGCCGTGGCCAGGTAACCATGTGGATCGACCCGGAACGGCACTGGCTGGTGCTGGACACCGGCGCCCAGGGCAAGGCCGACGAACTGATCACCAGCCTGGTGCGCGTGGCCGGCAAAGGCTTTGAAGTGCGCCTGCTGCAGACCACGCAAACCCCGCAGGCGGTGATGGCCGGCTGGCTGGCGGCCGAAACCGCCGACGAGCTGCCGGACGCCTTTCACGTCGAGCGCGAATGCGAGCTCAAAGGCAGCGGCGACGAGCCGGCCGTGGTCAAGTTCACGCGCCACGACCTGGCCACCGACGAAGTGCGCCAGCACATCGCCGAAGGCAAGCTGCCGATCAAGCTGGCACTGGGCTGGCAAGGCCGCGTCGGCTTTGTGCTGACCCAGGCGCTGCAGCTCAAGAAGATTGCGTTTCAGGAAGGCGTGTTTGAAGAGCAGGCCGGCGGCAAGGACGAGGACCGCTTCGATGCCGATGTGGCGCTGGCCACCGGCGAACTCAGCGGCCTGATCGGCGATCTGATCGAAGCGCTGGGGGGCGAAGCCGACCCCACCGCCTTCCCTACCCCGCCCGACAGCGCTGCGCCGGCCACCACCGTGGCCAGCTCAGCGCCTGGCACCGCCTCTGCCGCAACAACAGCGCCCGACGACGACGATCCGCCGTTCTGACCGGGCCCAACGCCCCCGCTAGCCCATGTACCCCGTCATCGCCATTTGCCTGGGTGCCTGCGCCGGGGCGTTGCTGCGCTGGCAGCTGGGCCTGTGGCTGAACCACGCGGGCGCGTGGATGCCCTGGGGCACGCTGGCGGCCAACCTGATCGGCGGCTACCTCGTCGGGCTGGTGATCGGCGTGCTGCAGCAGTTGCCGCAGATCGATCCGCTTTGGCGGCTGCTGTTGATCACCGGGTTTCTGGGCGCGCTGACCACGTTTTCCAGCTTCAGCGCCGAGGTGATGGAGATGCTGCTGCATGGCCGCGTCCTGCAGGCGCTTGGCACCACCGCCACCCACTTGTTCGGCTCGCTGCTGCTGACCTGGCTGGGCCTGCAGACAGCTACCTATTTTGTAGCTTCTCGCGCTTGATTCTTGGGCGCTGGCGGCCCATTCTTTGCATGAGCCCGGCCGCCTTGAGCGCGCGCGCTGAACGCGTGATGACGCCCGAGATGAGCAACGCCTTGGCCCGTGACGGCGCCGTGCGCGTGCAGCGGGGCAACGACGCCACGCACGCACCGCGTAGGCGGGTCACGTCGCCACCGTTTCCGATGCTGTGGCGCGCCGGCCCGCCGCTTCGATTGCTCTACTTGCGATAGCTTATTGCGCCCGCTGGTCGTGCGCTACAGGCCTATTTGGCTTAAAAATTGGCCTAGGCCAGCAAGGCAATCACCACGGCAGATTCATCCAGCTCCGCCACCACGCGGCTGCCACTTCGCAAGCGGTTGGGCCGCGCCGCAAAGCCCGTCAGCTGCAAACCGCCGTCCAGCGTGACCACGGCTTCGTCGCGCTGCACCCCGCGCGACAGGCGCCCGATCTTGCCGGGCAAGCGGTTGACGGCATGCGTTGGCGGCTCGGCCAACCGCGGCGCGCGCGAAGGTCTGGGCGGCTGCGGCTTGGGGTCGGGTTCGGGCGCCAACACGCGCACCGCCGTCGCCTTGCACAGCGCCAGCACGGGCAGATCGATGGCCAGTGCCAGCAGCTCGGCGCTTTCTCGCGTGATCAGCGAAGCCAGTTGCCCGCCATCGGCCAGCGCCAGCACGACGCGCACCAGGGGGTCGCGGGCGCCATCGCTTTCCAGGCGCGCCACGCGGCACGGCAAGTGGTTGCGCATGCTGGTGCGCGGGCCGGCCAGGGCGGTGGCAGACGGTTCGTTGAAGCGCTCCAGCACGCCACGCCGCGCGGTGTCCATCTGGTGGGCGGCGTCCAGCAGGCGTTCGCCCGCGGGCGTCAGCTGCGCGCCGCCACCGCCGCTGCCGCCCACGGCGCTTTCCACCAGCGGCGTGCCGGCCAGGTTGGTCAGGGTGTGGATGGCCTGCCAGGCCGCCTTGTAGCTGATGCCCGCTTCGCGCGCGGCCTGCGAGATAGAGCCGTGCTGGCCGACCAGCTGCAGGATGTGCAGCCGCTTGTCGGCCTGCGCGTAACCCAGGTGATGGGGCGACAGCATGCGTTGAACCATGCGCCGGATTGTGGCGCAGGCGAATTCGCTGGCCACCCTGCACACCGTGCGCCGTGCCGCAGCCTGGGCGGCGCAGCTCCTCCATTCGCGGCGCCCACCGGCCCTATGCGGCGGAATGGCGCTGATACACTCGCTATTACCTAGTTGAATAGCGAACCGATCTGGCGCGCCGCCGCGCCGATTGAATCAAGGAGTCCGCCCATGTTCCCCCGCCCTCTTCGCCGCCTGCTCACCCTGGCCGCGGCCTGCGCCGCCTCGGCGGCGGTGCACGCCGAAACCGTCAACATCGCCGTGGCGGCCAATTTCACCGAGCCCGCCAAGGCACTGGCGTCGATCCTGAGCAAGACCACGGGCCACACCGCCAACCTGTCCTTCGGCGCCACGGGCGCGTTCTATTCGCAGATCAAGAACGGCGCGCCGTTCGACATCCTGATGGCCGCCGACGACGAACGCCCTGCCCGGCTGGAAAAGGAAGGCGACACCGTGCCCGGTTCGCGCTTCACCTACGCCACCGGCCAATTGGTGCTGTGGTCGGCCAAGCCCGGTTATGTGGACGACCAAGGCGCGGTGCTGAAGGCCAACCGGTTCAACAAGATCGCCGTGGCCAACCCCAAGAACGCGCCCTACGGCGCCGCCGCCGTCGAAGCCATGGACAAGCTGGGCCTGGCGGCCACGCTGCAGCCCAAGCTGGTGACGGGCGAAAGCATTGGCCAGACCTACAACTTCATCGCCACGGGCAACGCCGATCTTGGCTTTGTCGCGCTGTCGCAGGTGCTGGACGCCGGCAAGCTGAAGGGCGGATCGATGTGGCTGGTGCCCGCGCAACTGCACGCCCCCATCGTTCAGGACGCGGTGATCCTCAAGCGCGGCGCCGGCAACCCCGCCGCCCAAGCGTGGATGGACCTGATGAAGACGCCCAAGACCAAGGAATTCATCCGCACCTACGGTTACGCGGTGAAGTAAGGCGGCGCCACGCCGGCCGTGTTTTTGTAGTCAAATCGCCTTGCAGCGCGCGCTGAATCGGCGCACGCAGCTATTATTTGGTGAGCATGCCGGGCCGCATGGGGCGCGCCCGGCCTGGCCACCGCCGTTTTTCCCTGTTGCCCGTCGATGCTGGATTCCGCCGCACTGTCCGCCGTGCGCCTGTCGATCGAACTGGCGCTCAGCACCACCTTGATCCTGCTGGTCATCGGCACACCGCTGGCCTGGTGGCTGGCGCGCGGGCATGGCGGGCGGCTGGGCTGGCTGCGCGTGCCCGTGCGCGCCATGGTGGCGCTGCCGCTGGTGCTGCCGCCATCGGTGCTGGGGTTTTACCTGCTGGTGTCGATGGGTCCCCATGGGCCGCTGGGCCAGCTGACGCAGGCGCTGGGCGGCACCACGTTGGCCTTCACCTACTGGGGTTTGCTGCTGGGTTCGCTGGTGTATTCGCTGCCCTTCGTGGTGCAGCCGCTGATCATTGCGTTCGAATCGCTGGGCGAACGCCCGCTGGAAGTGGCGGCCACCTTGCGCGCCGGCCCGCTGGATGCGTTCTGGCACGTGGCGCTGCCGTTGTCGCGCACGGGCTACCTGACGGGCGCCGTGATGGGCTTTGCGCACACGCTGGGCGAATTTGGCGTGGTGCTGATGATCGGCGGCAACATCCCCGGCCAAACCCGCACCATCGCCGTGCAGATCTACGACCACGTGGAAGCGCTGGAATACACCCAGGCGCACTGGCTGGCGGGCGGCATGCTGGCCTTTTCCTTCACCGTGCTGCTGGCCTTGCACCTGGTGCAACGGCGCAGCGCAAGGGATTGAAGAGGGCATGGATACTATGATTTCAATAGCTACCCACGCCGGCCAGACGGGCGCTAGCGGCCAGTTTTCTTTGGATACCGTCCCTCCGGCACCGCGCGGCGTTACCGTCCGCGCCCGCGTCGAACGCACCAGCGCCTTCGCGCTGGAGGTGGATGTGACGCTGGCCGGCCGGGGCATCACCGCCATCTTTGGCCCATCGGGCTGCGGCAAGACGACCTTGCTGCGCGCGGTGGCCGGGCTGGTGCGGCCGGTGCCGGGCCACATCACCGTCAATGGCGATGTCTGGCAGAACGACGCCGACCGCACCTGGCGCCCCACGCACCAGCGGCCGCTGGGCGTGGTGTTTCAGGAAGCCAGTTTGTTTGAGCACCTGAGCGTGCAGCGCAACCTGGATTTCGGCCGCCGCCGCGTGCCCGCCGCCGAACGCCGCGTGTCGCTGGAGCGCGCGATCGAGCTGCTGGGCATCGCGCCGCTGCTGGCGCGCAGCCCCACCGGCCTGTCGGGCGGTGAACGGCAGCGCGTGGCCATCGCCCGCGCCCTGGCCACCAGCCCGCGCCTGCTGCTGATGGACGAACCCCTGGCCGCGCTGGACGCCGCGCGCAAGGCCGAACTGCTGCCGTATTTCGACCGCCTGCAGCGCGAGCTGGACATTCCCGTGCTCTACGTCACGCATTCGCTGGACGAGGTGGCGCGCCTGGCCGATGAGGTGCTGCTGCTGGACGCGGGCCGCGCCATCGCGCACGGCCCCACCGCCCAGCTGATGACGCGCATGGACTTGTCGCTGACGCAGGGCGACGCCGCCAGCGCGCTGATCGATGGCACGCTGGATTCCATCGACGCCCGCTACGGCCTGATGAACGTGCGCTTTGCCGGCGGCCTGCTGCAGTGCGTGCCAACGCCCGGCGCGCCCGCCCGTGCGCCGGGCAAGCGGCTGCGCCTGCGCGTGCAGGCGCGCGATGTCAGCCTGACGCTGGGCATTGCCGATGACACCAGCATCCTGAACGTGTTGCCCGCGGTGGTCCGGTCCATCGCCCAAGACGGCCCGGCGCAGCATTTGGTGGAACTGGACCTGGGTGGCAGCACGCTGCTGGCCCGCATCACCCGCAAATCGTCCGACGCGCTGCGCCTGACGCCGGGGCAGACCGTGTTCGCACAGATCAAGGGCGTGGCGGTGCTGGACTGAGCCTGCGCGGGGCATGAATGGGCGGGGGGCGGCGCCACTTCCAAATAGATAGCTGCCTGCGCACGTCTGGCGGGCGCTATCGTCGGTTTTTTGCCTTGAAACCCCAGGGGTGAAACCCGCGCTAGCGCCTTGCTGCCTAGGTTTTCAAGGGGGCGATTGCTTCCAACGAAGAAACAGTGCCTTGCCGCCCAGCCCCTTTTTCAGATTGCTGCACTGCCGCAAACTTCAGGTCATGGCAACAGCGCAAGCGGCCAGGGCTTCCAAACCAAGCACTGCCCCAGCGCTCCAGCCAACACCCACCAGCTGTGTTGCTGGTATCCACTGAAAAAGTTTTAAG
>JAGOEM010000048.1 GCA_017997715.1 Ottowia sp.
CGCCGGCTGTGCTGGCCGATTTTCAGAGCGGCCCAGGGCGGCGACGCCCACCGGATGCTGCAGCAAGGCCCATCGGCGCGATGGCGCGCCACCGCCCGGGGCGGCCGCCAGATCAGCAGGCGCGCACGGCGGCACCGATCCGCGGGTGCCACCCGCGTCTATGTCCACGCCTATGGCTACGCTCGCATGGTTGTGCGGTTGCGTCGGCACACGGTATCGCGCCGCCGCGCCGTGGCGCCGCTTCACCCGCCTGATATTCCAGGTGTTTTAGGCCTCTGGCGCTTGGTGGACGTGCGCAGGCAGCTATTGTTTTGGTAGTAAAAACAGTTGCGGCGCCCGGCGATTCGGCCACGCGCGCTCGTTAAAATTGCGCGATTCTTCTGGCGGCCCGCTTTGCCCATAGGGCTGGCCGCACCCGCCGCACCCACCGCATTCCCCCATCGATGTCCGCAGTCTTCAACTTCACCTTCGTGCCCTGGTTCCGCGCTGTGGCGCCCTACATCCACATGCACCGGGGCAAGACCTTTGTGGTGGGGCTGACGGGCGAAGCCATCGAGGCGGGCAAGCTGGCCAACATTGCGACCGACCTGGCGCTGATCCAGAGCATGGGCGTCAAGATCGTGCTGGTGCACGGCTTTCGCCCGCAGGTCAACGAGCAGCTGCGCGCCAAGGGGCACGAGCCGCGCTATTCGCACGGCCACCGCATCACCGACGAATCGGCGCTGGACGCGGCGCAAGAAGCCGCCGGCCAGCTGCGCTACGAGATCGAAGCCGCCTTCAGCCAGGGCCTGCCGAACACGCCCATGGCGGGCAGCAAGGTGCGGGTGATTTCGGGCAACTTCATCACCGCGCGGCCCATGGGCATCATCGACGGCGTGGATTTCAAGCACACCGGCGTGGTGCGCAAGGTCGATACGTCGGGCATCACCCATTCGCTGGACACCGGTGCGCTGGTGCTGATCTCGCCCTTCGGTTTTTCGCCCACCGGCGAAGCCTTCAACCTGGCGATGGAAGAGGTGGCGACTTCGGTGGCCATTTCGTTGCAGGCCGACAAGCTGATCTTTCTGACGGAACGGCCCGGCGTGCGCTTGCGCCCGACCGAGCCCGAGTCGGACGACAACCCGATCGACACCGAAATCCCGCTGGCCGAAGCGCAGGCGCTGCTGGCCCAGTTGCCGCAGCCCGAGCTGCCGTCCGACGTGGGCTTTTACCTGCGCCACTGCGTCAGCGCCTGCCTGCACGGGGTGGAACGCAGCCACATCCTGCCGTTTGGCGTGGACGGCGTGCTGCTGCTGGAGGTGTATGTGCACGACGGCATCGGCACCATGGTGGTCGATGAAAAGCTGGAAAGCCTGCGCGAAGCCACGCACGACGACGTGGGCGGCATCCTGCAGTTGATCGAGCCTTTCGAGCAGGACGGCACGCTGGTCAAGCGCAGCCGCACCGAGATCGAGCGCGACATCGCCAACTACACCATCGTCGAGCACGACGGCGTGATCTTCGCCTGCGCCGCGCTGTACCCCTACCCCGAGGCGCGCACCGCCGAAATGGCCGCGCTGACCGTGTCGCCGCAAAGCCAGGGCCAGGGCGATGGCGAGAAGGTGCTGCGCCGCGTGGAACACCGCGCGCGTGCCATGGGCCTGCAAAGCATCTTCGTGCTGACCACGCGCACCATGCACTGGTTCATCAAGCGCGGCTTTCAGCCGGTCGACCCGGACTGGTTGCCCGAAGCGCGCAAGCGCAAATACAACTGGGATCGCAAAAGCCAGGTGCTGGTCAAGAAGCTGTAAACCCACGCGCGCCACCCGGCGGCACGCCGTTACATCTTGACTCGTCTGGCTGGCATACCTGCGGCCGTTTCTCCTACGGCGTGCCCCGCCGTTGCTGCCTAAAGTGGCGCTATGGTTCCCAGGCCTTCACGCCCATTGCGTCAGGCTTGGGGTGGATCCGCAGCTTTTTGGAGTGAACTATGGAAATCGTCTGGTTTCTGATCGTGGGCCTGGTCGCGGGCTGGCTGGCCAGCATGCTGGTCAAGGGCGGCGGCTACGGCCTGGTGGGCGACATGGTGGTCGGCATTCTGGGTGCGTTGCTGGGCGGCTTTCTGTTCGGGTCGCTGGGTGGCGCGGTCGGTGGCGGCCTGTTGGGCAGCATTCTGGTGGCCACGCTGGGCGCGGTGATCCTGATCGTGGTGCTGAGGGTGATCAAGCGGGCCTGATGCCCAGCAGCTGCCGATCCGGCGGCACCCAGCAAAAAGCGGCCCATGGGCCGCTTTTTCTTGTGCGTGCGGATGGGGCCGCACGCTGCCAATGCTTGGCGCCGATCAGGCCGGCATGACACCGCCGCGCTGGCGTGGCAGCTTGAGCAGCGTCGCCAGGATCACCACGATGAAGATCACGAACCAGACAAAAGACCAGTTGGCGATGGTGCCGCCCAGGAAAGTCCAGTCCACCGCGCTGCAATCACCGCTGCCTTTGAAGATCATCGGGATCAGGCGCTGCAGCGGGAAGGATTCGATCATGCCGTACAGATCGCGCCCGCAGGTGGCGAATTCGGGCGGGTTCCACTGCAGCCAACTCTGGCGCGCCGCGGTGAACGCGCCAAAGCCGGCCACGCCCACCGTCAGCAAGCCCCAGAAGCGCCAGGCACCCGGCCTGCGGCTGAAAGCGGCGAAAGCGCTGAACACGCCCACCACGATCAGCGCATAGCGCTGCACGATGCACATCGGGCAAGGCTCCAGCCCGACCACGTTCTGCAGGTAAAGAATGCCAAAGGCCAACATGCCGGCGCACAGGATGGCGATGGCGCCGAACACACGGCGCGGGTGGGAAAAGAAGGCACTGATCAAGAAAATCCCCTGAAGACATGGGTGCGCAGGCTGCGCAGCTACCAACTGATCATCGGCGTGCGGGGCAGGTTCCCCGACGCTGACCAGCGGCGTCGGCCATCAGGACAAGCGGCAGCCAAGCTGCGTTCGCTATCAACAAAATAGCTGCTTGCGCCGATTCGGCGGGCGCTGGAGCCCTATTTTACTACCAGAATGCAGCCCGAAGTGCCCACCGCCTGCCGGCATGGCCGCTGCCGGTCGCGCGCGATTGCAGGAACTGAGTGCGGTGCCTGAGTGCGGGGCTTTGGGGTGCGGCAGATCACCGCCCGCGCGGCGCAGGCACACCCTGCCCGCCGCCGCGCTGCTGGCTTCACGGCTGACCGGCTTACTTCTTGGCGCCGTTCTGCTTTACCCAGGCCAGGAAGTTGTTCAGGATCTTCTGGGCGAACTCTTTGCTGGCCGGGCCCACTTCACCGTCGACCACCAGGCCGTCTTTCCAGTGAATGAAGGCTTCGTTGCCCGGCAGCGTGGGCATGTTCAGGTAGGCCAGCACGTTGTGCAGGTGCTGCTGCGCCATGGCGGTGCCAATGGCGCCCACCGAAACCCCCAGCACGGCGGCGGGTTTGCCCGACCACACGCTTTGGCCCCAGGGGCGCGATGCCTGGTCGATGGCGTTTTTCAGCACGCCGGGCACCGAACGGTTGTATTCCGGCGTGAAGAACAGCACGCCGTCGGCGGCCTTGATCTCGTCGCGCAGGCGGGTGACCTGGGGCGCGGGGCTGCCATCGGCGTCCTGGTCGTACAGCGGCAGGTCGTCGATGCGGATGAAGTTGAACTTGACGTCCGGCGGCGCCAGTTTGATGAACGCCTCGGCAAACTGGCGGTTGAAAGACTCTTTGCGGATGCTGCCGACGACCACGGCGATTTGAAGCTGGCTCATGAAGGTATACCTTTGTGGCAATGTTGGAAATGGATGCACGGGCCCCAGATCCGGTAAACCGGGCTGGCGCCAGGGCGATCGCTGGACATCATCCTCCTTTTTTGATAGACCCCACCGCGGCGAGTGCCGGCGACGATGGTGTAGGGTTTACGCGCATGCCATGCGCTGCCGTCCGATAATCCGGCGATGGTCAAACCCGCGCGCTCCCCCTCGTTGCCCGGCGCCGATTCGCCGCACGATCTGTCGGTGGACAGCGATGCCGACACCGACACCTCTGCCGCGCCCAAGCGCCAGCGCCGCATCCAGTCGATCGACGTGGGCATGCGCGTGCTGCAGGCGCTGACCGAGCGGCGGCGGCCCCTGCCCCTGAAGGAATTGGCCAGCCTGGCCAACATGCCGCCCGGCAAGGCGCACCCTTACCTGGTCAGCTTCATGGCGGCGGGCATGGTCAAGCAAAGCCCGCTCACCGGGCATTACGAGTTGGGGCCGGCCGCGCTGCAGATGGGCCTGGCCGCGCTGCAGCAGCTGGACCCGCTGACCGAAGCCAGCCAGGAAGCCGCGCTGCTGTCTGCGCGGGCCGATCTCAGCGTGGCCGTGGCCGTATGGGGCCACCTGGGGCCCACGGTGGTGCGGCTGGACGAACCGCGCTACCCGCTGCACGTCAACCTGCGCGTGGGCACGGTGATGTCGCTGTTCAACACCATCACCGGCCGCGTGTTCGCCGCCTACCTGCCCGAGAAAATGGTGCGCACCATGCTGGAGGACGAGCACCGCCGCGTGGTCGGCGGGGCATCGGCATCGTTTGACGCGCCGCAAGTCCAGCAATTGCTGGCCGACATTCGCGCCACCGGCATGGGGCGCGGCCTGTCCATGCCCCAGCCGGGCGTCAACACCCTGTGTGCGCCAGTGTTTGATGCCGCCGGCCACCTGGCGCTGGTGCTGACCATGATCGGCCCGGAAGGCGTGTTCAACGCCGAGATCGACAGCCCGCCCGGCCGCCTGCTGCGCGAGCACGCGGCCAACGTGTCGCGGCGGCTGGGCTACGGCAGCCAGGCGGCCTGAGCCGCTGATCCGCCCATCGCACCGGCGATACAGCGCGCAGGCTAAGCGGCGCACCGGCTATGCAGCGCGCAGGCGGCCGCCCCGCCCTGGTTGCGGTTTGGGCTACCGACCGTTGACCACCCGCCTCAAACCCACGCGTTGGCGGGCCGCGCCAGGCCCAGGTGATCGCGCAGCGTGGTGCCGGTGTATTCGGTGCGGAACAGCCCGCGCCGCTGCAATTCGGGAATCACCAGCTCGGCAAAGTCCTTCAGCCCGTGCGGCAAGGTGGGCGCCAGCACGTTGAAGCCGTCCGCCGCGCCGGTGGTGAACCAATGTTCCAGCTGGTCGGCAATGGTCTGCGGCGTGCCGACCAGCGTCCAGTGGCCGCGCGCGCCCGCCACTTTTTCGTACAGCTGGCGGATGGTCAGCTGGTCGCGCCGGGCCAGGGTTTCAAACAGTTGCTGGCGGCTTTTCCAGCCCTCGGTCACCGGCAGGCCTTCAGGGAAAGGGTCGTCCACCGAATAGCCCGACAGATCGACGTTGCCCAAAAAGGTGGACAGCAGGCCCACGCCCAGCACCGGGTCAATCAGCGCCTGCAGCTGCTCGAACTTGTCTTGCGCCTCTTGCTGGCTGCGGCCCACAAAGGGCGATATGCCGGGCAATATCTTGAGCTGATCCGGCGTGCGCCCGTAGGCCGCCAGACGGCCTTTCAGCCCGCTGTAGAAGGCGCGTGCGTCTTCGGCCGTTTGCTGCGCGGTGAACACCACCTCGGCACTGGCGGCGGCCAAGTCCTGCCCGTCGCCCGATGAACCCGCCTGCACCAGCACCGGGTAGCCCTGCGGTGCGCGCGGTGTCTGCAGGCCACCGTGCACCTTGTAGTGGTCGCCCTCATGCGCCACGCGGTGCAGCTTGGCCGGGTCAAAGAAGCGGTTGGCCGCCTTGTCGTGGATGAAGGCGTCGTCTTCCCAGGTGTCCCACAGGCCTTTGACGATCTTCACGTAGTCGTGGGCGCGCGCATAGCGGTCGGCGTGGGCCAGTTGCTGGTCCAGCCCGAAGCTGCGGGCCTCGAAATCGCTGCCCGAGGTCACCAGGTTCCAGCCGCTGCGGCCCTGGCTGATCTGGTCCAGCGAAGCGAACTTGCGCGCCAGGTGGTACGGCGGCAGGTAGGTGGATGACACGGTGGCCACCAGGCCAATGCGCGTGGTCGATTGCGACAGCGCCGCCAGCGACAGCAACGGGTCCAGCGGGTACCACAGCGCGTTCTTGGCCACCACCTCATCGGGCGGGCCAGGCAGGCCCACGTTGTCGGCGAAGAAGATGGCGTCGAACTTGGCGGCTTCGGCCACGCGCGTCCATTCGCGCAGCGATTCGATGCGGCTGGCCGCGCCGGGGTCGACATCGGGGTGCCGCCAGGCCGCCAGATGGTGGCCCACGCCGAAGAAGAAGGCACCCAGGTGCATGTGTCGCTGTTGGCTTGTCATGAGTAAAACTTATTGGCGCGGCGCACCCGGCGCGTTGCGTTTCAGTGTGTGGGGCACGTAGCGGTCGGCCTGCACGTCGGGGGTCACGCCGTGGGTGAACACGTCATCGGTGATGGGCAGAAAGCCAGCGTTCCATTCCTGCCAGTCGTGCTGCAGCCGCGCGAACACATCCGGGTGCCTGTCGCGCAGGTTGGCGCGCTCGCGCTGGTCGACCACCACGTCAAACAGGAATTCGTTGTCGTTGATCTTCAGGTACTTCCAGTTGCCGTCGCGCACGGCGCGCTGGGCCTGCGCCTTGTAGCGCCAGAACAGTTTGCGCGGGTGAACGGGCGCGGCCCCTTCAAGCACCGGCAGGATGTTTTGGCCATCGGCCGGAAAGCCGGGGTGCGGCGCGCTGCCGGCCGCGGCCAGCAAGGTGGGCAGCCAGTCCATGCTGATCGTGACCTGTTCCTGCACCTGCGGGCGCAGCCGCGCCGACCAGCGCAGCAGCGTGGGCACGCGCAGGCCGCCTTCCAGCAGCTCGGTCTTCTGACCGACGAAGGGCCAGGTTTTGGAAAAGCGCTCGCCGCCGTTGTCGCTGGTGAAGACGACGAGGGTGTTGTCGGCCTGGCCCGTTTCGTCCAGCGCGGCCAGCACCTGGCCCACGGCCGCATCCAGCGCCTGCACGATTTCGCCGTACTTGCGCAGGCTGCCGCCGTCGTAGTGGAAAAGGTCCTTCAGCTGCTGGGCCACCTTGGCGTCGCCCGGCCCTTCCCAGGGCCAGTGCGGCGCGGTGAAGTGCAGCGACAGGAAGAAGGGTTGGCTGGCCCCCGCCCGGCTGCGCACGTAGGCATCGGCCTCGTCGGCCAGGATCTGGGTGTAGTAGCCGGTGCGCTCTACCGGCACTTCGCCTTCCCACAGGTCGCGCGGCACCTGTGCGCCCACCGCGGGCTTGTGGGTGAAGTAGTCCACCGCGCCATGGTGGTTGCCAAAAAATCGGTCGTAGCCACTTTTTTGCGGGCCGTAGGCGGGCGGGCGGCCCAGGTGCCATTTGCCGATCAACGCGGTGGCGTAGCCCACTTCGCGCAGCAGCGAAGGCAGCGTGGGGTGTGACGGCGGCAGGCCCTGCCCTTCGCCGGCCCCGGCAATCGGCTCTTCCAGCCCGCCGCGCAGCCGGTACTGGTAGCGGCCGGTGATCAGCGCAAAGCGCGTGGCCGAACACACGGCCGAATTGGCGTAGGCCTGGGTGAAGCGCACGCCCTGCGCGGCCAGCCGGTCCAGATGGGGCGTGGCGAAATCGGTCTGGCCATACACGCCCAGATCGGCCCAGCCCAGGTCGTCCGCCAGAATGAAGAGGATGTTGGGCGGCGCGCTCATGCCCTCAGTCCGCCTTGAAGCCCGACGCCGCGATCACCGGCCGCCACTTTTCGATTTCGGCGACGCGCAATTGCTCCAGGTATTCGGGCGTGCGCGGATCGGCTTGCAGCGCCAGTTCTGCCAGCTTGCTGCGCACCGCGGGTTCGGCCAGCGCGGTGTTCAGCGCCTTGTGGAATTCGGCCAGCGCGGCCGGCGGCGTACCGCGCCGTGCCCACAGGCTGAACCAGCCGCTGCCCTGCGCCTTGGGGTAGCCCAGCTCGGCCAGCGTCGGCACGTCTGGCACGTCGCGGTCGCGCTGGCTGCCAAAGGTGGCAATGATGCGGATCTTGCCGTCCTTGTGCAGCGGCAGCAGCTCCGACACGGTGGAGACCGCCGCGCTCAGCTGCCCGCCGCCCAGGTCGGTCAGCAGCGCCGGCCCGCCCTTGTAGGGCACATGGACGATCTCCACACCCGCCGCATCGCCCAGCAGCAGGCCAAAGAAATGCGGCAAGCTGCCCGCTGCGGGCGAACCGAAGTTGGCCTGGGCCGGATGCGCCTTGAACCAGGCAATCAGCTCCTTGGCGTTCTTGGCCGGGTGGCTGGCCGGCACGGCAATCGCAAACTGGAAGCGCGCCGCCAGCCCCACCGGGGCAAAGTCGGTCTTCGGGTCGTAGCCCGGCTTGCTGAACACCAGTTGCGACAGCACCGGGGTGATCAGCGGCGCCAGCAGGTAGGTGCCGCCATTGGCCGGCGCGCGCAACAGCTCTTGCGCGGCAATCTGGCCATTGGCACCGGCCCTGTTTTCCACGATCACCGCGTGTTTCGGGCCCAGCAGCACGCCAATGCGCTCGGCCAGCAGCCGCGCCAGCGCGTCGATGGAACCCCCCGCGCCAAAGCCCAGCAGGATGCGCGAGGTGGCCGGCACCGCGGAAGACACCGGCTGCGCCCCGGCGCTGACCGGCAAGGCCCCGGCGGCGATGGCCGCTGCCGCCGCGCCCAGCAGGCGGCGGCGCAGCGCCAGGTGCGCGCCATCCAGGGTGGTCTTCCGCTGCCGGTTCATAGCTTGGCGATCGACACTTCGGTCGACTTGACCAGCGCCACCACGTCCGATCCGGGCTGCAGTTGCAGCTCATCGACCGATCGGGTGGTGATCACCGAGGTGACGATGCCCCATGGCGTTTCGACATCCACTTCAGAGACGACGTCGCCCCGCAGGATTTCCTTGACCTTGCCTTTGAACTGGTTGCGAACGTTGATGGCCTGGATAGACATGAGAGCACTCCTTCGGGTTGAAAATACTATTAACTTGATAGCTGCCTTCGCCCATACAGCGGGCGCTAACGGCACTTTTTATTCATATTTCAGACTGCCCAGCGCAGCACGTGCGCCGGCCCGTCGGCCCAGCGGGTGTCGTTGGCGGGCTGGGTGTCTGGCAGGCCGGGCTTTTGCAGCACGCGGTCCAGAATGCGTTTTTCAATTGCGGCAAACGCCGCATCGCCTTGCGAACGCGGGCGCGCCAGCGAAATGCGTTCGTCCAGCGCAATGCGCCCTTCCTCGATCAGGATCACCCGGTCGGCCAGCGCCACCGCCTCTTGCACGTCGTGCGTGACCAGCAGCGCGGTGAAGCGGTGGCGCTGCCACAGCCCTTCGATCAGGCGGTGCATTTCGATGCGGGTCAGCGCGTCCAGCGCGCCCAGCGGCTCGTCCAGCAGCAGCAAACGCGGGTGGTGCACCAGCGCGCGCGCCAGGGCCACGCGCTGGCGCTGGCCGCCCGACAGGCGCGCCGGCCATTCGTTTTCACGTTCGGCCAGGCCGACCTGGGCCAGCACCTGCTTGCCGCGCGCCTTGGCGTCGGGCGGCAGCCCCAGCGTGACGTTGTCCAGCACGCGGCGCCAGGGCAGCAGGCGCGCCTCCTGAAACATGATCCGCGTGTCACTGTGCAGCCCGTGGATCGGCGTGCCGTTGGTCAGCAGTTCGCCTTCCGACGCGGGTTCCAGCCCCGCCACCAGGCGCAGCAAGGTGCTTTTGCCGCAACCGCTGCGCCCCACGATGGCGATGAACTGGCCCGGCTCCACGTCCAGCTGCACCTTGCGCAGCACCTCGCGTTCGCCGTAGCGTTTGTAGACGCTGTGGATCTGCAGCTTGACGCCGCCTGAAAGGGTGGTTTCTTCGGTCATGGGTCAGCCCGCCTTCTTCTGATAGCCGGGGTGCCAGCGCAGCCACCACTGTTCCAGCCCGCGCGCAAACACGTCGGCCAGCTTGCCCAGCAGGGCGTACAGCAGGATGCCGACCAGCACCACGTCGGTCTGCAGAAACTCGCGGGCGTTCATCGTCAGGTAGCCGATGCCGGCCTGGGCCGAGATGGTTTCGGCGACGATCAGGATCACCCACATCAGGCCCAGCGAGAAGCGCAGGCCCACCAGAATGGACGACATGGCGCCGGGCAGGATCACTTCCTTGTAGAGCTGCCAGCGCGTCAGCCCGTAGGTGCGGCCCATCTCGATCAGCTGCGGATCGACGTTGCGGATGCCGTGAAAGGTGTTCAGGTAGATCGGAAAGAACACCGAGATGCTGATCAGGAACAGCTTGGCCGATTCATCGATGCCAAACCACAGGATGACCAGCGGAATCAGCGCCAGCGCGGGAATGTTGCGCACCATCTGAATGGTGGAGTCGAGCAGCGTCTCGAAAAACTTGACGGAGCCGGTCAGCAGGCCCAGTGCCAGGCCCAGGCCGCCGCCCACCGCCAGCCCCGCCAGCGCCCTGCCCGCGCTGACCTTGACGTGCGTCCACAGCTCGCCCGACAGGGTCAGCGCCCACGCGGCCTTCACCACGTCCAGCGGCGCGGGCAGCACGCGGGTGGACAACCACCCCAGCGACGACGCCACCTGCCACACCACGATCAGGGCCACCGGCACCAGCCATGGCACCAGCCGCCGGGCCACGCTTAAGCCAAAGCCGCGCAGCGCGCCGAAGGACGGCGCCACCGGGGGCAAAGTTTGTACTTGTTCGGTCATGCCGGTGCCTTCAGCTTTGAGAGACGAGCCGCGAAGGCGCATCCAGGTTGGCCACCACCTCGCCAAACGGCCCGGTCAGCGCCTGGCCCGGCAGCGCGGGGCGTTGCTTGCGCGGCAGCAGCGGGAACACCAGCTCGGCAAAGCGGTACGACTCTTCCAGGTGCGGGTAGCCCGACAGGATGAAGTTGTCCAGCCCCAGCGCGGCGTATTCCTCGATGCGGGCGGCCACCGTTTTGGCGTCACCCACCAGTGCGGTGCCCGCGCCGCCACGCACCAGGCCCACGCCGGCCCACAGGTTGGGTGAAATTTCCAGATCGGCGCGCGTGCGCTTCTTGCCGCCGGCATGCAGCGCGGCCATGCGGCGCTGGCCTTCGGAATCCATCTTGGCGAAGACCGCCTGCGCGCGAACCACCGTTTCGTCATCGACCTTGCTGATCAGCGATTCGGCGGCGCGCCAGGCTTCGTCTTCGGTCTCGCGCACGATCACGTGCAGGCGGATGCCGAACTGGACGGCGCGACCGTGGCGCGCAGCACGCGCCTTCACATCGGCGACTTTCTTCGCTACCTCGGCCGGCGGTTCGCCCCAGGTCAGGTAGGTGTCGACCTGTTCGGCCGCCAAGTCGTGCGCGGCCGACGACGAGCCGCCGAACCACACCGGTGGGTACGGCTTTTGCGTGGGCGGGTACAGCAGCTTGGCGCCTTTGACGCGCAGGTGCTTGCCTTCAAAGTCGAAGCTTTGCCCGTCGTGGCTGCGCGAAATGATCTCGCGCCAGATGCGGATGAACTCGGCCGATTGTTCGTAGCGCGCCGCGTGGTCCAAGAAAGCGCCATCGCCTTCCAGCTCGGCCTGATCACCGCCGGTGACCAGGTTGACCAGCAGGCGCCCGCCGGACAGCCGGTCGAACGTGGCCGCCATGCGCGCGGCCAGGCTGGGCTGGTGCAGACCCGGGCGCACGGCAACGAGGAACTTCAGCTTTTGGGTGGCGCCGATCAGGCTGGACGCGATGACCCACGGGTCTTCGCATGAACGCCCGGTGGGAATCAAGACGCCTTCATAGCCCAGGTGGTCGGCGGCGCCTGCCACCTGTTGCAGGTAGGCCAGATCAACGGGCCGCGCGCCCTGGGCGGTACCCAGGTAACGGCTGTCGCCATGGGTGGGAAGAAACCAGAATATCTGCATGTATGTAGCTCCGATGGCCTACCAGGAATGGGCCAGAAAACGCTGTGTGGGCGGCGTTGCAACGACGGTGCCGGCGTACCAGCCTTCCAGCGGCACGGGCAGCGCCACCTGCCAGGCCGTGGCCGTGATGGCCAGCAGCTGCCCGGCGCTGGCGCCTGGCCGGTGAACGTGTGCCTGTGTCATCGCACCCGCGCCCGCTTCAGGCCAGACCGGCGGCGGCCGCTTCCAGCACGTTGATCTTTTTGGGGATCAGCTTCAGGTCGAAAAAGGTGTCGGCGATCTTTTGCTGCTCGCCCAAGATCGCCCTGGTGATCGGCGCGGTGCCGTATTTCGCGCGCCCCACCGACACATCGACCACCGGCTTGGGTATGCCCCACAGGCCCGACAGCTCGGTCGCGTAGTCGCCCTTGTTGGCCGACGCCCATTGGTCGATGCGGTTGATTTCCTCGGTGACGATGGCCAGCACGTCGGGGTGCTTGGCCACGTAGTCCAGCGACGAGAAGTAGTACGCGCGGTTGCCCACCACGCCGGTGGCGTCGGCCAGCACCCTGGCGCCCAGCGTGGTTTCGGCCGAGGCCAGGAACGGGTCCCAGATCACCCAGGCGTCGATCGAGCCTTTTTCAAACGCGGCGCGCGCGTCCGACGGCGGCAGGTACACCAGGTTCAGATCGCGGTACGGCAGGCCGTGCTTTTCGGCCAGCTTGACGATGAAGTAGTGCACGTTGCTGCCCTTGTTCAGCGCCACTTTCTTGCCCTTCAGGTCGGCCACGGTCTTGATGGCCGAGCCCTTGGGCACCAGCACCGCTTCCGACGCGGGGCGCGGCACGGTGGCCGCCACGTAGGCCAGCGGCGCGCCAGCGGCCTGGGCAAAGATGGGCGGCGCTTCGCCCACGTCGCCAAAGTCGATCGAGCCGCCGTTCAGCGCTTCCAGCTGCACCGGGCCGGCGGTGAATTCGGTCCATTTGACCGACACGCCCAGCGGGGCAAGCCGCTTTTCCAGCGTGCCCCGCCCTTTCAGCAGGCTGAGCACGCCCTTCTGGTTGCCGATGCGCAAGCTGCGCCCGGCGCCCGTCTGGGCAAAGCTGCCAAGGCTGGGCAGCGCAAGGGCGGCAGCGGCGCCCTGGATCAGGCGGCGGCGCGGGAGGGAGATGTGCGTCATGGCGATGCTTTCAGACAAAGGGGTGGCAGATGAAGCGGCGGCAGGTTCAGGGCTGGGCCACGACGACGGCGTCGCTCACCTTGATGCGCTTGGGAATCAGCTTCAAGTCGAAGAAGGTGTCGGCAATCTTTTGCTGGTCGGCGGCGACGGCGGCGGTGATCGGCTTGACGTTGAATTCGTAGCGCTGCAGCGCCAGTTCCACCACGTCGACCGGCAGGCCTTGCAGCGGCGCAATCACTTCGGCCGCCTGGCGCAGGTTCTTCTTCAGCCAGATGCCTTGCGCCACCGAGTCTTCAAACAGCGCCTCGATCACCTTGGGGTGCTTGCTGACGAAGCTGCGTTCGCCCAGGTAGTACTGGTAGTTGCTGACGACGTTGGGCGTGCCATCGGCCAGCACGCGGGCGCCGGTGGCTTTTTCGGCGGCGGCCTGGAACGGGTCCCAGATCACCCAGGCGTCGACGTTCTTGCTTTCAAACGCGGCGCGGCCATCGGCGGGCGCCAGGTACACGGGCTGGATGTCGGTGAATTTCAGGCCGTTTTTCTCCAGCTGCTTGACCAGCAGGTAGTGCACGTTGCTGCCCTTGTTGAGCGCGACTTTCTTGCCCTTCAGGTCGGCCACGGTTTTGATGGGCGAATCCTTGGTGACCAGGATCGCCTCGGCGCGCGGCGCCGCCGGGTCGTAGCCAAAGTAGACGAACTTGGCGCCCGCCGCCTGGGCAAAGATGGGGGGCGCTTCGCCCACGTAGCCCACATCCACCGCGCCCACGTTCAGGCCTTCCAGCAGCTGCGGGCCGGCCGGAAATTCAACCCACTTCACGCCAAAGCCCAGCGGCTGCAGTTTTTTCTCCAGCGTGCCCTGGGCTTTTTGCAGCACGAACAGGCTGGCCGACTTCTGGTAGCCGATGCGCAGCTGGCCCTTGGTCTGGGCATGGGCGGAGGTGGCGGCGATGAAGCCGGTGATCAGCGCGATGGCGGACACCACCACCAGGCTGATCAACAGATCGCCCAGCCAATGCCAGCGGCTGCGCGGTGCGGCGTCCAACGCCGCGTGGTGGGTGGTCAACGGATTCATGGATGAGCTTCCTTTGGGCAAAAGCTGTCCCGCACCGCGCTTGGGCGGCGAATTTCAGGACGTATAGAAAAAGAGAGGGGGCTAAGGCGGCGCGGTCAGTAGCTACATCGCACGCGCGAGAACGGCACCGGCTCAAACCCGCTGGTCGCCGGCAGCCTGAGGCCTTCGGTGGCCAGCACATCCACGGCGTCGTTCAGCCGTTCAGACAGGTCGTTGTGCACCTGGTAGGCGCCTTCGGGCGTCAGCGTGATCTGCGAATCGGTGGCGTACACGCCCGGCAGAATGTGCCGCGCCGCCAGCGACTGCAGCACCGGCCGCAGCGCATAGTCCAGCGCCAGCATGTGGTGCGGGCTGCCGCCGGTGGCCAGCGGCAGCACGGTCTTGCCCTTCAGCGCGTTCTGCGCCAGCAGATCGATGAACACCTTCAGCACGCCGCTGTACGCGGCCTTGTAGACCGGCGTGGACACCACGATGACCTGCGCCTTGGCCACCTGCGACACCGCGCGGTCGATGGCGGCGTTGCTCCATTCGGCCAGCAGCAGCGGCTGGGCCGGCAGGTCGCGCACGGTCAGGCGGTCGATGCGCGCACCGCGCCGCGCCAGGCGTTCGCCCACGGCTTCCAGCAAGGCGGTGGAACGCGACGGCGCCGATGCGCTGCCGGCAATCAGCAGCACCGTCACGCCGCTTCCCCCCAGATATTTGAATCAAATCGGGCTGCAGCGCCCGATATACGGGCGCTGATAGCTACCCTATTCATAGCAAATGCCTGCTGCGCGGCCTGGCTGCGCCGGCCTGCTTGGCCAGCTTGAGCGAATCTGCGCGCGCGCTGCGGGCCGGCAGCCGCGTGGCGGGCCTTCGTCGGTAAGAGGTAGTCACGAAGGACTTGCATGGTGTTCTGCTCAGGGCGCATATCAGTAATGCCGTTGATTCTGAATTCGGTATAAGAGAAGTGGAACGACGGAGTTGTCACTTCTAAATGACGAAATCGACTAAGGCGTTCGTGCGTGCGCGGCGCGTGGCGGTCGCCGCGGATGGCACAAAGCCCAGCGCTGGCAGGGCTTTTGCCGCAGGCAGCCCAAGGGCTTCACAGCGCCGCACGGCTCAGCTGGCGCGCACCGGGCACACTCGCCCGATACGCGGCGCCCATGCGTGGGGCGCCGCGCCCTGCCCTCGTACCGCCCTATGCCCACTCAAGACCTGCCCCCTGCCGCCGCCCCCGCCCGCTTTCAACGCCTGCGCAGTGGCTGGATGGTGGCCACCGCCTGCGTGGCCACGCTGGGCTGCGCCAGCCCGTTGTCGGACGACGAGGCGCGGCGGGTGAAGGATTCGCCGCAGTTCTCTGCCGAAACCCAGCGCTTTACCAATCCGCCCAACCCCGACGCCAAGCCCTCGGCCGGCGGCTGGGCGATCTGGTCGCGCTTTGTGTTTGGCAGCAAAACGGGCACGGTGCCGGTCGATGCGATTCCGGTGGCGCCCGTCACGCGCGCGCAGCTGGACGCGCTGCCCAACGACGCCAACCACGTCATCCGCCTGGGGCATTCGTCGCACCTGCTCAAGCTGCAGGGGCGCTATTGGTTGATCGACCCGGTGTTTGGCGAACGCGTGTCGCCCTTCAGCTTTGTCGGCCCCAAGCGCTTTCACCCCACGCCGATGGCGCTGACCGATCTGCCGCCGATCGACGGCCTGTTGCTGTCGCACGACCACTACGACCACCTGGACGTGCCCACCATCGAATACCTGCGCGACAAGGTGCAGCGCTACTTTGTGCCGCTGCGCGTGGGCGCGCGCCTGCAACAGATGGGCGTGGCGCCCGATCGCGTGGCCGAATTCGACTGGTGGCAGGCCGACGAGCACGCGGGCGTCAAGGTCACGGCCACGCCGTCGCAACACTTTTCCGGCCGCACGCTGAACGACCGCGACGCCACGCTGTGGGCCTCATGGGTGCTGGAAAGCGGCGGCCAGCGCATCTTCTACAGCGGCGATTCGGGCTACTTTGGCGGCTTCAAGACGATTGGCGAGCGCCTGGGCCCGTTCGATCTGGCGCTGATGGAAAACGGCGCCTACGACAATTATTGGCCCGCCGTGCACATGACGCCCGAGGAATCGGTGCAGGCCTTTCAAGACCTGCGCGGCCGCGTGCTGTACGGCGTGCACAACAGCACGTTCGACCTGGCCTTTCACACCTGGCAAGACCCGATGAACCGCCTGGCCGACCTGGCGGCGCAAAAGAACATCACGCTGGCCACACCCGTGATCGGCGAAGTGCTGACCGTGGGCCAGGCGCGGCAGAACGTGCGCTGGTGGGATGGGTTGCGCTGAGCGGGCGGTGGCAGGCTGCGCCTGGCTGTCGGTTCGTTTGCTATGGATCCGATAGTCGTTGCGCTGATTCAGCAAGCGCTGCAGGCGAGTTCGGCACTCAAAAACCGTCTCGGCCAGCGCGCGAGCTGGAGGGCACGCAGGTCACAGGTCGTGCGCCATCGCACGGTCTGTCCCTTGAAAAGGCCCATGCACTGTGGCGTCTGGGCCTGTTGGATCACGCTGTACGGGGAATACCGCCGCATGACTGGCGGCACCGGCGCGGGCTTCGCCTCGCCCGACATCCGGCGCCTGCTGGCCCCACGGCGCGCCTACGGCAGGGGCCCCAGGGCAGCTTACGCGCGCCGGGCGCCGCGGCGGCGGCCAATCAGCAGCATCAGCGGCGACAGCGCCAGCAATGCCCAGCCCGACAGGGTGGGCACGGCGGTGGGGGGCAAGGCGCGCTGCGACTGCAAGAACCAGTCGCGGCCGACCTGCACCAAGGTGTAGCGCCATGTGCCGGCCTGCACGTAGCCCGGCCCAGCCAGCACGAACGCCCCGGCGGGCGAAGCACCACCGACCCGCACCACCGGAATGCCATTGCCCACGGTTTCGGCGCCAAGCCCTGCCACGTTGGTGACTTGCAGCGTGGTCACGCCACTGACGGCGCCCGTGACCGTCAGCGCGTCGGTTGGCGAGCCATCGTCGCCCAGTTGCGTGTCGATGCGCATCGTGCCGCCACCGCTGTAATCACCGCTCACGGTGAAGACCTGGCCGGTGGTGCCGGGTGCGGCACCGTGCAGATCCAGCACGCCAGCGGTGTTGGCGAGCTGGCCCGTCAGCGTGCGCGACGCCGTGGGCGCAGACAGCACAGCGCCGGAAGTCAACGTCGCCGCCGTCAGCGTGGCGTCGTCCGTCAGGCTCCAAAGCGCAGCCGCGCTCAGGTTGACGTTGAGCGTGCTGGCCGCGTCCTTGGTACTGGCGCCGGTGTAGACGCCGCCGGCGCCGTTGAAGGTAGCCACCGAGGAGGTGGCGTTCCACAGGTTGGGCGCGGTTACGGTGGCGTTGTTCAGCGTGATCGTGGAAGCGGTGACACCGTTGTAGGCGAAGCCATTGGTGCCGCCAGACACCACCAGGCCACTGCCCGCCGTGAACGTGGGCGTTCCGCTGCCCAACACCACGGCGTTGCCCGTGGGGTTGGACAGGCTGGAGGCCGCCCCCATGGCCAGTTCGCCAGTGCCACGCGCGTTCACCGCAGCGGCATTGGCGCCTCCGGCGTTCACGGTGAGCTTGCCGGTGAAGATGGCCTTGCCCAAGGTCGAAACTCCTACCGAATCCGCGGAGTCCACCGTGATCTCGGTATCGCCGCTTGCATGCACCTCGGATGCCTGCGCGATGACGCGAATACCGGCCGTCGCACCCGAATCGCCCGCAAAATCGATGGAGGCGCTGCGATAGCGAATGATGCCGCCTTCTTCCGCGCTGAAGCCCCTGTGCGTGCCGGCGCCCGTCATGCTGATCGTGGTGTGGCCGGTGATGGTCACCAGACTGCCTGGCAGGTAGGACATGATCGCGCGGCGCGTGCTGCCCTGGGCCGCCATAACCACGTTCACGTCGCCATTGACCTCGACCGTACCGAACCCGCCTGGCGTCACGTTGCCCGCCGACAAGCCATAGGAGTTGTTTGCGCCGCGCTGGTTCAGGGACACGTTGCCGTTGAACACCAGCCGGCCACCCCCGCCATCGGCCGAGGCCACCGCCCTGCCACCCGCGGTGAGGTTGCTGCCGGGGTTCAGAGACACCGCGCCGACCGTCGTCAGCACGGAGTTGTTGCCGCTGGATGCCAGCGCGTAGACGCCATTGGCATAGATGGCACCCGTGGCCCCACACACTGAGCCGGAGGTGGCCGTGGCCGCCGCCCCCGAGTCGGTACACGCGGCCTGCGCGGGCGCACCGAACGCGCACAGCGCCGCCGCCACCGCTGCCGGCAGCAGCGCAAACGCCGGCCGATGGTTCTTTTTGTCGATCATTACCTCTCCTTGGAAGCCTGTTTATTTATATGACCGGGAATTCTTGCCCCCGGCGCGGCCATCAGTACTGTCGTCAGTATCGCCTAGGTTTGCGCACCCAATAAGTCACGCTTGGGTTTGACTTGCCCGGCCATCGGGCAAGAGTGCCATGAAAATTTAATATTGACTAACTGATTGCGCAATAGCAAACTATTCGCATCTGACCTGACCCGCCCCCCACACACAACGCCCCACCCCCACCGCCACACAAACCGCCCCCCCCCCCGCCGTCCAAGAAAAAAACCCACGCTGCCTTTCGACACGTGGGCTTTTGCCCTTGTGGGAGAGTGAAGTGGCACCGCTTGCCTGGACAGTGGGCGGCGCTTGCGACGAATCGGCCGACGGCCATGGTTTTTTCCTCGCTCTGCGCGCCCAAGCAGCTAACGCCACCTTGGCCTTGAACGGCTCTGTTGCACAAAGGGCTGCCGTCCAGCAGGTAGGCTAGCGGCATGAGTTCGAGCACCGAGAAGCCACAACGCCGTTACCGCACCACCAACTGGCAGCAATACAACGCTGCGCTCAAGGCACGCGGCTCACTCACCGTCTGGTTCGACAAGAACATGTCCTGGTTTGCCGCCGCCAGCGGCCAGCGCGGGCGAAGCCCCACGTTCTCTGATGCGGCCATCCAGTTCTGTCTGACCATCAAGAACCTGTTTGGCCAGGCATTGCGGCAAGCCACTGGCCTGGTGCAGTCACTTCTGAGCTTGTCTGGCT
>JAGOEM010000049.1 GCA_017997715.1 Ottowia sp.
GGATGGTGCGGCAGATGGTGCAGGTACAGGTGCAGGTGCAGGGGCAGGCGCAGGTGCAGGTGCAGGTGCAGGTGCAGGTGCAGGGGCGCAGGCCGCCGTGGTCATGTTCGAGCCGCCCCGCCCCTATCACCAGCGCGAGCGCGCCCTGTGGACGCCCACGCCCCAGCAGCTGCCCGCGCTGGCGCATTGGCTGTGGGGCCGTGGCGTGCGCCAGCTGGTGGTGCTGATACCGCACGCCGCCGGCCGACTGCCCGACGCGCTGAAGCACGGCCTGGCCAATCTGGACGAGGCCGAGGTCGCCCGCCTGCCCTTCACCAGCCTGATGTGGCTGCGCACCGCCCAGGCGCCGCCCCCCGGCGACAGGCTGAGCCCGCCCGCGCGGCTGGCCGCCTGGATGCTGGGCATCTTCAAATACATGGTGCCCGACGACCAGCGACCGCTGCGCGCCGAGCAACTGACCAACGTGACCGAAGCCGCCTTGCGCCTGCCGCCCCCGGGCGTGCACGTGCTGCCGCCTGAGCTGCTGCGCGCCGCCGCACGCGGCCCGGCGCGCGACGTGCTGGCCGCCGCCTGGCAATGAATGCCCCCAGACGGCACCACCACGGGCACAATGCCGGCCACGCCCTTTGCCCTTTGATCACCGACCGCCCGCCATGCCCAAGCCCAGCTACCGCGCCGCGCAACTCGGTGGTACCGCCGACGAGGTGGAAGCCGCGTTCTACGAAGCGCTGCAGCGCGGCGAGCTGGAACAGGTCATGGCCTGCTGGGCCGACGAGGACGACATCTTCTGCGTGCACCCTGGCGGCCCGCGCCTGGTGGGCGCGTCGGCCATTCGCGCGGCCTACGAGTCGCTGCTGGACGGCGGCAGCCTGCGCGTCACGCCCGAACGCGTCCGCCATATCGACAGCCTGGGCGCGGCGGTGCACAACGTGCTCGAGCGCGTCGAGCTGCAAACCGCCGAGGGCACGCGGCAAGCCTGGCTGGTGGCCACCAACGTGTACCTGAAAACCGCGCAAGGCTGGCGCCTGGTGGCGCACCACGCCAGCCCCGGCCGCAATGAGATCGCTGAGGTCACCGTGCCAGGCCAATTGCTGCATTGATCGGCGCAGAGATTCAGAGTCTTTTAGCCCTGTAGCGCCCTACCAGCGGGCGCAAGCAGCTATCAAAAATAGAGTTATCTTGGATCGACCCGCCCCCCGCTGGCTGCCCGGCGGCCACCTGCAAACCATCTGGCCCGCGCTGTGGGCGCGGCGCGTGACCGGCGCGCCCATCGCCTACCAGCGCGAACGCTGGGCCACGCCGGATGGCGACTTTGTCGATGTGGATTGGCTGGACGACGCCCGCCCCAGCGCTGGCGCAAGCAACGTGCAGGGCGGGGCGCACCCCGCCCAACAGGCGCCAGCCCCAGCGGTAAAGCCAGCCCCCAAGCCGCTGCTGGTGCTGTTCCATGGGCTGGAAGGCTCATCGCGCAGCCACTACGCAGAAGCCTTCGCCGACTGGGCGCGCGCGCAGGACATCGGTTTTGCCGTGCCGCACTTTCGCGGCTGTTCGGGTGCCATCAACCTGGCGCCGCGCGCCTACCACTGCGGCGACTTTGCCGAAGTCGGCTGGATGCTGCAGCGCTTTCACGCCGTGCAGCAGGCGCGCGGCGGTGGCCCGCTGATGGCGGTTGGCATCTCGCTGGGCGGCAATGCGCTGATGCGCTGGGCCGCCGAAGCGGGCGAACAGGCGGCGCGCACGGTGCAGGCGGTGGCCGCCGTTTGCGCCCCGCTGGACATGGTGGCCGGCGGCCACGCCATGGGGCGGGGGCTGAACCGGCAGATCTACACCCGCATGTTCATGCGCACGCTGAAAGCCAAGGCGCGCGCCAAGCTGGCGCAGCACCCCGGGCTGTTCGACCCGCAGCGCCTGGCGGCGGCGTGCGATTTGTACGCGTTTGACGACCTGTTCACCGCGCCGCTGCACGGCTTTGCCGGGGTGCAAGACTATTGGCGCCGCGCCTCGGCCAAGCCGCACCTGGGCGCGGTGCGCGTGCCCGCGCTGGTGCTGAACGCACGCAACGATCCGTTTGTGCCCGCTGCATCGCTGCCGCGCGCGGACGAGGTCGGCCGCCACGTCACGCTGTGGCAACCCGCGCACGGCGGCCACGTGGGCTTTTGCCAGGGCCGCGTGCCGGGCGACGTGCGCGGCCTGCCCGCCGCCGTGGGCGCCTGGCTGATGAAGGCTTCGGGCGCCTGATCGATCAGCTGCGCATTTGGCGTGCAAAACGCAAGTCTTGAAGGCAAATGGCGGTAGATGACGGACGTTGGAGCGTCAATCGGCTGCGTAAAGGCGCAGCCAATGGCGCATCAAGCGCCGCGCCGCCGGCGCGCCCAGGCCGCCATGCCGGCCAATGCCGCGCCCATGGCGCCCAGGCCGGCCAGCGACAAGGTGGGCACCGCGGCCGGATCTGCCGCGCGCAACCAGGTGCCACCGCCCGGGCCTTGTGCGGATATGGTCCCAGCCACCTGATTGACGCTGTTGCAGATCACAGGGGCACCTGCCGACACGCTTTGGCAGAGCGCATCGGCCACCACCAGGGTCAGCCCGGCGTTGGACGACAAGGTGGTCACCACCTGGTTCAGGGCATGCGGTGGCGGCGCCTGGATCAGGCCGATGTCCTGCGCAATGATCTGGCCGGTGGCGTCGGTGGCCACGGCAAAGCGCGCCGGCAAGCCATACAGCAGGGCCGAGTTGCCCGCGTTATAGGTGCGCACACCGTCCGAGAACGACCACGACGTCACCAGCTCTGGGCTGGCGCCCGGCCCAATCGGCGTCAATGGCATGTTGGCGGGCAGTGGCACGGCGGTGGTGATCGTGCCCGTGATCTGCATGGCGGTGGTGTACGGCGTGGTGGGGCCGGGCCCACCGATGTAGCCCGTCGCATAGTTGGGCGACGTGAAGGTGTAGGTGGCCGCCATGACCGGCCAGGCCAGCATGGCGATCGATGCCAATGCAAGCCCGCGCAGGCGCGAGGCGGTGCGGCGTTGGCGGTGAACCAGGGGTTTGAATGCCGACGCCGACGCGTGGGCAGAGATGCGGTGGGTGGTGGCGAAGGTCATGGAGGTGGCTTTGAGATACATAACTACCTAGCCTACGAAGCATGCGGTTGCGCGTCGATATGGCAAACGATCTACGTCATTCGAAGTAGCGGGCAGGTCACGCAAGGCCTTCTAAGCGCGCCAGGGCAGCCGGAAATTTGAATGAAATAGGCCTGTAGCGCCCAATACACGGGCGCAGGCAGCTATGAAAAACGTAGTGGTAACGCCTGGCGCGGCAAGAACCCCACGCGCCCGATCCGTACGGGCTGGTGCCGGCCTTGGCCGCGGATGGTGTTTGGCCCATGGCGGCAGACAAAGCCCGGGCCGCCGGGCTGTTGCGTCAGGGCGACTTCCTCACCATGGCGAATCAGGATCGCGTGGGGAACAAGCGCACCGACGGCGCTTTGCCGTGGCGGCAAGCGAAAGCCACGTTCAACCCATCGGGCGGTGCGCCGGCTGCGTTACCGGCCGCGCTTGGCTGGCTGGGCGGCTGGCCGCTGCAGGCCGCGCCCAGGTTTAAGGCAGCACGCGCGGCGCCACGCAGGCGGCGGGGTCCAGCGTGGGGTCTTGCAGTGCGCTGGCGGTGCGAATCGGCTCGGCCGGCTGGGCCAGCAGGGCGCGCAGGTAGTTGGGCTGCGCCAGCAGGGCGTGGTGGGTGGCGCCGTTGTACAGCTTCAGCGGCTCAAGCCCCAGTGCGGCGATGCGCCGGTCCACGTCACCCGGTGGCAGCGCGGCGGGCTGAACGTGGTCGGACGCCACGGCCATGGCCCACAGCGTGCCGTACAGCGGCACGTACTGAAAGTACGGCGCCACATGCGCAAACGCCGTGCGCAGCGACGCGACGATGCGCGCCAGTGTCTCGCCGCGGTGGATCGGCGACTGGATGTGCAGCGACAGCACGCCGCCGGGGTTCAGGCGCTGGCGGCAGGCGGCATAGAACTCGGCCGTGTACAGCTGCACGGCGGGGCCGAAGGGGTCGGTCAAATCCAGCACGATCTGGTCGAAGCGCTCGCCGTCGTCCTGCAGCACGTAGGCGTGGCCGTCGCCAATGCGCAATGCCAGCCGCGCGTCGTCAAACGCGCCGTCGCTGACGCTGGGCAGCCATTCGCGCGCCATGGCGGGCACGGCGGCGTCCAGCTCGATCATCAGCACGCGCGCCATCTGGCGGTGGCGCAGCAGTTCGCGCGCGCTGCCGCCGTCGCCGCCGCCAATCACCAGGGCAGAGCGCACGCCGCCGTGGCTGACGGCGGGCAGTTGCACCATGGGTTCGTGGTAGAAAAATTCGTCGCGCTCGCTGGTCATGAAGCAGCCGTCGATGCGCATGGCGCGGCCGAACAGCGGCGTGTCCAGCACCTCGATGTGTTGCAGCGCAGACCGGTGTTCGGCCAGCACGCGCGAGCTGCGCAGGTAAAAGCCGAAGTCGGGCGACAGCGCTTCGGCGACGAAGCCGGCGCCCGCTTGATCGGGCGGCGCCAGTGGCGGCACGCGCGCGTTCACCGCGCCGCCCTGCGTGGGTGGGGCCGTGGCCGGGCGGCGTTCATGCGCGTTCTACCCGGTGCAGGTGGGGTTCGGTGGGGCCAAAAGCGGCGGCCACGGTGTCGAACAGCTGTTGCGCGCTGGCGCTGTTGTCGGTGCTGTAGCTGCACACGTACACATCCAGCGTGACGTAGCCGTCTTCGGGCCAGGTGTGGATGGACAGATGCGATTCGGCCAGCACGACCACACCGGTGACGCCAGCGCCTTCGCCAAAGCTGTGGAACAGCGCGCCCACGGTGGTCAGGCCGGCGTCGGCCACGGCGCGCTGGCAAAAGTCCTGCAGGTGCGCGGCGTCGTGCATCAGGCGCGCATCGCAGCGGCAGCCATGCAGGTCGCCGATCAGATGAAGGCCGGGCGCCTTGCGCGCCATAGGGCGCAGGCGGGTGGTTGCGGGGGCAGAGGCCAGGGCCAATGCGGAACGTGGGGTGGTGTGCATAGGCTGCATGCCAGGCTCCAGGGTCGACATCAGTGATCAGCGGGCCATAAAAAAGCACCGCTGGGCGAGGCCGCCGGGCTGACAGGGCATCGCCGCTGGGGCACCTGCAGCATATGGGCGAAAAACCCATAATTATATTCCTATATGGAATAAAGAGCAAGTTCTATTCACCCATTTGAAGGGGTAAGCCCGGCCGGCAGGGCCGCATCGCTATCATCGGTCTGCATGGACGACATCGTTTTGCAAGCCATGGCCAAGTGGCCCAACGTGCCCGCCTGCTATGGCTGGCTGGGGCTGGACAGGCGCGGCGATTGGTACCTGCGCGACGATGCGGTGCAGGCGCTGGGCGCGTTTGCCAGCGGCGCGCCGGGTGCCAAGGGTTCGCGGCTGGAACACCAGAAGCTGATCGACTTCATCCAGCGCAACTACCAGGCCGATGCCGACGGCTGCTGGTTTTTCCAGAACGGCCCGCAGCGCGTGTTTGTCGAGCTGGAAGCCGCCCCCTGGGTCTGGCGGCTGGCGCCAGATGGCGGCGTGGCCACGCAGGCCGGCCAGCCCGTGCAGGTGCAGGACGTGCTGGTGGACGAGCTGGGCCGCGTCTTCCTGCGTACCGATCTGGGCCTGGGCCTGGTGCACACGCAAGACATGACGCTGCTGGCCGATGCGGTGGAGGCCGGCCGCTGGTCGCCGCGCGAAGTGCACAGCGCAGAGCTGCCGGCGCTGGGGGGCTACGTGCTGAGTCCGCAGGCGGCAAGGGCGCGGGCGAGCCAGTTCTGATCGCCGCAGCGGCAGCGCATTCGCTCTTTATTTAATAGCTGCCTGCCCCCGTGCAGCGGGCGCTAGAGGCCAAAAAGACCATAAAAAAGCCGCTCGGTGGAGCGGCTTTTCTGTCAGCGGGGGGTGGCCCTTATTTGGCCGCATCCACCATGTAATGGATGGCCGCGCGCAGCTCGTCGTCGGTGGCGGTCGAGGCGCCGCGCGGTGGCATGGCGCCCTTGCCGCTGATGGCCACTTTCAGCATGGTGTCGATGCCCGTGGCGATGTAGGGTGCCCAGGCGGCCTTGTCGCCAAACTTGGGTGCGCCAGCCACGCCAGCGGCGTGGCACATGGAGCAGCTCTTGTCGTACAAGCCCTTGCCCACCGCGGGGTCAGCTGCTGCTGCAGGCGCTGCGGCGGCCACCGGTGCGGCGGCGGGCGCCGCTTCGGTCGATGCGGCCACGGCAGGGGCAGCTGCCGCCACAGGGGCGGGCGCTGCGGCGGCGGGCGTGGTCTCAGCCGGGGCGGCGGCAGCAGCTGGGTCGCTGGCGCCGGCGGCAGGCGGGTTGGGTTCGTCAAACTTGCCACCGCCGGAATTGGCCATGTAGGCCACGGCGCGGGCGATCTCGGTGTCGTTGAAGTTGCCACCACCCTGGGGTGCCATGGCGCCCTTGCCTTTCAGCGCGGCCTGAACCATGGCGTCAAAGCCGTGGCCGATGCGGGCGCTCCAGGCGCCGGCATCTTCAAACTTGGGTGCGCCGGAAACACCGGTCGCGTGGCAGGCCGCGCACTGCGCTTTGTAGACCTCTGCGCCGGCAACCAAGGGGCGATTGGCATCGCGCACTTCGACCGAGCCGATCTTTTGCAGACGTTCGGCGATGCCGCGTTCCACATCGCTGGCGCCGGGGGCAAGCTTGTTGCCCGAGGTCACGAAATAGACCAGGCCGATGATGATGAACACCGGGAGCACAAAGGCCCCCAGACTGACCCAGAAGAGCTGCTTGGGCGTCTTGACCGGACCGGTGTGTGCTTCCTCGTGCGTGATGTCGCTCATGGCGTCCTCGGGGCTCTCGTCGTGGTGTTCGGATTTTGGCGCAGCGTGGGGGCAAAGCGCGGCAACCGTCAATTATAGGACTGCCGCCCTTGACCGCACCCTGCGCCAATGCCGCCAGCGGGGGGCCTCGCCCCGATCGATGCCCTGAAGCAGGCAAGTCGTCGCGGGGTAGCCCGACGACGACTTGCGCGGCAGCCTGCTTGGCCCGCCTTCAGTGGGTTTGCGTTGCGCCTGCCGCTTCGGCGGGTGCTTCGGTCCAACCGCCACCCAGCGCCTTGTACAACTGCACCTCATTGGCGCGCTGCGCCAGCTGGGTCTGCGCCAGTGCCTGTTCAACGGCGAACAGGGAACGCTGCGCGTCCAGCAGATCCAGGTAGTTGGCGATGCCGTTGCGGTAGCGCAGATCGGCCAGGCGGAAGCGGTCACGCTCTGCCACGGCCTGGGCGTCCAGCGCGGCCAGCTCATCGGCCAGCGTGGTGCGCCCGGCCAGGCCGTCGGCCACTTCGCGGAAGGCCGTCTGAATGGCCTTCTCATACTGCGCCACGGCGATCTCGCGCCCGGCCTTGGCCGAATCCAGCCCCGCCCGATTGCGGCCCATGTCGAAGATCGGCAAGGTGATGCTGGGGCCAAAGGACCAGGCCTTGCTGCCACCCGAACCGAACAGCCCGTCCAGATCCGGACTGACGCGGCCCAGCGAACCGGTCAGCGTGATGCGCGGGAAGAAATTGGCGCGCGCCGCACCAATATTGGCGTTGGCACCCACCAGCTGCTGTTCGGCCGCGCGAATGTCCGGGCGCCGCAGCAGCAGGTCGGACGGCAGGCCGGCCGGCAGCTGGGTGAAGCCGGGCAAGGGCGCGGCCGGCGCCACGGCCGCAGTGGGCTTGGTCAGGTCGTTGGGCGCTTCCGCCAGATCCACGGCGGGCACCGGCGGAATCAGCTGGTCCGGCACGGGGGCGCCCACCAGCAGCGTCAGCAGGTTGATGTCCTGTGCGCGCAAGCGCTTTTGCTGCGCGCGCGTGGCTTGCGCGCTGGCGCTCAGCGATTCGGCCTGGCGCATGTCCAGCGCCGACGAAGCGCCGTTGTCAAACCGCAGCTTGGTCAGGCGCAACGACTGGTCGCGCGTCGCCAGGGTCCGTTCGGTCAGGGCCAGCAGCTCGGTGTCGGTCTTGAGCTGCAACCAGGTGGTCATCACACTGGCGATCAGGCTGATCTGCGCCGTCTTGCGCGCTTCTTCGGTGGCCAGGTAGTCGGCCAGCGCCACATCTTTCAGCGCAGCCACCCGGCCGAAGAAATCCAGCTCCCAGGCGGAAACGCCAACGCCGATGTTGTAGGTGGAAGACACGTTGGACCCGCCCAGCGCCGCATACGGGTTGGGCGAGGAACGGGTGCCGCCCGCCGTGGCGCCCAGGCTGGGCACCTGGTCGGCACGGCGAATCTGGTACTGCGCCCGTGCCTGTTCGATGTTTTGCACCGCCACGCGCAAGTCGCGGTTGTTCTGCAGGGCCAGCGCAATCACGTCACGCAGCTGCGCGTCCTGCACGAACTGTTCCCACGGCAGGTCGGCTGCGGCCACGCCGTCGACGCTGACGGCGCCCGCGGTTACCGGCCAGTCGGCGCCGATGGGCGCAACAGGGCGTTCATAGGTGGGCACCAGCGAGCAGCCTGCCAGCAGGGCGGCGGCCGCTATCGCACCCAGGCGGGTGCGGTGCTGGCGCAAGGGGTAGGTCAATGTGGTCGAGTTCATCGCGGCGTCCCAGGTGCGGTGTGCGGTTGGTCCGATGGCGGACGAGGGTCATCAGCGTTTGCGTGGGTGTTGTAGGCGTCAGCGTGGATGCCCGCCTCTTCGGCGTGCTGGTGCGCACGCTCCAGTTCGCGCTTGCCCGGCTTGAAGATGGTTCTGACGATCACGAAGAAGATCGGCACGAAGAACACCGCCAGGGCGGTGCCCGTCACCATGCCGCCGATCACGCCGGTGCCGATGGCGCGCTGGCTGGCCGAACCGGCACCCGACGCGATGAACAGCGGCACCACGCCCAGCCCGAAGGCCAGCGAGGTCATGATGATCGGGCGGAACCGCAGGTGGGCGGCTTCCAGCGCGGCCGCAACCACGCCTTTGCCTTGCGCCTGCAGGTCTTTCGCGAACTCGATGATCAGAATCGCGTTCTTCGCCGACAAGCCAATGATGGTGATCAGCCCCACCTGGAAGTACACGTCGTTCGAATAGCCGCGCAGCATGGTGCCGCCCAGCACCCCCAGAATGCCCAGCGGCACCACCAGGATCACCGACAGCGGGATCGACCAGCTTTCGTACAGCGCGGCCAGGCACAGGAACACCGCCAGGATCGCGAAACCGTACAAGATGATCGACTGCGAGCCAGCGAGCTTTTCTTCTCGCGACTGACCGGTCCATTCAAAGCCGAAGCCGGCAGGCAGCTTGGCGGCCAGCGCTTCCATCTCTGCCATGGCCGCGCCCGTGCTGAAGCCGTGCGCGGCGTCGCCGCTGATGCGCATCGACGGGTAGCCGTTGTAGCGCACCGTTTGCTGCGCACCGGTAATCCAGCGCGTAGTGGCAAAGGCCGACAGCGGCACCGACTGACCCTGTGTGTTGCTGGCGTTCAGGCGCAGCAGGTCTTCGGGTTGCATACGTGCGGGCGCATCGGCCTGCACCACCACCCGCTGCAGCCGACCCCGGTTCGGGAAGTCGTTGACGTAGCTGGAGCCCAGCGCCGTGGACAGCGCGGTGTTGATCGAATCAAAGTTCACGCCCAGTGCCTGGGCTTTGTCCCGGTCGATGTCGATCTGCAGTTGCGGCGCATCTTCCAGCCCGTCGGGGCGGACTTGCGACAAGACCTTGCTCTGCGAGGCCATGCCCAGCAGCTGGTTGCGTGCGTTGACCAGCGCCTGATGGCCCTGGCCACCACGGTCCTGCAGCCGGAAGCTGAAGCCGCTGGCTGCGCCCAGTTCAGGAATGGGCGGTGGATTCAGCGGGTAGATGAAGGCATCGCGAATGCCGGAAAGCGCGCCGAAGGCCTTGCCCGCGACCGACGCGGCGTCCTGGCCCGCGCCCTTGCGCTCGCTCCAGTCCTTCAGCGTCACGAAGCCAATGCCGGCGTTTTGCCCCTGGCCAGAGAAGCTGAAGCCCAGCACGCTGACCATGCTTTTGACTTCCGGTTGCTTGAGGATGTAGCCCTCGACCTGCTCCATCACGCCCAGCATACGTTCCTGCGTGGCGCCAGGCGGCAGCTGAACGTTGACCAGAATGTTGCCCTGGTCTTCCTGCGGCAGGAAAGAGGTGGGCAGGCGCTGGTACATCACCACCACGGCGGCGATAACCGCTGCGTAGATGACCAGGTAGCGCGCAGCGCGCTTGAGCATGCGCGCCACCACGCTCTCATAGCCCTTGGCCGTGCGCGAGAAACCGCGGTTGAACCAGCCGAAGAAGCCGCGCTTTTCGTGGTGGTGCCCGGCTTCCACGGGCTTGAGCAGCGTGGCGCACAGCGCTGGCGTGAGCGACAGCGCCATGAAGGCCGAGAACCCGATCGACGCGACCATCACCGCCGAGAACTGGCGGTAGATGTTGCCGGTCGAGCCGGAGAAGAAGGCCAGCGGCACGAACACCGAAATCAGCACCACGGTCACGCCGATGATGGCGCCCGAGATCTGTTGCATGGCCTTGCGGGTGGCTTCGCGCGGCGGCAAGCCTTCCTCGGTCATGATGCGCTCGACGTTTTCGACCACCACGATGGCGTCATCGACCACGATACCGATCACCAGCACCATGCCGAACATGGTCAGCACGTTGATCGAAAAGCCCAGCGCCATCAAGGTGGCGAAGGTGCCCAGCAGCGCGATGGGGACCACCAGCGTCGGGATTATCGTGTAGCGCCAGTTCTGCAGGAACAGGAACATCACCAGGAACACCAGCGCCACGGCTTCCAGCAGCGTTTCGGTGACCTGTTTGATGGAAATCTCGACGAACTCCGAACTGTCGTAAGGAATGCTCCACTTCACGCCTTCGGGGAAGAACTGGGCCAGCTCTTCCATCTTGGCGCGCGTCAGCTTGGCCGATTCCATGGCGTTGCCCGTCGGTGCCAGCTGCACACCCAGGCCGACTGCCGGCACACCGTTCAAACGGGCGGATGTGGCATAGCTCTGACCGCCCAGCTCGACACGGGCCACGTCTTTCAGGCGCACGCTGGAGCCATCGGCGTTGGCGCGCAACACGATGTTCTGGAACTGCTCTGCATTCGACAGCTGGCCCTTGACCACCACCGTGGCTGCAATGCTTTGGCCGGTGATGTTGGGCAAATCGCCGATCGCGCCCGACGCCACCTGGGCGTTCTGCGCTCGAATGGCCGCCGACACCTGCGCCGACGACAGGCCGTAGCCCTCCAGCTTGGCCGGGTCGATCCACACGCGCATGGCCGTTTCAGAGCCAAACAGCTGCACCTTGCCGATGCCTTTGACGCGCTGCAGTTCGGGCTGGATGTTGCGGGCGACGTAGTCACCCAGCATCACCGTATTGAAGTTCGGGTTGTCCGAACTCAGCATGGTGAACAGCAGGAAGTTGTCGCGTGCCTTGTCGACCACCACACCTTGTTGGGTCACGGCCGCCGGCAGGCGCGAGGTGGCGCGTGACAGGCGGTTTTGCACCTCCACCTGCGCCAGGTCTTCATTGGTGCCGGGTTCAAAGGTGATGGTGATGGAGCCCGAGCCGTCCGCCTGGGCCACCGATTCCATGTAGATCAGACCGGGTGCGCCGTTCATCTCGCGCTCGATGACGGACAGCACGCTGTCCTCCAGCGTCTGCGCCGAGGCGCCCGGGTAGGCGGTGCTGATGACGATCGCCGGCGGTGCGACGGGTGGGTACTGCGCGATCGGCAGCTGCGTGATCGACACGGCGCCCATCACGATGATGAACAGCGCGATCACCCAAGCGAAGATCGGGCGTTCGATGAAGAACTTGGCCATAGATGCCCTTGTGGTGCTTTTCTGTACTTATTGCTTGGGGGCGGAAGCCGCGGCTGCGGCCGACGCCGGTGCCGATGCAGCGGCCGATGCGGCAGCAGCAGGCTTGGCGGCGGCGGCATGCGCGCCGGGGGTCGGCTGCGTCCAGGGCACTGGTTTGACTGGCGATCCGGGCGGCATCATCTGCAGCTTCTGGAAGCCGTCGACCATCACCTGTTCACCGGCCTTCAGGCCTTCGGTCACGATCCAGCGGTTGTTCTGGCCGGCCGTCACCTTGACCTGGCGCGTTTCCAGCTTGCCGTCTTCGCCCACCACCGTCAGCGTGTCGCCGCTCTCGGCGCGGGTCACCGCCTGCTGCGGCACGGCAATGACGTTGCTGACCTCAGCCTGCTCGGTGCGGATACGCACATACAGGCCCGGCAGCAAGTCGCCCTTGGGGTTGGGCACTTCGGCGCGCAGCGTGACCTGGCCCGTGGCCTCATCGACCGTCAGGTCAGAAAACAGCAGCTTGGCGCGCTCTGGGTACTCGGAGCCGTCTTCCAGCACGATGCGCACCGTCGCGCCGCTGGCGCCCCGCTGAAGCGTGCCGGCCTGCATCTCGCGGCGCAGCCGCAGCGAGTCGGTCGCCGACTGCGTGAAGTTGACATACAGCGGGTTGATCTGCTGGATCGTCGCCAGCTGGGTGCTTTCGGTGGCGCTGACCAGCGCACCTTCCGTCACCAGCGAACGGCCAATGCGGCCCGAAATGGGCGCCGTCACCGTCGCATAACCCAGGCTGATGCCCGCCGTGCGTACCGCCGCGCGCGCCACCGCCACCTGTGCCTGAGCGGCCTTCTCGGCGGCCACGGCGGCGTCGTATTCCTGTTTGCTGACCGCGTTGGCGGCCACCAAGGGCCGATAGCGCGTCACCACGCCGCTGGCATTGGCCAGTTGCGCCTGCGCCTGCGCCAACTGCGCCTGGGCGCTTTGCGCGGTGGCCTGATACGGCGCCGAATCGATCTGGTACAGCACCTGCCCAGCGCGCACGTCGGTGCCTTCGGTGAACACGCGCTTGTTCAGGATGCCCGTGGCACGTGCGCGCACCTGCGCCACGCGCGAAGCTTCCAGCCGGCCCGGCAGCTCGGTCGTCAAGCCGATGGAACCGACCTGGGCTGTGATCACGCCGACCTCGGGTGGTGGCGGGGCTTTTGCGTCCGCGCCCGCAGCGGGTGCGCCAGGTGCAGCGTCTTTTTTGTCGCCGCAGGCCACGAGGGCCGCGGCCGCCAGCACGCCGGTGGCGAGCATGAGGGCGCGGCGACCACGCAGCACGGGACGGGAGCGGTTATCAGCAAGCATGGTGTATTTCCAGAAACAGGAGAAGACGCCCCCCAGGGGCATCCCCCCAGAAAAGCGTCCAAAGACAAACAGGACACGGCACCCAGTCCGCTCTGGACGGTGCATGACGCCGTACCTCGCCTCAACGGCGCCGGTAGAACGCAACCGCCATTAAATGGCAAGCTGATGATCTTCACATGACGTAGGGGGTATTTTATATACATTCATGAATGTATGAAATAGAATAGGGGTACTTGACTCCCTTCAATTTTTCCTGACACATGGCCCGTCGCACCAAAGAAGACGCGCAAGCCACCCGCACCGCCCTGCTGGACGCGGCGGAGCACGTGTTCCTCCAATGCGGCGTGGCGCGCACCTCCTTGGCCGAGATCGCGCAGGCCGCCGGGCTGACGCGGGGCGCCATCTATTGGCACTTCAAGGACAAGTCCGATCTGTTCATGGCCATGCTCGAACGCGTCACGCTGCCGCTGGAAGCCGAGCTGATCGCCCTGACCGGCAACTCGCTGGAAGGCACGGATGCCATTGCCCTGCTGCGCCAGCGCGCGAAGGACGCACTTCACAAGATCGTGCACGACGACCAGACGGGTCGCGTGGCCGAGATCGCCACCCTGATGGTCGAGATGGTCGACGACCTGGCGCCGCTGCGGGTTCGCTGCGCGCAAGGCGTGCAGGACAACGTGGCGCGCATCGCCAGTGTGCTGACCAAGGCCGCGCAGCAACGCGGGGTGCGCCTGCCGCAGCGCGCCAGTGTGCTGGCACGCGGACTGGACGCCATGATCGGCGGCCTGGTCCACAGCTGGTTGCTGCAGCGCTCGTTTGACCTGGAAATGGTGGCCGGCCACGCGCTGGATGCCTTTTTGCGCGGCATCGGCCTGCCACCCCTGCCCGATCAGGGATAATGAGCACCCTCCCATCCAAGCGGCTGTAGCTCAGTGGATAGAGTATCGGCCTCCGAAGCCGAGGGTCGTGGGTTCGATCCCCGCCAGCCGCACCAATGAATTGCTCTGGGCCGCTTCAGGTCCTTATGAAACCCGCATGTCGACCCGGCATGGCGGGTTTTGTTTTTTCTGTACGGTTGATGGCGCCTTCTGTCGGTCTTGCCGGGACCTGGCGGCGGGCCGGGCGCAAGGCAAGCGTTGGCAAATCGCGGCATCAAACGGCCGACGATGCGCCCAAGCCCGTCCGCTGCAGCGGCATGGCGGAAATTCACTAAAACCTGTCAGATCGGCGTGATGCGGCCATGCGGGCGCGACGTATGCTCGCGGGCGCCGTTGGTGCTTGGCGTGCGTGCTCGTCGCGCGATCTGCGCCAACGGCCTTCTTTTTTGCGCCTGAACTTGCTTGCCAGCAGGTGCCCGATTCCCCAAGCCCACCGCCGGCCTGTTTATGACCGCCAAGACCGCCACCTTTGATTCGCCGCCAGCCGCGGCGCCTGCGCCCGCTGCCGACCTCAAGCCGCAGGGCTTTTTGCTGCCGATCGTCGGCGGTGCGGCGTTGGCGCACCTGCTGAACGACATGATCCAGGCGATGCTGCCGTCGATCTTTCCGATGCTCAAAGCCAGCTTCTCGCTCAGCTTTGCGCAGATCGGCATGGTGGCGCTGGTCTACCAGGTCACCGCGTCGCTGCTGCAGCCGTGGATCGGGCTGTACACCGACAAGCACCCCAAGCCGTACCTGCTGCCCTCGGGCATGGGCATGACGCTGCTGGGGGTGGCGCTGCTGGCCACCGCGGGTAGTTACGAGATGCTGTTGGTGGCCGCCGCCGTGGTGGGTGTGGGTTCGGCCACGTTTCACCCCGAGGCCTCGCGCATTGCGCGGTTGGCGTCGGGCGGGCGATTTGGCACGGCGCAGTCGACCTTCCAGGTGGGCGGCAACACGGGCAGCGCCATTGGTCCGCTGCTGGCGGCGGCGGTGATCATTCCGCACGGCCAGCGGGCGGTGGCGTGGTTCATGGTGGTGGCGCTGGTGGCCATCTTCGTGCTGTACCGGCTGACGATCTGGGTCAAGCACAACGGCCAGGCCAAGGCGCGCAGCCTGGGCAAGGTCAGCAGCCAGGGGCTGGACCGCGCGGGCGTGGTGCGCGCGGTGGTGGTGGTGTGCGTGCTGATGTTCGCCAAGTTCGTCTACATCGCCTCGTTCACCAACTATTTCACCTTCTATCTGATTCAGCGCTTTGGCCTGAGCGTGCAGCAAAGCCAGCTGTTCCTGTTCATGTTTCTGGCCGCGGTGGCAGCGGGCACGTTTGCCGGCGGGCCGGTGGGCGACCGCATCGGGCGCAAGGCGGTGATCTGGATCTCGTTCCTGGGCGTGGCGCCGTTTGCGCTGGCGCTGCCCTATGCCAACCTGTTCTGGACCGGGGCGCTGGCCATCGCCATCGGGCTGGTGATGTCGTCGGCCTTTGCCGCGCTGGTGGTGTACGCGCAAGAAGCCGTGCCGGGCCGCGTGGGCATGGTGTCGGGCCTGATGTTTGGGCTGATGTTCGGCATTGGCGGCATCGGCGCGGCCGGGCTGGGCGTGCTGGCCGACAAGTACGGCATCGTCTGGGTTTACGGCGTGATGTCGTTCCTGCCGCTGTTGGGGCTGGCCACGGCGTTCTTGCCGGATACGCGGCGCAAGCGCTGACCGGCGGCAGCGGCCAAACCATTTGCTTCTTATTTGATAGCTACTTGCGCCCGTCTGGTGGGCGCTACAGGCCTAAAACGCTTCAAATAACCGTGGCAAAGGCGCCTTGACCAAGGCGGCCCGCCGCGCCGCAACCACGCGCCCTACAACCGCCTGCGCCGCGCAAAGCGCACCACCGTCACCCCGTCGCGCGCCTGCCGTACCGATGGCATGACCAGCACGCTGTCGTCGTACGGCGTGACCACCGCTTCGCCCAGGCCCGGGCCGTCGTGGTGGCCGATGACGGTGCCGGCGTTCGCAAACACCTCCAGCCCGGTGAAGGGCGCGGTGAAGGCAAAGCGATCGCTGCGCGCCACGGCGGCGCCTTCCACGGTCAGCGCCCATTGCTGCGGCGCGTCCGGCTGGCGCCAGCCGGGCAGCGCCGCATGCAGCGCGGCGGCGTCCAGCGTGCCGGCGGCTTGCAGAAAGCGCAGGCACATGTCCTGCGCCACGGTGCGGCTGGCCAGATCGCCGTGAAAGCCGCATTCCAGCAGCAGCGATCGGGTATCGCCGGCCTGCGCATCGGGCAGGCCAAAGCGGCCAAAGTCGCGCATGCGCACACCGTCTTTGTGGCCCGCGTCGATCACGATGTGTTCGGGCGCGGCCAGCGCACGCGCCAGCGCCAGGTTGCGCGGCTGCACGCCGGTCAGCAGCAGCGGTGCGCTGGGCTCGTGCATCGAATGCAGGTCCAGCAGCCAGTCGGCCTGTTCGACGAACGGGCGCAGCTCGGCGGCGCGGCGCCGCTCCTGGCTGGTGGGCTGGGACAGGCGCTCGTCGCTCCACTGGCGGTTCATGTCTTCTTCGACAAAGCGCGCCGCGTCGTGGTGGGCGGCATCAAACCGGTCGAACGCCGTCAGGTTGCTGAACATCAGCGTCAGCGTGCCGTGGGCGGGGCGCAGCAGGGATTCCAGCAAGCCTTTCAGCGCCCAGGCGCCGCACAGCTCGTTGCCGTGGATCAGTGCGCTGATCAGCACGTGCCGACCAGGCTGGCCGGACGTGAACCGCCACACGCCTTCCACCCCAGTGTTGCCGGCGCGCCAGGCGCTGATGTCGGGCTGCGGCAGCTCGAACTTGAGGGGGGCGGGCGCGCTCATTGTTCGATCTTGGCGAACTGCACGATCTTCTGGTACTTGGCCACTTCGGCCGGCAGGTAGGTGGCAATGTCCACGTCAGGGCTGGCCACGGTGGAGCCGCTGGCCTCCATGCGCTTGCGGAAGTCGGGCGCCTTCAGCGATTCGACCAAGGCCGCCTTCAACCGCGTGGCCACGGGCGCGGGCAGCTTGGCCGGGCCCATCAGCACGAACCAGCTGCCGATGTCGATGCCCTTCAGCTTGGGGTGTTCGCCCAGCGCGGGAATGTCGGCCGTCAGCGGCGAACGCTTGGCCTCGGTCGTGCCCAGCGCAATCACCTTGCCCGACTTGATGTGCGGCAGCCCGCTGGACAGCACGAACACGCCGAATTCCAGGTTGTTGCCCACCAGGTCGTTGGTCAGCGGCGCCACGCCGCGGTAGGGAATGTGCGTCATGAACAGGCCGGCGCGCTCCTTCACCATTTCGCCCGCCAAATGCAGCGCCGTGCCCACGCCCGAACTGCCGTAGCTGTACTTGCCCGGCGCCGCCTTCACCTTGGCGATGAACTCGTCCACGTTCTTCACCCTGGCTGAGGGCGAGGCCACCAGCACCATCGGCTGCGAGGCAATCAGACCAATCGGCGTGAAGTCTTTCAGCTCGTACTTCACGGTCTTGTTGACCAGCTTCTGGATGGCGATTTCGTTGTTGGCACCAACGAACAGCGTGTAGCCATCCGGCGCCGCGTTGGCCGCCTTCTGCGCCCCGATGGCGCCGCCAGCACCGCCCACGTTGTCGATCACCACCGGCACGCCCAGCTGCTTGGACAGCGCATCGCCCAGCGTGCGGCCCGTCAGGTCGGTGCTGCCGCCGGGCGGGTAGCCAATGATCAGCGTGATCGGCTTGGCAGGGTACGCCTGCGCCATGGCCAGCGCGGGCGTCAGCAGCGCGGCGGCGCACAGGGTCAGCAGGGTGAAGGGGGTAGGCAAAGGCATCGTGGGCGGCTCCGGGCAAAGGGCAGGTGAAAACGCAGCGCACCCGAACAGCGCGGGCGGCGGCACCGGAAAATTCTATGCAATTTCAATGCCGGCGCGCATGGGGAAGGCGCGGACAGCTATCAAAACAATAGTTTTCTGCAGAACTGCCAGTGGGGCTCAGGCCATGGCGGCCGCGCCGTCAGTGGCGTGCAGGCCTCGTCAATCCGACCTGAACGCCACCGAAGCGCCCAGCGCCTGCAGGCGCGCCTGTAAGCGCTGCAACTGCACGCGGTTGCCCTCGGCGGCGGTGATCTCGGGCCGCGCAACCAGCGCCAGCGCCTGCTGGGGCGACAGTTTCTGCACCTGCCGCAGAAGCTGTACCACCTTCATCTTCTGCGGCCCGATGGCGGTGATGACCAGGCGCCCGCTTTGCCAGTCGGCGGGGTCGGTTGGCGGTGCGGGCATGTCGGGTTCGGCGGGCTCATCGGCCTGCGTTTGCAGGGCGCTTTGGCGTTCTTCCAACACCTCCCGCCACAGCGCCATGCCCAGGTCTGCCTCGGCCTGCAGCCAGCGCAGTACGGCCGGGTGGTCGTTTCCAAGGTCGCGCAGCGCGGCCAGCATCTTCCCCATCCGCAGCAGGTTGGGCGCCACCTGCTGCGCATCCCAGCGCCCGGCGCCGATCGGTGCGCAATACACGGGGTAGCCCTGCGCGGCTTCGTTCAGGTCGATGAAGAACGGGTCGTCAAACCCATTGCGCGCCAACACGTACCAACCCACCTGCCACTGGCCAGGCGCCGCACCCACCAGGCTGGCGCCCGTGATGCCATGTGCGCGGAAGCCGATCTGCAGGCCAGCCCAGTCGCCCAGGTGCGGGTAGTGAAACGGCAACGCCATGTCGCCCGCCACCACGGCGGCTTCGATGAACTGGCGCGCGATATCGGGCAGGGCGGGCGTGGCGGCGGACATGGGAGGGCTGCGTGTGTGCGATGGCGAAAGCGTAGCGCCACTCGTCTGAATCTGCCTGTATGTGGAACAGGCCGCGCCACCATCTTAAGAGAAGAATAGGCTTGCAGCGCAATGTGGGAGAGCGCAAGCAGCTATCAAATCAGGAATTTCAGGGTGCGCGTACAGCATCGAAAACGGTTCCCACGAGGCACCTCTAGTGGAGCCCGCAGCTGCTGTTGTCAGCCTCACAGTTCGCCCAC
>JAGOEM010000206.1 GCA_017997715.1 Ottowia sp.
CCTGCCCGCCGCGGTCGGTGGGCACCACGGGGATGTCGCCCGGCGCCAGCACGTGTTCGGGCTTGCCCGCCAGGCCGAGCGTGAAGACTGGCGGATGCTCGCAAATCCATAGCTGCTCGCGCTCGCCAGCCGGGCGCTGGGTGGCGAAATTCTTCATGGCTTGGAAGGTGGGGGCGTAATCGACGCTGCCCAGAAAGCGCACGTCCAGGCTCATGCCAGCACCGCGTCCAGTTGCTGTGCCAGACTCTGGCCTTGCTGCGTCTGCATCAGCCAGCCAAACACGGCGCGCCCGCCGCTTTGGCGCGCCCACAGCTCGCCGATCTGGCGCTTTTCAGTTTCGGCGGCGCCCGCCAGGTGCGCGCCCTTGTACTCCAGCAGCGCGATGCGCCCATCCGTCAGTTCGGCCACGAAGTCGGCGAAGAAACGGTGGCGCGAGGTGGGCAGCCAGAAGCCGGCCGGTGCCACATCCAGGTTGCGCACCCAGTGCTTCACCTTGGGGTGCATGTCGATCAGCTGTGCGCACAAGAACTCCTCGCCCCCGTCCTTCAGATCGGCGATGACGGGGTAATAGTGTTTGCGGAACTCATAACGCCCCGCATAACGGCTGCCCGCCGGTGCCGGATAGCGGCCAGGCTCGAACACATGCGGGTGCGTCCAGTCGGGCTCCACGCTCCAGGCGCCATCCAGCACCAGTTGGCGAAACTCGTGCACCGCCGCCGCGTCGCGCAGGTCGGCGGCCTTGGCCTCCAGTGCCCGCGCCAGCGTGAAGCGCGTTTGCGCCAGCACCTCGATCGGCACACCTTTTTCATGCAGCAGCCGGCTCACCACGGCGGCAAACCAGGGCTCGCGCTGCGCCGGGGTGAACTCGGGCAGCCTGGCGTACAGCGACTGCTCCAGCCAGCGCACGATGTCCGCCGCCGTGAGACCGCTCGCGCCGTAGTTCATGCTCAACTGCCCCGGATCGGCCGGGCGCAGCTTGACCTGCTCGTCCTTCAGGTAAATCTCGAACCGGCGGCTTTGCTCCACCACCTGAAAGCCGGGCAGGTCGATGGCGGCGGGCGTCAACAGGTCGATGTCCACCGCCTCCAGCACCGCCTCGCGCTCCAGCGGCCACAGCTCGCCCTGCGGCGTGTCGCGGTAGGCCAGGGGTGGCACGGGCGCGAACGCCTCACCACGCGCGGCCGGCGCCGTTTGCGCAGCCACCAGCGCGTTGTGCTGGGCCACCTGCTCGCGCACCGCCCCCTGCTTTTTGGCGCCGCGCACGCCGGCCAGCAACTGGCTTTCCAGCTCGGCGCCGATGTGGCCCTGCACCACCACCTGCGGCGTGCCGGCGATGGTCTGCACCTGCACGCCGGGCAGCGCGGCCAGCGCTTCGTTGGGTGCGATCGCTTCAAAATTGGTAGCTATCGGCGCTTGCTGGACGGGCGCTGATGTCGTATTTTCCTCAAACAACGACAGCGACGCCGCCGGCGCCAGCATCGACGCCACATCCAGCGCTTCGAAGCCCATGCCGTTGATCAGCCGATCGGCCAGCGCGTGCGCGGCGCTGGAAAACGCCGCCTCGCACACGTGCGCATACGCGCGGTTGAGCGCCGCGCGACCGCGCCGCGTGGCATACGGCATACGCAACACGCGGCCCAGCAACTGCTCCACCGCCGTCGCGCTGGAGAGGCGTTGCAGCGAACACAGCACGTAGGCGAACGGGCAGTCCCACCCCTCGCGCAGCGCCTGCACCGTGATGACGAAGCGCACCGGGCAGTCGCGCCGGCCCAAGTCCAACCCTTCCAGCTCACGTGTGTTGCCGGTGGCCACCACGATCTGCTCGGGCGGAATGTGCAACTCGCTCTGCAAATGCGCGCGCAGCGCCTCGGGCGGCACGTCCTGCCCCAGGTTCTGCGCCTGAAACAGCGCGATGGGGCGCACGTACCCGGCGCCCGCCGCCTCGTCCTTCAGCGCCTCGGCCTCCAGCGCAGCGCGGGTTTGCACGGCGGCGAACACCGCCTGCGGCCAGCCCTCGGGGTGCTCGGCCAGCGCAATCGGCAGCTTGATCATGTGTTCCGCCGCCAACTCTTGCGCGCTGACGTGGTACAGCACGTTGGTGCGCTCCTTGATCGGTGTCGCCGTCAGCTCCAGCAGGCAAGCCGGTTGCAGGCGCTTCAGGGCCGTGAAGCTCTTGTCCGTCTTGGTGTTGTGCGCCTCATCGACGATCACGATGGGCCGTTGCAGCGCCAGCCAGTTCGCCAGGCTCTGGCGCGGCTGGCCGACAAAGCCGCGCAGCACGGCGCGGCCGTCTTGCGCCGCTTCGTCGGCGGTGACCAGCGCGTCCGGCAATTCGCGCAGCGCGGCCAAATCGTGCGGCTGGGCGCTTTGCGCCGCCTTGAAGTGGCGCTCGAAGCTCTCTGAAAAGCTGTAGACGTTGCGCTGGTCGGTGTCGTCGATGCGAAAACTCTGGATGGTGGCGACCACCACGACCGCGCAGCGGCCCCAGTCCGGCGGGGCAATCTGCGCCAGCTCATCCAGCGCCACCACGCGCAGCGCATCGCCATAGGCATCGACCAGCGGCTGGCGAAACGGATGCCCCGGCGTTTGCAGCGCGCGCAGCGTCTGCGCGCGAATCGCGTCGCTGGGCACCAGCCACACCGCCACTGGCGCATCGCTGGCGCGCCAGTGCTGGGCCAAGAGCGGCACCGCATGCGCCGCCAGCAGCGTCTTGCCGCCGCCCGTGGGAATGCGCAGGCACACGCAGGGCACATCCGGCCCGAACGGATCGGTGTTGTACGGCCGCCCCGCCACTTCGCCAAACGCCAGCGGCGCGCCCTTGACCTGGGCGGCTTGGGCGAACGCCGTCAGGGTGTCGAGGGCGGTTTGCTGGTAGGACTTGAGGGGGAGGGTGGACATGGGCGGCTTATCGATTGGTGGAAGATTGACGGAAAAATTCTCGTCCACCAATGCAACTTGTTGATCTATAAGAATTTTCTTGGCTCTATTGGCGCATTCATTGGCTGTTGTCTGTGTTCATTGGCGCATTCATTGCCCACAGCGCGCCTTTGGTTGGCTTGCCGATGTTCTTGATGGTTCCTTGCCTGGCCATTTCAGCCAGCAGCACCTTGACATAGTGTTTGCGGTCCGCAAGCTCCGGAATCCACAGCGCGAGCTTGGGCAGCAGCAACTCGTCGATCTTGGCGCGCGACTGAGGCGTCAGGGCCAGCAGCCGGCAAACCGCGTCCTTGTAGTCCTGCGCATGCGGACCCTTTTGATTCACGTAGTCCACCTCGGTGCCCGTGGCGATGGCCACGGCGGCCGAGATGTGAGTCTTCTTGCCGCGCCCCTCGACCAGCCCTTTATCACGCAGTCGCCGAAGCGCACCCGCGGCGATGGAGCGCCCCTTTTGAACCTGATCCAGCAATACCGCTTCTTCCAGGCTCAGGTCGGTGTTGAGCATCAGCGCATGAACATAGCGCTCATCCAATATGCGCCCATGGATCGTCACGCTGACCGATGGCGGGGTATCCGCCAGATCGAAATCGGGCATTGGAAAGAACCGCTCACGCTGCTTGCGGAACATCCGCTTGACGCCCCAGTTGTTGGTCTCGATCAGGCTGAGCTTCACCATCGCTTCGGCCAGGCAGGCGTTGCGATAGCGCTGCTCGGGCTGGCGCGCCGCCAGCACTCGTTCGACCGACCCCGGCAAAAACTCGCCCAGGTTGAAGAAACGCAACGCGGCTGGCGTTTCCGTAACCCGAATGCGTCCGCCCAAGCTGTAGTCCTGATGCGCCACACAGTTGTGCAGTGCCTCGCGAATCACCCAGTCGTCATAGTTGGGGTGCACCAGCGGTGCGGTCTGGCGCGGCGGCAACAGGCTGACCTCGATGATGCGGATGCGCTCCACCAGCGCGTCGATGCCCAGCAGCAACGGCAGCTCGAAGTGCTGATGCGTCACCGGATCACCCACGTGGTCGAGCAACTCCCACGTGATGCGCGGACGCGGGTCGCCAAGCTGCGCCACCGCTGCCGGGCGGCCCAGCAGCACCAGTGCCGCCCGCGTCAGCTGGCCCGACACCGCCAGCCGCAGATCGTGCACAAACGCCTGATCGTCTTGTTGCCGCATCGCCGCCACCACGTCCGGCTGCGCGTCGTAGCGGCCCGCGAACAGATCGCGCGCACGCGCCACAGCCCTTGGGTCAAGCAGCGTCCAGTCGTCGGAAACCAGGGCTGCCGACCAGTCGTTCTGCGCTGCTTGCGCGCGCAGGCTGTCCAGCTTGTGCACGGCCAGCGCGCCCAGCTTCTCGCCCGCACGGCCCCACCAGTGCCCTTTGCACGCCACCGGCATACCGCGCGGCGCGGCGGGAATGCGCCACAACAGCACCCGCGCGGGCTTGCCGCTCGCATCGGGCACCGACAACTGAATGGGCGCCTCCAGCGCGACAGAAGGAGTGACTTGCGCGGCGATCGACTCCTTGACACGATGGACTTCCTCCATCGTCGCGGCGAACTGTGTGCCCGTGACGGGGCGCAGCCCGCTGGCGGCGTCGATCCGGTCTTCGACACCCATCACCATCCAGCCCGCATCACGCCCGGCCAGATTCGCCTCGTTCGCCAGCGCCGACACGTAGCGCGCCATGTCGTCGTAAGGGAAGGACTTTTCAGCGCGCTTGAATTCCAGCCACTCCGTTTCGCGCGGCAAGGCCCGCCACTCATCAAGAAGGGTCGTCACGTCGTGCGTCATGCCTTCACCCCGCCCGCACATCATGCGGAATGTGCCTGAACGTCACGCGTGCCTGTTTCAGCCGCTCGGGGCCTAGGCGGCAGGCTTCGCCGTAGACGACGAGGGGCGCGTCGGGCGCGGGGCTTTGGGCGTGCAGAGTCAGCAGGGCGGTGAGCACGTCGCGGGTGAGCACGTTGCCGCCTTGTGGACGGCGGTCGCCCAGGATGCCGTTGAACAGCAGGTACAGCGCCGCGCGCGGGCGCGGCACGGCGGGCGGCGTGACGGCGGCAACGGCGTCGGGCGCGTCAGGGGCGAACAAGGGGCCGTTGTCAGCGCTGGTGCTGGCGCTGGCGGGTGTGTCAGAAGTTTCTGATGAAATCGGGCTCTGGCGCCCGTCTGGCAAGCGCAAGCAGCTCATGTTTTCATAGTGAATGCCAATCAGCGGCGTGCCGGCCTGGGCACCGGTGGCGGGGTCTTGCGGGTCGTAGGCGCGGCCGGTTTCCTGTTGCCAGACGAAGGCGGCCAGCGTGGCAAAGCGCACATCGGGGTGGATGTGGCCGGCGGCGTCGAAGATCGGTTCGCCGAGGCGCGCGAAGCGAAAGCCACCGCCGTGCAGCGCCGCATTCCACGGCGTGCCGTCGGGGCGCGGCTGGCCCCAGCCGACGGCGCGGCTGATGCCGCCGCCTTCGCCGGCGATCACTTTTTCAAGGCGCGGCAGGCAGTGCGTGCGGGCGTGCTCGCCCATCTCGATGCCGATCCAGCGCCGCCCCATCTTGTGCGCCACCGCCGCCGTAGTGCCGGAGCCGAGGAAGGAGTCGAGGACGAGGTCGCCTTCGTTCGTGGCGATGTGGAGGATGCGTTGGAGGAGGCGTTCGGGTTTGGGGGTATCAAACTGGTTGGCCGCAGTGAACAACTCCAAGATTTCCTTCTTGGATTCGTCCGTGTGACCGACTTCTTCGTGAGGCCACCACGTCCATGGAACGAGTCCTTCTACTTCAGATAGGTATCGAAGAAGGCCTGGCTGCGCGTCACCATTCCGGCCAAAAAAAACCAGGCCAGCATCTACTAAACCTTTGAATTTGTCTTCAAGCACGCTCCAGTGCCGGCCAGCGGGTGGGTAAATCACTTTGCCGCTTGGCGTGGTTACGGGGTACTGCTGATTGGGGCGAAGGCCAGCTCCCGTCATCGGTACAAGACGCCAGGGGCCTTTGGGATCGTGGTTGGGGTTTCGGTATGCACTGCGAGTCCTTTCGTCAGGTTCGACGCGATTGCGAGCCTGTTTGAAGGCTTCGGAGCTGCGTGCGTAGCAGAGCACGTAGTCATGCACATCGCCGATTGCCGAGTTGTTGTCGCGCGA
>JAGOEM010000050.1 GCA_017997715.1 Ottowia sp.
CTTCGGCAACGACGCCCGGGCGTTGCGGGAAGGCAATCTCGCCATCGCGCTGGAAAAGGGCGAAGCTGTGGTGGTGGAGCTGGAGGAAGAAGCATGAAACGGATCCTGAGCGGCATCGCCCTGGTCCTGCTGGCGGCATCGCCGGCCCTGGCTGCCGATTTCGCCACCATCGAACTCAGCACGACAGCCAACGCCACGCCGGAAAAGGCGTGGTCCCGTATCGGCGATTATTGCGCCATCAAGGATTGGCTGGGACTGGCCTGCGCGATCACCAAAGGCAATGGCGCGGTCGGCACCATCCGCGAACTCGATAATGGCCGGGTGGTGGAAATGATCGTGGCGAAGACGCCGTTTTCCTACACCTATATCCAGCCGACCAACCCCGCGATCCTTTATCACGGCACCCTCGCGGTCGAACCCGATGGGCCTGGCCGCAGCAGCCGGTGGGCGGCGCCGCCCTGGGCCGCTCTGAAAATCGGCCAGCACAGCCGGCGGAAATCCAGGGTATTTCCTAGAACGGGCGGGGGGCGGGCTTCCAAGAATGGTGGCTTGTCCCGCGGTTCGTGCAACGGCCAGCGCAGCGGCCCAGCCATGAATACGGTGCTGCGCACCGCCAGCCGCTGAAAGCCTGTTCTGTGTAAAGGGGTTTGCGGTGCTGGCCTGCGTCTGATCGGCGCAAGCAGCTATAAATTTGGTAGTTACAGCGGTTCCGACCAGCTTGCCGGCCAGCGCGCATCCATCGGCGCCCGTGCTGCGGCCATGGCGGTCGCGCACTGCCGGCAAGCGTGGCAGGGGCCAGGGCAGGGGGGTGGTTAGAAAAACGAAGACACCCATCCCGCGATGAAGGAGACAGACATGGACATGCAAGGCAGCCGCCCGCTGACGGTGACCCAGCAACAGGCGTGGGAAGCGTTGAACGACCCGTCCGTGCTCAAGGCCTGCATACCAGGCTGCGAGCGCATCGATTCGACCGGCGGCAACGCCTACGCGCTGGTCAAAGCCATCCGGCTCGGCCCCGTGGCCGCGCGTTTCACAGGCAATCTGCAGGTCACGGGCAGCCGCGCGCCCGACAGCTACACCCTCCATTTCGATGGCAACGGCGGCGCCGCCGGATTTGGCAAAGGCAGCGCCAACATATCGCTGGTGCCGCAGGGCGAAGTCTGCGAGCTGGCCTACACCGTCAACGCCCAGGTCGGCGGCAAGATCGCCCAGGTGGGCCAGCGCCTGATCGACCGCTTGGCCAAATCCATGGCCGATCGGTTCTTCAACCGCTTTGACGAAGAGATGCGGCGCCGCTTTGGCCCGCCCGAAGAAGCGGCCAGGGCCGAGCCGCCCAGCGGCCTGAAGAAGATGTGGTCCAAGCTGACCAGCGCCGGCCGGGCTGACGCACCGCCGTCCGACAACTGAAGCCACCTGCCATGGAAAACCTGGATTTGAGTGTGCTGCGCGCCTTGCGCGACTGGCGCCGCGCCGGCCAAAGCGCGCTGATGGCCACCGTGGTGCGCACCTGGGGATCGTCGCCGCGGCCGGTCGGCTCGATCATGGGGCTGGCGGCGCAGGGCGCGGTCAGCGGATCGGTGTCGGGCGGCTGCATCGAGGACGATTTGATCGCCCGCTATGCCCACGCCGCTGCAGCCGCAGGCGATGCCTTGCGCGCCTTGCCCAGTGGGGCGCCGCAGTTCGTCAAATACGGCATCAGCGCGGACGAGGCGTACCGCTTTGGCCTGCCCTGCGGTGGCACGCTGGAATTGCTGCTGGAGTTTGACCCCGCGCTTGCCCCGCTGGACGAATTGGTGCGCGCGCTGGAGGCGGGCCGCCTGATCCACCGCAAGGTCGATCTGCGCAACGGCCGCGTTCAGCTGGCCAGCGCCACCGCACCCACCGCCCTCAGCTGCAGCAGCACCGAGCTGGTCAACACCTTTGGCCCCGAATACCGCATGCTGATCATTGGCGCCGGCCAGATGAGCGGCTACCTGGCGACGATGGCGCAGTTTTGCGGCTTTTCGGTGACGGTGTGCGACCCGCGCCAGGAATACCGCGGCGTATGGGACGTGCCGGGCGTGCAGGTGCTGTCCGACATGCCGGACGACGTGGTCACCGCTTTCCGGCCAGACCGCCGCAGCTGCGTGATCGCGCTGACGCACGATCCTAAGCTGGACGATCTGGCCTTGCTGGAAGCGCTGCAAAGCGAAGCGTTCTACATCGGCGCACTGGGCAGCCGCCGCAACAACGACGCCCGGCGGCAGCGCCTGATCGAGCATTTCGCGCAGACCGAACAAAGCCTGGCACGCCTGCGCGGCCCGGTGGGCATTTACATCGGCAGCAAAACCCCGCCCGAGATCGCCGTCAGCGTGATGGCCGAGGTGCTGGCGGCCAAGAACGGCGTGGCCCTGCCGCGCGAAGTGGGCGTGGCGCACGTCAAAGACCAGCAGGGTCTGGCGGGCGGAGATTCGGCCTGTGTGGTGGCCTGACGGGCGCGCAGTCGCATGGGTGTTAATGCTACTAGCTTGATAGCTGCTGTCGCAATGGCAGCGGGCGCTGGAAGGCGATTTGGCTTGAAACCCAAGGCATTGCTGCAGCGCGACGGCGAATCCTTGCTGGTCCGCCAGATCCGCCTGCTGGACGAAGCCGGCGTGCGCCAGGTGGCGGTGGTGCTGGGCCACCACGCCGAACGCCTGTCGCCCGTGGTGCAGCGCATCGCCGCCGCCCGGCCACACCTGGATGTGCGGATCGCCCTGAACCCAAGCCCGGACGATGGGCCGGGCAGATCATTACGCTGCGGCCTGCGGGCCTTGCCTGCGGCGGACGACAGCGCTGGCAGTGCAGATGCGCCAGGCTACCTGGTGCTGCTGGCCGATCAGCCGCTGCTGGAAGTGGGCGACGTCAGCGCCATGCTGAGGGCGTGGCGCGATCGCGCGGCGAACATCGACCTGGTGGTGCCCACGCACCAGGGCCAGCCGGGTCACCCGCTGGTTTTTGGCGCCAGCGTGCGCCAGGCCATCCTGCAAGGGCAGGGTGGCGAAGGTGTGCGCGAATGGCGCCGCGCCCATCCCGAGCGGGTCAGCTTGATCCCGATGGGGCACGCGCGTGGCGTGACCGACGTGGATACGCCGGACGATCTGCAAACGCTGGCCGACCAGCACGGCGTGCGCTTGCGCTGGCCGGATGAGGCGGACGGCACCGATTAAGCGGTGGCCGTTGGCGGTGCGGCAACGCTCGAAGCGCTTTCGCTTTGGAAACGCGGGCAGCCAACTGCCCGGACGGCGCCCGATTCGTTGAGCCGCGTGGGGCAGAAAGCGTCAAGGCGCAGGTCTTGACGCTTCGCCCCCGCGCCACGGCGCGTTGCCACGCCTGCGGTCAAGGCAAGAATCTGACCGGATCCGGGAAGCTGATGAAGTTCTTGACGACCTGCGCTTCCTTCGCGTCCCGTTGCTGGTTGGGGTTGGCCCCCACGCACCATTGATCCGATTTGGGTAGCTTGTTGCCGCTGCTGTCGGTGACGACGCAGGCGCTTTTGTCGACGATGTGATCGCGGTTGGTCGGGCAGGTCGCCGTTTCGGCACCAGGGGGGCAGACGGCGAATTTCTGATTGACGCGGAAGGTATAGACGTTGTCATCCAGATCGGTAAAGCGCACCACGAGCGGGTAACCGCTCTGGCTGCCGGATTTCACCGTGCCCACCCGAAAGCCGGCAATCTGGCTGTTGGCCGGCATCGCCACGTCCTGCTGGGGGTTGGCGCATTGCAGATCGCCAGGCTGGCGGTTCACCACGCACACGCCGTACTTTTTGATCAACGGCTGATCGAGTTGCTGGCCCAAGACCGCTGGCGCCCCAATGACCAATGAAAACCCGTCGGCATAGTTGAATTGCTCAGGGTTTTCCAGCCCATTGACACCGCCGACCGAGAACACCAGGCCGTCACCCAACTCGCTCATGAACCCCACGGCGTCATCCACGGAAAAACCATAGGCGGTCATGCCCAGATCCTGGTGAACCAGCTTCACGTAGGGGTTGAACAGCAAGGCTGGGTTGGCGATCACGGCCGGCCGTTGGTAGTTGTACTGCAGGTCGTGGATGTACATGAACTGCACGGCGGCATGGTTCCAGCCCGGCATCTGGGTTTCGGCCAACGGGTTGGCACCGGCGCCGCAGCCTTCGTTGAAAGGCACCCAGCCGTAGATGTGCGTGATGGCCTGCCAGAAGTCGAACGTTGGCCGCTGTGGTTGGCTGCCATTGCACCGACCGCTGCGGTACATGGCCAGGTAATCCGCATGGTTCTTGGCGAAGAACCGATGGACCACCGTGAGCTTCTCGCGCAAATCGGAGGGGCAGTCGACGCGGGCTGTCACGTACTTGCTCAAGTCCTCCGCGCCCCAGTCTACGCACGAACCCCACAGGTTCTGAATGCGTTGCACCGACTCACCGTAACGCAAAGACTTGATTTCTTCATCCGTGCAATCGGCACGAGCGCATTTGAGCACCGTCAGCACCGGCGGGAAGCCCTCTTTCGGCTTGGCCGGCACGTTGGCAGTCGGCGACAAGGTGCCGTCGCGCTCCGCAAAGATGTTGTAGGCGCTGGGAATGCGCCTCTCGTGCATGTTGTACACGGGCCAGCCCTCGCCGCTCGGCCCCGTCAGGAATGCGTCCAAGGCGGTGCGGAATTCGTCCAGTGGCTTCGTCGAACCGCTGTACCCGATGTAAGGGTTGTTCTTGGGGCCAATGGCGACGGGCATGTAGATCTGATCGACGTAGGAGATGTTGTAGCCCACGTTGTCGGGTTTGAGCAGTCGTGTGGATTGACCCGGCAGGGTGACGGAGTCGCCGAAGGTGTATTCCGTCAACTGCGCATAGATGTTGGGCGGCGGTCCGCCTTGCTGTGAATACACCGACATCTGGCAGTTCGTCGATCGCCCTTCGCAACTGACGCCCTTCGGTATCTGCTGCAAGCGCTTTTCATCGGTCTGATTCAGGCCTTCCTTTTTGTCGGCCAGGATGACGCGCCCGCCGTTCCACCAGCTGATGCGGCCTGTCTCGGGTCCTGTCAGTTCGCTGAACAAAGGCAGTGTGAGCGTGACCGACGCGTTGGGCGGCAGGCCCGAGTCCTCGTTGACGAACAGCTTGTAGTCGTTGAGGTCGGTGTAGGCGTCGTTGGTGCGAAGACAGCCCTGCACCCACTGATCTATCGGCTTGGCGCCAATGGCCACCACCGGGTAGATGGTTTGGTTGGAATTGTTGTGAATGGAAATCGTTTTGGGGCCCACCATCACCGGCTTGCCGTTGTAGTCCTTGCACTCGATCGAAAACGCGGATGCCAGTGGCGCCGAGTCGATGTTCAGCACGGCCTGCGCCAACTGCACGCCTTGCGTCGGCCCGGTGCCCACGGCAGTCGCGGTGTAGCTGATCGTGCGGGCGGCGGCGTCGTAGCGCGGTGCGCCGAGGGTGAAGAAGAACAACTGCACTTGACCTGTGCTGGTGTTGCCATACAGCGCGGCGTTGGGTGGGTTTCCGGCAAAGCTGCTGTTCCACAAAGTGCTGAAGTCGGCGGTCGGGCGCGCCTGGTGGTGTCGCCCCGGCGCGCTGGTGGCCAGTAGGGTGCTGTCGGCCACGCCGCTCAACACCACCTGATATTGACCGTTCGTTCCCTCTGGGCGTACGGACGCGCGCTCCGAATGCTGCAGATAGAACGCCGAGCCCTGACCGCCTGCGTCGTTGTTCAGCACTTGCAGAAGCGGTTGGCTGAGTGGCACCGGGCGGCCATCGGTCTGAACAGAGTTGGCGATGACGGTGACGGGAATCCGCAATTGCTTTGCCGCCGCATCGTAGGTAGGGCGCCCAAGGTTGGCATAAATGCCCTGCAGGTCGGTGTTACCGGGCTGCTGAAAATGCAGCGTGGCGTTCGGCATGGTCGCGCCATACGCCCGTGCCCAGGTTGCCTGGACGTAGTCCGCCAACGTCTGCTCGCCGCTGCCGCGACGCGGCCGATCTTCGAACCAGAAGGCCTTCGAGTGGGGCTGGTCCAAGAGCAAGGTCCACTGGCTGGGCGAGTCGCCGGGCAGCAGTTGCCCTGACGGCGCCGCCAGCGAGTAGATGCGGCTCTTCACACTGTCGCCAGACGGCGGCGCGCCCGTGTCGCCGTCCCCGCCACACGCCACCAGCAGCAGCGCAGCCATCCAAGCCAAGATCCAGCGGATACACACCGGGTGTTTCATAAAAGGTCTCCTAATAGGGCCGTTGCGTTCCGCAACGCCGACGCTCGCCACGGGCCACAGAACGGACGACGTGTGGCATGGACTTCGGGATCGTGCTGAACAGGCGATCGCGACGGTGCGATCCTGTCGAAACAGCTTTCTTGCCAAGCGAGGGCCATGGCAGTCATGTCAATAGTCCCGCCAGAGGATGGCCGAAATCGTGCCTTCGTCCTGGAACACCTGGGCCACCGCGTCGATGTCGGCCACCGGGGCGTTGTTGACCACCAGCACGTAGTTCAGGTCGCGGCCGCTCTTGGTGCGGATGTAGCCGCCGAAAGCCTGGCCCTTGAGCAGCAGGCCGGCGTCGGTCGCGCCGATGTTGGTGCCCGTCTTGGCGCGCACCTGGCCGGTGGCACCCGCCAGCGATGGGTCGGCGGCGTAGTCCTTGACGAAGGCCAGGGAACCGTCCGTGCCCAGGATGGGCAAGGCGTCGAAGTAGGTGTCGAAATGCGCGCTCTTGCGCATCTGCGCAAGAAACTGGGTCACTGCGCGCGTCACCGCTTGGGTGTCGCCGCCACCACTGCCGTTGAAGAACGCGTATTCGTTGCTGGGCACGCCATAGCGGCTGGCAAGGTGGGCCTGTTCCACGGCCAGCGTGGCGGCCATGCTGTCCACCCCCTGGGTCTTGCCCCACAGCAGCATGCTGGTGTCGGCGCCCAGGTTGTAGCTGACCTTCAGAATCAGCTTGGCGTAGTCGGCGTAGGGCAGTCCTGGCAGTTCGGCGACCTTGGCGGCGTTCTGCCAGCTATCCCGCTGCGGTAACAGGTGGACGGGGTTTTCCTTGACCGCCACCGCGTCCACCGTCACGCCGGCCGCCTGAAGCGCCTCAATGAACACCGTGCGGGCGTAGTTGTCTGGCCGGGTGATCCGGATCGACTTGACCAGGGGAAACTGCCGGGTGAATTGCGGCTTGAAGTCGATGGGAATGGCGCCGTTCACGCGGGTGGTGCAGCCCGCCGAACCGATGCAGGATGAAAACCACGGCGCCAGCTCAAAACCCAGTTCGGTGCCCGCAGCGCCGGTGGTCAGTGCGTTGTCCACATTCAGCGCGGCCGATTTCGGGCGCCAGTCGAGTGACGCGGCTTGCCCCGGGGCCGTGGGCTTGATGGTCAGGTCGATCATGTTGTCGTTGACAAAGATCGGCCGCAGATCGAACTCGCCGCGGTACGGAAACGGTTGAAACAGGCGGTCGTCAATCACCACGTCGCCGCTGACATGGGTAATGCCGGCGGCCGCAACCTGCTGCGCCAGCGACCGGTAACCCGCCAGTGGGTCGGGCTGTGTCAATACCGCGTTGCCCAGGGTATTGGCCTCGTTGTGGTCGTAATCGCTGATGGCGATGGAACCATCGGGGTTGGTGCGCCCGCCCATTGTCAGATCGCCCGAGGCCACCAGCACCAGATCACCGGCCAAAACGCCAGCGCTGACCGTGCCTTGCCGGTAGACCGGGGTGTTGTAGCGATGGCTGGGGCCGACCTGGTCGAGCAGTTCACCCACCGAAAAAAGCTTGCGCACCGAGCCGACGTAGAACGAGCGGTCGGGCTGCATGTCCAGCACGGTCGCGCCTGTCTGGGCGTCCACCACGCGCAGCCCCCAACTGGCCCCCGCATAGCGGGCCTGGTTCATGACCGCGCGAATGTCTGGGGGCACGTCCGCGTCGGATGAACCGTTGCCACCGCAGCCCGCGACCACACCTGCCGTGATCGATGTGGCGATGAGAAAAGCCGCGAAGACTGAAAATTTCATGGAGAACTCTGAGTACGAATGAATGCGGGACAAGGCCGCGCGCCACTGATGGATGCCGATCGGAAGCGCCACCCACTGGTTTCGTGGCGCTTCAAAAAAACTAAAACCGTTGAAACTGCCCGCCCGTGACGTCGCGGCCAAAGTACTCCACCTGCACGCGGCCCGGCCCAAATTGAACCGAGGAAACCGAGCCGCGCGGCGCGTTCTCGCTGATCAGATCGAACACGAATTCATCGCCATTCCAATGGCGCAGCGCAAAGCGCAGCGGCAGCGGCCCGATGGCAAGCTCCAGCGTGTCGCCGCGGGCGCCAAGGGTGACGTGGGCATCGCCGTAGTAAGCGTTGGTGTAGCTGCCGACGTAGCTGGCCAAGGGTTGCGGGGGCGCGGGTTCGGTGGGTGGCAGCTGGTTGGCATGCCGCCCCTCGGGCTTGTACATGTCGTGCATCTGCGGCTCCATGAAGGCCAGCCAGTCGCGGCTGGGCTTGCCCGCAGGCACGTCGCCCAATGCCTGTTCGCCAAAGGCCAGGGCAATCGCCTCTGGCACACCGCGCGGCTGCGCGTTGGTCAGCACCGTGATGCCCAGGCCCGATTCAGGCCACAGCGCAAACGTGGTGGCCGCCCCCATGTTGAAGCCGCCGCTGTGCGACAGCGTACGGTGGCCGTGCAGGTCGGTCCCGTCGATGAAGCCATAGCCGTATTTGCCGCCCGGCTGCGCCGTGGTGGCGGCTTGCAGCGCAGCGCGGCTGAGCTGCGGCTGCCCCTGCCACTGGCCGTGGTCCAGCACCAGCGCCATCCAGCGCGCCATGTCGGCCACGCTGGCGCTGACGCCGCCCGCTGGCGACTGGGCATCGGGCTGGCGGGGCGGGTCTTGCACTTCGTACTGCGCGGGCTGCGCACCGTAGCTGTCGTAGGTCACGCCCACCTGCACGTGGCCCCAGGCGCGGTTGCCTTGCGCGGTGAAATCGGCAAAGCGGGAACTGGTGCGCGTCATGCCCAGCGGCTGGTACAGGCTGCGGTCCGACAGCGTGGCCCAGTCCGTCCCGCGTGAACGCGCCATCGCTTCGGCGGCGGCGGTCAGGCCGAAGTTGGTGTAGATGTAGCCGCCAAATGGCTCCAGTTGCGCACGGCGCAGGCGCTGCAAAACCTCGCCCCGGTCGTGGCCCAGCTCTTCCAGGCGGTCACCCGCGTGGTCGTGCAGGCCGGACCGATGGGCAAACAACTGCCCCAGCGTCAGCCGTGCGTTCAGTGTGGGGTCGTCGTAGCCCAGCGCAAAGCTGGGCAGCAGCGCCTGGACTGGGGTGTTCCAGTCGTTCGCGCCGTTCACCAGGCTGCCGGGCATTTGCGCCGCCATCACCGTCGCGGCAACCGATTTGGACACCGACGCCAGCTGGAACACGGTATCGGCATCCACCTGCGCGGGCTCGCCCAGCTTGCGCACCCCAAAGCCCCGCGCGTACAGCGTTTGGCCCTGGTAGGTGACCGATACCGCCACGCCGGGCACACCGGTCTGGCGCATCAGCTGCGGCACCAGCGTGTCGAGCGTTTTCACGGCCTGCTGAACCGTGGCGGGCACGTCGGCGTCGTCAGGGCCCGACGAACCACAGGCCAAGCCAACCAGACTGGCCAGCAGAAGAACAGCAAGAGAGCGAGGTCGCATCATGGGTAAGCGCAAGATAAAAATTGCCTGACTAAGGGGTGCCGATCAGCGGCTGCGAAGCGATCGCGGTGCGCCATCGACCGGTTTCGTCGCCCGACGACAGCACCCACGGCTTCGCCACGGCCTGCGGCGCAGCATCCATCGATCCGTACGAATCTGTTCGTACCAATCTGTTCGTACTAATCGGTTCTTACTATAGGCAGCGCCGCGCCTGCGCAGGTGCAATCCCTTGTCGCTGCATCCCAGGCCTTGACCATTCGTCCCACGGTGTAGACAAATGTTTCTAGAATGGGCCGCACCCCAATGGGGGCCTTCGCCCCTTCACCGGATTTGGCAACCTCTTACGTCCTATGCCCGCCGCCTCGCCATCCGCCTGTACGCTGGAGCTGCTGTCGTCCAATGACGTCGAGCCCGCGCTGCGCTACGACGCCTGGCGCGAGCGCGCGCACCGCTGGGTTGATCTGGACCCGCCCACCGCCGACGCACCGCTGAATGCCGAATTGCTGACGCTGCGCGACCACGGCGGCAGCTTTGGCGCCCTGACGTCGTCGGCCTACGCAACGCGCGCCGATCCCTGGCGCCGGGCCGAATGCGCGGACATGGTGGTGGTGTCGCTGATTCAGGCGGGCGAGGTGCGCATTCAGGCGCGCACCGGCGAATCCAGGGGCATATCCGCCGGCAGCCTGGGCTTGTACGACCTGGCGCGGCCGGCCCGGTATGAATGGACCACCGCTTCGCGCGAGGCATTTCTGGTGCTGCCCCGGGCCGCTGCCGTGGCGGCTTTTGGCGCCGAGCCGAATGGCTTGTCGGTGGGGCTGGAAAACTGCCCCCTGGCGCCGGCCCTGGCCAGCCAGCTGAACCTGCTGTCCAACCACGCGCTGACGCTGGACGACGCATCGCGCGCCGGCCTGCTGGCAGGCGCACGCGCGCTGGCCTTGCTGGCCCTGCACCAGGCCGGCCACCCGGATCGGGCGGACACGGCGGCCACCGAAGGGCTGGCCGCGGGGCGGCGCGCGGCGGCGTTGCGCTTCATGGAAAGCCACGCGCACCGGCCCGATCTGGACCTGAACGCCATCGCGCAGGGCATCGGGTGTTCGCGCACGCGGCTGTGCGCCGCTTTCACCGACGAGGGCGACACGGTGATGGCCGCCCTGCGCGAATTGCGCCTGCAGCGCGCCCGCGCGCAGATCGAGCGTGCACCCAACGCCCACCTGGGCGCCTTGTCGTGGCGCTGCGGCTTTGCCACGCAGGCCAACTTCAACCGCTTGTTCAAGGCGCGCTTTGGCCTGGCACCGGCCGAATGGGGCCGGCACGCCGCATCCGCCGCCATCGCGCCCGCCCGGCCCTGAGGGCGGTGCCGCAGGCATTCGGTGCCTGGCGCAAGACATGCCGCCCGCACCGGGCCGCTGGTGGCGCATTGAGGGCACGGGCGCTTCTGGTTGCTGCGTGGTGCTGCCTGTGACCGGCTACCTGTGGTTGCCGCAGGGCAGAAAATGTGAATAAAAAGTGCTTCCAGCGCCCTGTACACGGGCGCCAGTAGCTCTTATATCAATAGCAATCTAGGTCGCAAAACCCGGGCCGACGCATGCGCCACCGGCCCGGGCATGTTCGTCAGAACTTCACATCCGCGCGCAGCCACAGCGTGCGCCCGGGTTCGTTGATGCGCACACCGCCGGGATAGCCGAAGCCGGAATTGCCGGCCAGGTTCAGGTGTTCGGCATAGGTCTTGTCGAACAGGTTGTCCACGCCCAGCGCCAGTTTCAGGTACCGGTTGAAGCGGTAATCCGCATGCGCCGACACCACGCCGAAGCCCGCGCTGGGCCCCAGGTCCTGCCCGACCACGTTGCCCTGGCCCTGCGCATAGCGCCGCTGCGCTGCCACCAGGCGCCACAGCACGCCGGCGCTCCAGGGGCCTTGGGCGTAGTCCAGGCCCAGCCGCGCTTCCAGCGGCGGCATCTGCGGCAGGGCCCGGCCGTCCGTGGTGTTGCGGCCCCAGCTGTAAGCCAGCGTGCCTTGCACGGTCCAGGCGTTGGTCAGGCGGTGGCTGCCACCCAGCTCCAGCCCGGCGGTGTGCGCATTCACGTTGCGCACACGGCCACCCATGCCGTCGTAGTCGAACAGGATGTAGTCCTGCACCCGGCCCACATAGGTGGACGCCCACAGTTGCCAGTCGTCGGTCTTCCAGTTCACGCCGGCGTCGATCTGGGTGGTTTTCTCGGGCTTGAGCGTGGCAAAGGCGTTGCCGCTGGCCGCCGCGCTGTTGCTGGGCGAGATCAGCTCCCAGTAATCGGGAAAGCGCTGCACGTGGCCGATGCCCACATACGCGGTCGCCCCCTGCGCCAGCGTGCGTTCCCAGCGCACAAAGCCGCTGGGCATGGCTTGCCGACTGCGGTGGTTGCCCGCGCCGCCGCCCATGGCCATGCCGCCCGCGCCGGTGTGGGCGTGCGCGTGCATGCCGTCCATGCCGCCATCCATGCCGCCCATGCCCGCATCCACTGTGGGATAGCGCCAGGCCTGTGCGCGGTCAAGCCGCAGGCCGCCCACCCAGCGGGTGTCCGCCTGCGCGCGCCATGCCAGTTCGGCAAACACGCCCACGTTGGCAAAGCGGGCGTCGCGCTGCCAGGCCTGGCTGGAATAGGACTGCATGGGCGTGCCGCTGCGCGATTCGAGCGGGCTGCGCGAAAAATCCAGGCCGGTGACCACGGACAGCGCTTGCGCGGGCTGAAAGGTCGCGGCCATGCGGCCGCCGGTGGTGGTGCGCTTGACGTTGGCGGCCATGCCGCCGGCCATCATGCCGGTGGTTGGTGGCACGCGCAGGGTGAAGTTGTCCATCACGTGGTCGGCCTGGTTGCGGTACAGCTGGGCATCGAAGCGGGTGAACCAGGGCGTGATGTGCTGCTTTTCGAAGCGCAGGGCCAGGCTGTCGCGCCGGAATCGCGTGCCGTCCATGCCGCGGCCGCCATAGCGCGCCTCGCCGTTGCCGGCCCCGGCGCTCAGCTCGATCAGCGTGTGCGCGTCGGGGGTCAGGCCCACGGCCACGTCGGTGTTCCACTTGTCCCAGGCGGAAGGCACGCGGTGGCCATCGCCGTCGCGGTAGTCCTGGCTGTGCGAACGGTTGGCCGTGGCGCGCAGGTAAAACCGTTCGCTGCCGGCTTCCAGGTCGGCCGTCTGGTCGTTGCGGCCGGCGCTGGCGCCCAACAGGCTGCCACTGAAGTGCACCAGGCCGGTGCTGAAATCCGGCCTTTCACGGTCAAAGCGCACCACGCCCGCCGAGGTGCCCGGGCCCCACAGCACCGTTTGCGGGCCCTTGACCACGGTCAGCACGTCGAAGGTTTCTGGCGAGATGTAGGAGCTGGGCGAATCCATCCGTGCGGGGCACGCGCCCACCATCAGCGTGCCGTTGGTCAGCAGCGGCAGGCGCGAACCGAACTGGCCGCGAAACACCGGGTCGCTGTTCGAGCCGCCGCTGCGGATCGCCGAAAAGCCCGGAATGGTCTTCAGGTAGTCGGCCGCATCGCTTGCCGGTATGGGCTGGCGCGGTTGCTTGGGGTCGGCCACCACGTGCGCCGGTGAATGGTCGTGCACGGCGGTGACGACGACGTTGGGCAGGCTGGCTGCGGCGTCAGCGCCATCGTCCGCCTGGGCGGCGCCGGCCAGCAGCATCAGGCAGGCAAGCGCACACGGCGTATGGGGAACGCGGGCGCGCAGGCGCGCCGGCAAAAGTTTTGCGGTCATGAAAATCGTCCACGTCCGAACGTCGGCGGCGCGCAGGCCGTCCGCGGTCAGGCATCAATCAAACAGGGGGAAGCCGCGCAGCGCGTAGGCGCACGCCGCGGCACAAAAGCCGTCAGACGTAGCGTGTGGCGGGCGGGCCGCGCGCCGGCAGCGGCGCCATGGCGCGCCAGACCCACGCGGCGGCGGTCTGGCACTTGCGCGCGGGCAGGGCGATCGGCGCCGGCGGCTTTGACACCGCCAGCACCGTGGCCGGCGGCGCGGCCAGCGCCACGCACATCAGGCAGTCGGGATCTTGATGGTGCGCGTGCCCCGCCGGGGCTTCCTGGCCCGGGCCGTGTGCGCCATGGCCGCCGGGCGTGCTGCTGCAAACGTCAGGCGGCAACAAACCCAGCGCCAGCGAGGCGCGGGCCTGAACCCCAGCCGCCAGCGCCACCAGCCAGGACAGCGCCAGCAGCGTGACCAGCACAGCGTGCAGGCTTCGGTACTGGCGTATGCGGTGCAACATGCGGGGGATTATCCATGGCGACCTGGCCATCCACCGCGGTATCAAGGTGATGGCAATCGTCGGCCCTTTTTCCGGCCGAGCACCGTGTCAAACTGTCCTCCGATCTCTACTTCTGGCAGGTTCAGGAATCTGAGGTGACATCAACGCTCTTCAACGCCAAAGACTCCCATGCATGAAATCATTTGCCCTCATTGCAAAAAAGCTTTCAAGATCGATGAAGCTGGCTATGCGGACATTCAAAAGCAGGTTCGTGACAGCGAGTTCCACAACCAGCGCGAAGAGCTTGAAAGGCAGCTACACGAGCGGCTGCAGCTGGCCGACCAGGAGAAGCGCAGCGCCGTCGCGCTGGAGCAAGCCAGGATGGCTGGTGAATTGACGAGCAGTGCGGCGAACAAGGATGCCGAAATCCAGGATCTAAAAAACCAGCTGGAGACCGCTGCCATGGCCAGCCAATTGGCCGTGACCCAGGCCCTGATCGGGCTGGAAAAAGAGCGCGACGGCTTGATCAACCAGCTGACCCAAGCACAGAGCGAGCAGCAAAGCGCCGAACAGCTAGCTGCGGCACGTTTGGAGACGGAGCTAGAGAAAACCGCAGCGGCCAAGGACGCGGAAATCCAGAAACTGAAGGCCCAACTGGACAGCGAAGCTGTGGCGCGTCAGCTGGCTGTGAACAACGCCGTCAGCGACTCTCAGCAGCAACGCGACGAGCTGGAGCAGCAACTACGCCAAATCCAGCATGAACAGAAAGCCCAAGCCGAGCTGGCACAGGCCCGACTGGAAAGCGAGGTGCAAAGAGCCGCTGCCAGTAAAGAGTTGGAACTGCAAGCCCTGAAATCTCAACTGGATGCGACGTCAGTCAACCATCAATTGGCAATGACCCAGGCCGTGGGCAAGGTGCAGCAAGAGCGCGACACCTTCAAAAATCACCTGGACCGTGCCGCGCTGGAGAAGGAACTGGCAGAAAAGTCGCTCAAGGACAAGTACGAAACCCAGCTTAAGGATCGTGACGAGGCTATAGATCGCCTGCGCGACATGAAGGCCAAGCTTTCGACCAAGATGGTGGGCGAAACACTGGAGCAGCATTGCGAAATTGAGTTCAACCGCATTCGCGCCAGCGCTTTTCCGCGTGCCTATTTCGAAAAGGACAACGACGCCAGCAGCGGCAGCAAGGGCGACTTCATCTTCCGCGAAAGCGACGACGCGCATACGGAGATCGTTTCCATCATGTTGGAAATGAAAAACGAAAACGACCAGACGGCCACCAAGAAAAAGAACGAAGACTTCTTCAAGGAGCTGGACAAGGACCGCTCCGAAAAAGGCTGTGAGTACGCGGTGCTGGTTTCTTTGCTGGAGCCCGACAATGAGCTCTATAACAGCGGCATCGTCGATGTCTCGCACCGCTTCCCCAAGATGTACGTGATCCGACCGCAGTTCTTCATTCCAATGGTCACTCTGCTGCGCAACGCTGCCCTGAACTCGCTGCACTACAAGTCCGAGCTGGCTCTGGTGAAAGCGCAGAACGTGGACATCACCCGCTTCGAGGCCCAACTGGACGACTTCAAGACCGCGTTTGGTCGGAACTGGCGTCTTGCGTCCGACGGCTTCGATGAGGCGGTCAAGCGCATCGACGAAGCCATCAAGGATCTGGAAAAGACCAAAGAAGCGCTCTACAAATCAGCCAACAACCTACGCCTCGCCAACGATAAAGCCGAAGATCTCACCGTTAAGAAGCTCACGCGCGGCAACCCCACCATGGCTGCCAAGTTTGCTGAGCTGAGGAATGAAGGCCCCGCTGAGTCAAATTGACGGAGAGCCAAAGGCTGGGAAGGGACCAATTGCAGCCACGCGGGCATAGGACTGTGAATGAATCAATCCAGCCTTGAACCGTCGCCAGGCAACGGTGCAAAACGGTGGCATGTGGCAGAGAAGCGGCGGTCGCACGCTGTGGATTGATCCACGGCGCGCCGCGCAGCGGAACAGCAAATGCCGAAGCGGTACGACCTGCTGATCCGGGCTGCGTAGATCAGTTTTATAAGAAATCGGCCTCTGGCGCAGGCAGGACGTGCGCAGGCAGCTATCTTTGGAATAGCAATCTGCGCACCCCATCAGCCTGATGGCCCGTCAGAACGCACCCATCACGCCTCTGCAAACGCCACCCACCGCGCATGCCAGGGCTCTGGCCCCGTGGGCGCGGTGGCGTCGGGCAATTGCACGGCAAGGCCGGTGACTTTGGCGAAGTCTGCGGCTGGCACGGTGCCGGTGGCCAGCAGTTGCTGCACCAGCGCGCGGAATGCGTCGCCGTGGGTGTGCAGCAGCGTGGTGGCGCGTTCGGCTTCGGCTTGCAGCAGGGCTTCGGCCTCGGTGTTGGTGGGTTGCACGTCGGTGTTGACGTTGTCGTCCATGGCGGTGGTGACGTCGGTGCGCGACACGCGCGCGCCGAAGCCGTGGTGGCGCACATAGCGCATGGCGTTGGCGGTGGCCTGGGTGTAGTCGGCTTCGGCGCCGGTGGTGGTGGCGTCGGCGCCAAACACCAGCGCTTCGGCCGTGCGGCCGGCCAGGCTGACGCAGATCACGTCGCGCAACATGCGGCGCGACCAGGCTTTCTGCGGCGCGTAGCTGTTGTAGCCGCCCTTGAACGACGCGACGTTGATGCGCACCTCTTGCGGCGCGCGGCCCATCAGCACGGCGTACACCAGGCCGTGGCCGGCTTCGTGCACCGCCAGCAGGGTGCGAAAGTCCATGGATGCGCGCTCGCGCAGGCTTTCCAGCTCGAACAGGACGGGCAGGGCGTGTTGCTCTGCCTGCCACTGCACGATCAGGTGCTTGCGGTCGTGGCCCAGGGTCAGCGGCAGCACGGCACCTTGCGGCGCGCCGCGTTCGATGGCCCACAGCGCGGCGTGCACCAGGCTGCCGCCCAGCACGGCGTGCACGGTGGAAAACACCGGGCGCGTGCCTTGCGCGGGGTACACGGCGTTGGCGTAGATCTCGTCCAGCACGGGCTGCGCCACGTCGATGCGCAGACCGGCGCGCGCCACCACTTCGTCGACGTACTGGGTGCAGGTGCGGGCAATCAGGCGTTCGTAGGCAGAGCGCGACAGCGACGGGTAGATGACGTGCTGGTTGCCCAGCCGCGCCACCTGTTCGGGCCGAAACCGGGTGCCCAGGGCTTTTTTGACATCGATGACCGACAGGCGCTGGCTCATGGCGTGAAAGACGTCGGCATCGGTGTCGCAATCTTCCACGCGTTCGGCCAGGTCTTCGTACATCTCGTCCAGGTTGCCGGTGACGATGATCAGCAGCTTGCTGTAGTCGGTCTGCCAGCGGGCGGCGTCGGCGCGGAATTCCTCCACCTGCTGCTGCACCTGCTCGGGCGACCAGGCCATCAGCTCGGTCAGTGGCACGTTCAGCTTCAGGGCGCGCTGCAGTTCGCGCGCTTCCCACGCGCCCAGCTTGAATTTGCGCGGGCGCGGCTTGGCGGGCGGGGTGGCGGCGGGCTTGGCGCTGCCATTGGCGGGCGCGTTGGCGGCGTCGTCGGCATCGTTGGCCGCTTCGGTCAGGCGTTCGTCCTGCTCGAACTGGGCAGATGCCAGGCGGTAGTCCAGATCGCGCAGAAAAGACAGCGCGGGCGACAGGCGCCCGTCTGACAGCAGCGCCCACACGTCCTGGTAGCGCGCCACCTTGATGTCCTGGCGGCGGTTGTCGATGGTGCGGTAGCGCTGAAACTCATCCAGCAGCAGGATGCCGGGCTCGCCCTCGGCAATGCCGGACTCACCCAGCATGCCCGAGATCGAATCTGGCGTGTACCAACCGGCGCCGTTGCTGAAGCCGTCCATCTGCACTTCGACATAGCGGTCGTAAAAGCCCAGCTTCTGCGTCAGCAGGCGCGTCAGCTGGGTTTTGCCGGTGCCGGTCAGGCCCCACAGGCAGACGATCACCGGGCGGGCAATCAGCTGCGGCATGACGTACCAGGCGCGCACGGCGTCGATCACGCGGTCGATCACCTCGTCGATGCCGAACAGCTCTTGCTTCAGCTCGGTGGCGATCACCGCCAGTTGCGCCTGGCGCTCGGCCAGGTGCTGGTTCAGTTGTTCCCGCGTCAAAAAGCGGGTGTCATTCAAATCCATTTCAATTCTCCAAGATGCCGCACATCACGCGCGCGGCTGGAAACTGCGCAACCAGCCCAGGGCAGCCGCGCAAGGGCCGCCCCGCGGCGCTGGCTGCTTCCTGCTGCCGGCATGGCGCAGCCATGCGAGAGCGGGGGGAAGGCCCGAAGGGACTCAGGGGGTGTTGTTTCATCTCAATCTTTCCAATCCTGTTTCAAGACCCGTTGCAGGGTCATGCGGTCTGCGCGGCGCTGTGCGCCCTGGCTGCGAATGTGGCGTCCAGAGCCGCTGCTGGCACTGCGCAGCGCCAACGCTTGCGCCACGTGGTTGCGTGGTGCGGGCGCTGGCAACTGCAGCACCAGGGGCGCGCGCATGCGGCGAAGTTGTTTCACGGTGGCCCGCGCGGTGCCACTGGCAGCGCGCGAGAAGGTTTTGGCACTCATGTGCACTCCCTGGGGTGCTCTGCACGGGTCGCGCGGCGCGCGCATCTGCGGAACGGGCGGCCTGCGGCGTTGCAAATGCTCGCAATAGCGAGGCTATTGCTGCGCTTTGCGCCTTGCATACGATCCCGATCCTCAGCGCGCGCTGCTCACGCGACCCGTGCAGAGCACCCCAAAAGCAAAAAAGCCCCGGCAACAAAGAATGGGCCGTGGGCTTTTGCGAAGCCAGCGGCTGGGTGGTGAAGACGTTCACTCCCAGCCGGGGCTGAATGGGAGCGCGTCAGGTGTGCGTGGAATGAATCAAGGTCATCTTTTCAAAACCTCCTGAAGGGGCGGTGTTCGCAACGCAGCTTGCTTGCGAACGGCATGAACGCCAGGAGAAAGGAAGGGGCGGATTGTGAACAAGCGGGCGCGGCTTGCCAAGTGGGTTGTGGCGTGCGTGCGACAAAAATTCAGTCAAATGGGCCGCTAGCGCTTGCCAGGCGGGCGTGAACAGCTATTAAAAGCATAGTTTGTGCGAACACTGCCCAGCAGTACGCGAT
>JAGOEM010000207.1 GCA_017997715.1 Ottowia sp.
GATCTACGGCATTGCCACGCTGTGGGTGCTGGAACGCCTGGGCGTGTCGTCCGACGTGTTGTGGGCGGGCCTTACGGGGTTTGTGGCCGTTGGCGCCGTCGCCTTTTTTGCGGCGTGGAGCGTGCTGTCCAACCTGTTCTGCGCGCTGCTGATCTTCACCACGCGGCCCTTTCGCGAGGGCGATGTGGTCGAGCTGATCGACACCGGCGACAAACCCGGCATCAAGGGCCGCGTGACCGACATCCGGCTGATCTACACCGTGCTGGCCGATCAAGACCCGGCCCACCCCGGCGCGCTGCTGCAGGTGCCCAACACCCTGTTTTTCCAGAAGTCGCTGCGGCGCTGGCGGGCGGGCACACCAGCCGCTGTACCGACCACCCTCCCCAGCTGAGGGATAGATCAAAAACTATAGCTGTCTGCGCAATGCAGGCGGGCGCTACAGCCGTATTTGGCACTTATTTCAGGGGCTGATTCAGCCCTGCAGCGCAGGAAAATCTTCCTCAAAATATTCCAGGTTCACACGCGCCTGCGTGGTGGCGCTGCGTTCGGCCTCAGACCGGCGCATCTGCACGCGGCGGATTTTTCCGCTGATGGTCTTGGGCAGCTCGTGCACGAACTGGATGCGCCGTACCCGCTTGTAGGGCGCCAGGCGCGCGTGGGCAAAGCGCAGAATCTCTTCGGCCAAGGGCGCGCCGGGTGCCTTGCCCGCGGCAAGGGTGACGAAGGCCTTGGGCACGGCCAGGCGCATCGGATCGGGGCTGGGAACGATGGCCACTTCGGTCACCGCCGGGTGTTCGATCAGCACGCTTTCCAGCTCGAACGGGCTGATGCGGTAGTCGCTGGCCTTGAACACGTCGTCGGCACGGCCTACGAAGGTGAGGTAGCCATCGGCGTCGCGCGTGGCGGTGTCGCCCGTGTGGTAGCAGCCCTCGCGCATCACGTTGGCGGTGACCTGGGCGCTGTCCTCATAGCCCACCATCAGGCCCAGCGGGCGCACCGCCAGGTTCAGGCTGACCTCGCCTTCACCTGCGGGGTTGTCGTCCACGTCCAGCAGCACCACTTCGTAGCCGGGCAACGGGCGGCCCATGCTGCCGGGCTTGACCAGCTGGCCGGGCGTGTTGCCGATCTGCGCGGTGGTTTCGGTCTGGCCAAAGCCATCGCGCAGGGTCAGGCCCCAGGCCTGTTGCACCTGGTCGATGATTTCGGGGTTCAGCGGTTCGCCCGCGCCCAGCACCTCGCGCAGCGCAAGTTGGTCGGCCCAGGCGTGCAGGTCTTCCTGAATCAGCCGGCGCCACACGGTGGGCGGCGCGCACAGGCTGGTGATCTGGTGCTGTTGCAGCACGTTCAACAGCGCGGGCGCTGAAAAGCGCGTGTAGTCGAAGATGAAGACGGTGGCGCCGGCATTCCAGGGCGCAAAAAAGCAGCTCCAGGCGTGCTTGGCCCAGCCGGGCGAGCTGATGTTCAGGTGCACGTCGCCCGGCTGCAGGCCCATCCAGTACATGGTGCTGAGGTGGCCCACCGGGTAGCTCTGGTGCGTGTGCAGCACCAGCTTGGGCTTGGACGTGGTGCCGCTGGTGAAGTACAGCAGCAGCGGGTCGGTGGCCAGCGTCGGCCCGTCGGGTGTGAAGGCGGTGGGCGCGGCGGCGCTGTCGGCGTAGTCCAGCCAGCCCCTGACCGGCTCGCCGACCACGATGCGCGTGTAGCGGCCCACCAGATCGGCGAATTTGGGGGCGTGTTCGCTGGCAATGACGGCATGGCGCACCAGGCCGCGGCCCAGGCGGTCTTTCAGGTCGTCGGGCGTCAGCATGGGGGTGGCGGGGATCATCACCGCGCCCAGCTTGATGCAGGCCAGCATCAGCTCCCACAGCGCCAGGTCGTTGCCCAGCATCAGCAGCACGCGGTCGCCACGCTGCACGCCTTGCGCGCGCAGCCAGTTGGCGACCTGGCCGGAGCGCTGGCTGAGCTGCGCAAAGCTGCGGCGCACTTCACTACCGTCATCGCCCACGATGTGCAGCGCAGTGGCCTGGTTGCCCTGCGCCATGGCGTCAAAGTGGTCCAGCGCCCAATTGAATTCGGTCAGCTGCGGCCAGCGGAAATCGCGGTAGGCGGTGGCGTAGTCGGTTCGGTGGGTCAGCAGAAAGTCGCGGGCCTGTGTGAAGGCGGCGAGCCCGGTGGCGGCCATGCTTGTCTCCGTTCGTCGCTGGAATGCGCCAGCGCCGCACGGGGCCCTGACGATCTTTGGCGCATGGTAGCGCACTCGCACCAGCGGCGCAGGGCACGCTCAACCCGAGAATTGAAACAGAAAAATCAAGCCAGATTGGCCTTTTGCGCCGGCTGCATCGGCGCCAATAGCTATGAAATACAGAGCATCAAAGAGGCCGCAGCCGCGCGTTCAAATTTGCCCCACTGCCGGCTTGCCCACAGCCGGCGGGGGCTGGCCAACGCCGATCAGGGGTGCGAAGGCGCGTTGGTGCCCGCGTCGGGCGTGCTGCGCTTGACTTCGCGCCAGCCCACGTCCTGCACGCCAGCAGGCGTGACCGACGAGGCGCCGGTGGCGCTGTTGGCGTCGGCGCGCGGGGTGGCGCTGGCGGCGCGATCGCCCTTGGGCCAGCCCTGGCGGGCCAGGCCGCGCGTCAGATCGCGGTAGCGGCGCCACAGCACGGTGACGGCCGCCGGGCGCCCGGTGAACACGCTGGCCACCAGGCTGACCACGACCATCACCACCAGCCAGACCAGCAGGCTGAGCGCAAACACCACGCCCATGGTGGCCAGCAAAGCCCAGACCATCAGCCCCATCAGGCGGCCGAAAAAGCGCTCGGCAGCATTGCCGCGCGCAGCAGAAGGAGGGGTGAGATAACGGTAGGGCATGTCGTTCATGTCATTCTGACGCGAAATGGCACGCAAAGTTCGGCTTTATGTCACGAAAGCCGAAGCGTGCCCGGCCGGGGCCATCACGGCAGCAGGGCCAGCGCCTGCTGGTAGTCGGGCGAGCGCACCAGCGCGTCCCAATCGGGTGCGGGCGCGGTGGGCAGCAGCGCGATGCGCCGCTCTTCGGCGGCGGCGCTGGGGCGCCAGCGGCCGGTGATCTGCGCTTCGGCCAGGCCGTCGATCACATCGTCCAGCACTTCGCCGCCTTGCAACGATTGGTTGCACATCAGGGCCAGATCGCAACCCGCGCCCAGTGCGGCCAGCACCGCCTCGGTGGGGCTGAGGGGCTGGCCGTCGATGTGGCGTGCGCCCTCCATCGACAAATCGTCGGTGAACACCGCGCCGCCAAAGCCCAGGCGCCCGCGCAGCACCGCCTGCAGCCAGCGCGCCGAATAGCCTGCGGGGCGCGGGTCCACGCGCGGGTAGACCACGTGCGCGGCCATGACGGCGGTGAGCGTGCTGCGCATCCAGTCGTAGGGCGCGGCGTCGTCCTTCAGGATGGCGCTGAGCGTGCGGCGGTCCACCGGCACCGCGGTGTGCGAATCCGCCGCCACGTAGCCGTGCCCCGGAAAGTGTTTGCCGCAATGCGCCATGCCGGCGCGCAGCATGCCATGCGCCACCGCCTTGGCCAGCAGGGTGACGACGCGCGCGTCGGCATGGAAAGCGCGGTCGCCAATCACGCTGCTGCGCGATGCGCCGGGCTGCGGATTCGCAGCGCCAGTGCGCTTGGCGGCGGGTTTTGTGGATGGCGCGGGGGCGGCGCCTTGCGTCCAGTCCAGGTCCAGCACGGGGGCGAAGGAAAAATCGACCCCGCAGGCGCGCAACTCGGCCCCCAGCACGTAGCCGCAGGCGCTGGCCGCGTCTTGCGCGCGCATGGCGTCGCGCATCCACATTTCGCCCAGCGTGCGCATGGGCGGCAGGTGGGTGAAACCGTCGGTGCGAAAGCGCTGCACGCGGCCGCCTTCGTGGTCGACACAGATCAGCAGATCGGCGCGCAGGCGGTGAATGTCGGCCGTCAGCGCGGTCAGTTGCGCCCTGCTCTGCCAGTTGCGCGCAAACAGGATCAGCCCGCCCACCAGCGGATGCGCCAGGCGGCGCTGGTCGTCCTCGGTCAGTGCGGTGCCGGCAATGTCGATGAGAAGCGGAGATTGAAGATCCATGGCGGCGGGGCTATAACAGGTGGCTAAAACAGGTGGGTGATGCGGGTGGACGAAGAGGCGGCGGCAGTTGTAGACAACTCTGTTTTTGATAGCTGGTTGCGCCGTATGGTAGCGCGCTGCAGGCCGTTTTACCTAACAATATGCGTCAGCGCGCGGCGCTATTTGGCCGCGCCCTCGCGCTCGACCACGCAGAAGCTGGCGGCGTATTCGCTTTCGTCGGTGACGGTGATGTGGGCGGTCAAACCCTGCGCTTCAAACCAGGTTTTCAGGCCGCCATGCAGCACGATGAAGGGCTCGCCACTGGGTCGGTTGGCGATCTCGCACAGCCGCCAGTGCATCGGCAGGCGCATGCCCAGGCCAATGGCTTTGCTGAAGGCTTCCTTGGCAGAAAAACGCGTGGCCAGGTAGCGCAGGCCGCGTTCGGGCCAGCGCGCGCTGCGGCGCTGCCAGACGGCCAGCTCAGCGTCGCTCAGGATCTTCTGCGCGAAGCGTTCGCCATGCCGTTCAAAGCTGGCGCGGATGCGCCGGATGTCGCAGATGTCGGTGCCGATGCCGTGGATCATTTTTATAGTCAAATCAGCCTGTAGCGCCCGGTACACGGGCGCAAGCAGCTATCAATTCAGGAATAATCGGGCGCTGCCTGCGCGATGCACGCCAGGTAGGCGTGCACGGTGGCGGTGTAACCCAGCTCCAGCGCATCGGCGATCAGCGCGTGGCCAATCGACACTTCGGCCACACCGGGCACGGCAGACAGAAAGTGCGGCAGGTTGTCGCGGCTCAGGTCGTGCCCGGCGTTGATGCCCAGGCCCACGTCCAGGGCGGCCTGCGCCGCGCGGGCGTAGCGGGCCAGCTGCTCGGCGCACTGCGCGGGGCCGGTCCAGGCGGCGGCGTAGGGTTCGGTGTACAGCTCGACGCGGTCGGCTCCAAGATCGCGCGCCCAGCGCATGGCGGTGGGGTCCGGGTCGATGAACAGGCTGACGCGCACACCCAGCGCGCGCGCTTCGGCGATCAGCGGCGCCACGCGGGCGCGCGTGGCGGCGTCGTGCAGCGGCCAGCCGTGGTCGCTGGTGAATTGGTCTTCGCCGTCGGGCACGAAGGTGCATTGGTCGGGCGCCATGCCGCGCGCGTCCAGATCGCGCAGAAAACCCATCAGGTTCTGCGTGGGATTGCCTTCGATGTTGTATTCGCGCCCCGGCCAGCCTTGCAGCAGATCGGCCAGCTCGAACACATCGTTGGCGCGGATGTGGCGCTCATCCGGGCGCGGGTGCACGGTGATGCCGTGCGCGCCAGCACGCAGGCACTGTTCGGCCGCGCGCAGCACGCTGGGAATGCCCAGGTGGCGCGTATTGCGCACCAGGGCGACCTTGTTGACGTTGACGGAGAGCTGGGTGGTGGTCACGGCGTTGTCGCGGCAGGGTCACGGGGCTTGAAGCGATTGCAAATCCATCATCAGCTGCCGCGTGCGCAGCGTGCCGACACCGCAATGGTAGTGGAGCAGCTCACGCAGCTGCTGGCGCAGGTGGCCGCGCTGCTCGCCCGGCAGGCTGGCGGCGGTGCGCAGCGTGGCGGTCAGCGGCGCTTCGTCGGTCAGGGCATCGCTCAAGGCCAGCCATTGCGCGCCGGTCAGCCAGGCTGCGTCGTCCGCGTGCGCGGTACGCAAACCGCCTTCGGCCACCAGGCGGTAGCCCTGGTCGGGCTGCAGCGCAGACAGCGTCAGCGTCTGCACATCCAGCGCCGGCAGATGGCCAGATTCGCGCAGCGCCAGCAGCTCAAAAGCGCGCAGCGCCGCAGCCACCAGCGATTCGCCCTCTTGCGCGGCCAGCACGTGCACCAGCGCGGCGTAGGCATCGAACAGGCGCGGGTGCGCGTCTTCGCGCGCCAGCAGGCGCATCAGCAGTTCGTTGGCGTAGTAGCCCGACAGCAGCGCTTCGCCCGTGGGCATCACCTGGCCACCGCCCCACTCAG
>JAGOEM010000208.1 GCA_017997715.1 Ottowia sp.
CAGACAGGCGAAGCCCGGCGCAGCGCCAAAACCCCAAAGGAGAAACCTTTGAGATTGGCGAAGCGCTGGAATAAATGCTGGCCTGCATAAAGCGGAATATGAAGGGACTAACTAGAATTAGACGACACCGGTCTTGGTGTCGTCGGTCGCATAAAACAAAGGGACGCCCATGGCGTCCCTTTGACTTTGCACCCTCACGCGCATTTAGGCAAACCTAAAAATCACCGGATGGCTCCGGCCGTGCGAAGGGATGCGGCGCATGTATTACATGCGCTCAAAAATCGCCGCAATGCCTTGGCCGCCGCCGATGCACATGGTGACCAGGGCGTATTTGCCGCCGATGCGTTCCAACTCGTACAGGGCTTTGACGGTAATGACCGCGCCGGTGGCGCCGATGGGGTGGCCCAGAGAGATGCCGGAGCCGTTGGGGTTGACCTTGGCGGGGTCGGCGCCCAGGCCTTTGACGACGGCGCAGGCTTGGGCGGCGAAGGCTTCGTTGGCTTCGATGACGTCCATCTGGTCCAGCTTCAGGCCGGTTTTGGCCAGCACGGCCTTGGTGGCGGGGACGGGGCCGATGCCCATGATCTTGGGTTCGACACCGGCGTGGGCGTAGCCGACCAGGCGGGCCAGGGGCTTGGCGCCGCGGGCGGTGGCGGCGCTGGCTTCCATCAGCAGCACGGCGGCGGCGGCGTCGTTGATGCCGGATGCGTTGGCGGCGGTGACGGTGCCGTCTTCCTTCAGGAACACGGCCTTGGCTTTCTGGAAGTCCTCAATCTTGGCGCCGGGGCGGAAGTGCTCGTCTTTTTCAAACAGCACGTCGCCTTTGCGCGATTTGAGGGTGACGGGCAGGATCTGGCCTTTGAAGCGGTCTTCGGCCCAGGCTTTTTCTGCGCGCTGGTGGCTTTCCAGGGCCAGTTTGTCCTGGTCGTCGCGGCTGATGCCGAATTCCTTGGCGACGTTTTCGGCGGTGACGCCCATGTGGATCTTGTGGAAGGGGTCGTGCAGGGCGCCGACCATCATGTCGATCATCTGCGTGTCGCCCATGCGGGCGCCCCAGCGGGTGTTCAGGCTGGCGTAGGGGGCGCGGCTCATGTTCTCGGCGCCGCCGCCGATGGCGACGTCGTAGTCGCCCAGCAGGATGCCTTGCGATGCGGAGATGATGGCTTGCAGGCCCGAGCCGCACAGGCGGTTGACGTTGAAGGCGGGGGTTTCCTTGGCGCAGCCGCCGTTGATGGCTGCGACGCGCGACAGGTACATGTCGCGTGGTTCGGTGTTGACGACGTGGCCGAAGACGACGTGGCCGACGTCTTTGCCTTCAACGCCGGCGCGGGCCAGCGATTCCTTGACCACGGCGGCGGCCAGGTCAACGGTGGGGATGTCCTTCAGGCTGCCGCCAAAGGTTCCGATGGCGGTGCGCACTCCGCTGACGACGACGACTTCACGGGTCATTTTTACTATCTCCTCAGATGTGGTTGGGGGTCATCCAGGTGGCCTTCACCCGGAATCTTGTCAGTATGCACTCTTCAAAAAACAGCTTGCTGACAGGCGGGGGCGCGCTGGTTTTGTCATCAGGTCGTCACACTGGTTTTTTATGGTGGCGGCAAGACAAGACATGCCAAAGGATGTAGCTGTGAGTGATGACGAGGAATTGATCCGCCGCCTGCGCAAGGAACTGCTGGACGGGTTTGACGAAGAGCTGGAGATGGAGCTGGAAGACCGCAACGTCGACCAGGCGGCGGGCGTTATGACCGATTCGCCCGAATACCGGGGCGCGCGCCAGCAGTACTTTCGCGAGCTTTTCCGCCTGCAGGGCGAGCTGGTCAAGCTGCAGGACTGGGTGGCGCAGACGCGGCGCAAGGTGGTGATCCTGTTCGAGGGGCGCGATGCGGCGGGCAAGGGCGGCGTGATCAAGCGCATCACCCAGCGGCTGAACCCGCGCGTGGCTCGCGTGGTGGCGCTGCCGGCGCCCAACGACCGCGAAAAGACGCAGTGGTACTTTCAGCGCTATGTGCCGCACCTGCCGGCGGGCGGCGAGATCGTGCTGTTTGACCGCAGTTGGTACAACCGCGCGGGGGTCGAGCGGGTGATGGGTTTTTGCTCGGACGCCGAGCTGGAGGAGTTCTTCCGCAGCGTGCCCGAGTTTGAAAAGATGCTGGTGCGTTCGGGCATCGTGGTGATCAAGTACTGGTTTTCAATATCGGACGAAGAGCAGCACCTGCGCTTTCTGGGCCGCATCCACGACCCGCTGAAGCAGTGGAAGCTGAGCCCGATGGACCTGGAAAGCCGCCGCCGCTGGGAAGACTACACCGGCGCCAAAGAGGAAATGCTGCAGCGCACGCACATTCCCGAGGCCCCGTGGTGGGTGATTCCGGCCGACGACAAAAAGGCCGCGCGGCTGAACTGCATCAGCCACCTGCTGTCGCAGCTGCCGTACCACGAGACGCCGCGGCCCGAGGTGATCTTGCCCGCGCGCGAGCGGCACGAGGACTACGTGCGCCACCCGGTGCCCCAAGACATGGTGATTCCGCGCGTGTACTGACGGGCTTTTAGAGCGTTTTTCTTGGGGCGCTTTGGGGCGCTTGTTGCGCGGGCCGGCTTAGCTGCCATGGCGGTCAAGGCGCAGGCGTGGGTGACGCTGGGCCCGGCCTGCGCCTGAGCGTGCTGAAGTGGCCGCGCAGCGGATCAGCGGATCAGCAGCGCGCGCGTGGCTTTGACGGGCTCAGCCAGGGCGGCGTTCTGCTTTTTTAAACGCGGGCCGGTGTTGCAGGCGTAAAGCCTGCGGCCAGCCGCAGCCTGCGTGGGTTAAGGCTGCCGCAGCGGTGCGGTGGCGGGCGCCGGTTTTATGAATGAAAAGTGCCTTTGGCGCAGGTGCCACGGGCGCAAGCAGCTATGACTAACGTAGCAAATTGAGGTGCGAAACGTGAAAGGCGAAGGGCGAAGGGCGAAGGTCGCCCACTTGCGGGCTGGCACCGTGGCCCGTTTATTCAGCGTGCTTCGCGCACATCGGCCACGGGTTCGGCACCGAAATCGGGGCGGGCCAGGTAGGCCAATATGCGTTGTGCGGCGTCTTCGGGCGAGGTGAGTTGCCCGCCGCGCTTGAGCTGTTCGAAATTGCCGCGGTCAGGAAAGGTCGCCGCGTCGGCGCTGCGCAGTTGCACCTGCATGTCGGTGTCGATCACGCCCGGTGCCAGCGAACACACGGCGGCGCCGTTGGGCGCCTGCGCTTCGTCCAGCGCCAGGCAGCGCGTGAAATGGTCCATGCCCGCCTTGGCCGCGCCGTACGCCGCCTGCGAAGCCATGGCCTTGCGGCCCAGGCCCGACGAGATGTTCAGCACCTTGCGCGGGCCCGGCCAGTCGCGCGTGGCACCCAAAAAGGCGCCGGCAAGCAGCATGGGCGCTTCCAGCCCCACGCGCAGCGCACTGGCCAGGTCGGCCGCGCGGCTGTCGCGCAGCGGCACGATGGGCGGAATGGCGCCCGCGTTGTTGATCAGGGTGGCGCTGGCAAAGCGGCTGGGGGCCATGTCGCCCAGCCAGCCGCGCAGGTGGGTGGCGGCAGCGGTGCCGTCGGTCAGGTCGGTGGACCATTGGGTCAGCTTGGCGCCCGATGTGGCGGCCAGCAGCGCCAGATCGCTGTTGACGCGGCGCGCCAGCGTCAGCACGGTGTGGCCGGCGCCCAGCAGTTGTTGGGCCATGGCCAGGCCCATGCCGCGCGAAGCGCCGGTCAGAATGAAGAGGTGGTCTTGCGGAGGGGTCATGGTGTGTCAATCTACCAAACACATGCGATGGCCATGTGATGAGCACGCAATGGCTGTGCGATGGCTGTGCGAAAGTGCCTGCCAACCGATGCAAGCGGGCGCGATGCGCGCGCGGCGACGGCGCTGCCTGAACCGCGCCAATCTGCCTGCCAAGTTGGCAGCGGCCCCATGCAAAACGCCGCGCAAGGCGGCGTGGGTGCAGGGCCAAGCGCCGTGGCGGCGCACCGGGCCAAGGCCAGGGGCGCTGCGCCATGGAATGGCGCAGGCCCGTGCACAGGCTTACAGGCTGATGTGGTTGATCTTGGCAGCGCCCACTGAGGCGCCGGCTTCCAGGCCCACGTTGGTCAGGATGAAGCTGCTGACCGGCTGTTGCACGGTTTGCGTGTCCACCGAGCCATTGGCCCCCACTTTGCCCACCGCCACGGTGGCGTCGGCACCCGCCGTCCAGCCCTTGCTGGACTTGAATTTCTGCAGCGCTTCTTGCGTGTTGAAGACGTAGACCACCGCCTTCGACTGGCCGCCGGCCTGCAGGCCCACGGAACCCGCCGTGGTGCTGTAGTAACCGGTGGTGCGGCCACCTTCGCGCAGTGCGCCGCGGCCGTATTCGGCACCCACCACAAAGGCGCCGCCGACAACCGCCGGGAACACCAGCGTGCCTGCCGAACGTTGAATCATTTCGCGCGAACCTGGCACCGTGGTGTACAGGCGCGACAAGGTGGCGTCGACGTTTTGGTCCATGGCGCCGCGCGCCGAAGGGCCAGAGGCTTCAGAGCCCGCAGGGGTGGTGGTGCAGCCCACCATGGCGATACCGCCCACGGCCAGCGCAGCGGCCAGGCCCAGGGTGCGCAGGGGGGATGTCATTGGCTTGTTCATTCGATGTTCCTCATGGCAATAAAAATTTGCACGGTGCAACTTTAGGGCCGCCGTGCGTTGCCACCGCGTAGGACACAGGCGCAAGCGCTTGTCGCACGCCGCGCCAATCGGCCGTGCAGGCGGCGTGAATCTGTTGTGCCTTTGATGCAGAGCAAATGCAGGGCCATCAGGCCGCCACGGCCAGCGCGTAGCGGGCGCGCAGCGTGGGGCCGTCGGCCACGTAGGGGCGCGTCAGCGTGCGGCGGCCGTGCTCGTCCAGGCGCTGCCACAGAAAGTCGCGCGCGTTGCCGGGGTCGCCCTCTACGTACAGCTGGGTGGTCAGCAATTCGCGCTGGCCCAGCCGCACCTTCAGGTGGATGTGCGGGGTGCGGCCGCTGTAGGGCGCGGGTCGCAGGGTGTGAAAGCGCCAGGCGCCGTCGTGGCCCAGGGTGACGCGGCCAAAGCCCTGAAACGCGGGGTCGGCACGGTCGCCGTCCTGCGGGTGGTGGTAGTGGCCGGCCTGGTCGCATTGCCATATCTCGACCTGCGCGCCCGCCAGCGGGCGGCCTTGCAGGTCGGTCACCGTGCCTTCCACCCAGGCGGGCGTGCCGCCGCTGTAGCGCAGCGCGCCGTTTTTCAGCAGATCGTGGTCGGTATCGGCGGGCAGGGCGACGGGGTAGAACGGCCCTTCGGTCTGGCGCGGCGTGGCGCGCAGGCGTTGGGCCGGCTGGGCGCTGGCGCCGGTCCACGCCCAGGGCGCGGCCAGCAGCGTGATGGCGGCCTGGCGGCGGCGCGGGCGCAGCGGCGCCGCGTCAGGTGGGGGAACCGGGGCTTTGGGCGTAGGCATGTGGGTCGGAGCCGCGCTGCGGCGGCAGAGTTCCGTTGTACGAAAAACGCTATCAAATCAAGAGCTGCCTGCGCCCTGTACATGGGCGCTACAGGCCGAAAAGGCTTCAAAAACCTATGGACTTCGTCAGAACGGCGCCGGGCTGTGCCACTGCAGCGCTGCGCCGGATTGCGGGTGCGTCAGGCTCAGTGCGCAGGCGTGCAGCATCAGGCGCGCGGCGCCGTCGTCGGCGGGCCCATACAGGCTGTCGCCCACGATCGGGTGGCCGATGGCCAGCAGGTGCACGCGCAACTGGTGCGTGCGCCCGGTGATGGGCAGCAGCGCCACGCGCGTGGTGCGGCTGGCCGGGTCGTGCGCCAGCGGGCGCCACAGCGTGCGGCTGGGCTTGCCCTGCGCGTGGTCGACCTTGCTGCGCGGGCGGCGGGGCCAGTCGGGCATCAGGGGCAGATCGATCAAGGCCCAGGTGGCGGCGCTGGCGTTGGCGGCGTCGGGCCATGGGTCTTGCACAGCATCCGCCCATTCAGGCCCAGGGGGCGCTGCATCGTCTGGCAGCGCAAGCTGGCCGTGCACCAGCGCTTCGTAGCGCTTTTGCAC
>JAGOEM010000209.1 GCA_017997715.1 Ottowia sp.
ACCAATGGGTGGCGACGCTGACCGGTGCGCTGACCAGCGCCGGGCTCAAGCGCGCGGGCCAGGCACGCGCCCTGGCCACCTTGATCGTGGCGGGGGTGGAAGGCGGCACGGTGCTGGCGCGCGCACAAGGCTGCATCGAACCCTACGACCTGGTGGCCCGCCAGATCACCGCTTACGCCGAACAGCTGGCCGCGTAGCCGTGGCGGCGTGGCCCGCTGCGTAGGTCAAACAGGCGGGCGCCGCGTGGGTGGTGCGGGTACGGGTACAGGCACAAAAGCAGGTGCACAAGCAGGTGCACGCGCTTGCCTTGGCCCCTTTTGGCTGTGTCATTGTGTTGCCGCGGTGTTGCCGCCGTGTGGCCAGTCAGGCAGGGCCGATCAGCTGGGCGTGGGGCTGTCGGCAAAGCGCTGAAAGCAGGTTGCCAGCTGCGCCAGCCATGCGGCCTTGTCTTCGGGCGGCGCGAAGCTGGCTTCAAAGCTGTTGGCCGCCAGTTGCCACGCGTGCGCGGCGGTCATTCCGGTGGCGGCAAAGACGGCCTGAAAGTTCGCGTTGACGTAGCCGCCAAAGTACGCCGGGTCGTCCGAGTTGACGGTGGCGCACAGGCCGGCGTCCAGCAGCGCGCGCAGGTTGTGCTGCGCCAGATCGGGGAACACGCGCAGCTTCTGGTTGGACAGCGGACACACGGTGAGCGGCACGCGCTGCTCGGCCAGGCGGCGCATCAGCGCGGCGTCGTGCACGGCTTGCACGCCGTGGTCGATGCGTTCGGCCCTCAGCACGTCCAGCGCCTGCCAGATGTAGTCGGGCGGGCCTTCTTCGCCCGCGTGGGCGACGATGTGCAGGCCCAGTTGGCGGCAGCGCGCGAACACGCGGGCAAATTTTTCGGGCGGGTGGCCAAGTTCGCTGGAGTCCAGCCCCACGCCGATGAAATGCGCGCGGTGCGGCAGCGCTTCTTCCAGCGTTTGAAAGGCTTCGTCCTCGCTCAGGTGGCGCAAAAAACACAGGATCAGCGCGGCGCTGATGCCGGATTCACGCTGCGCATCCGCACAGGCGCGCGACAGGCCCTGGACGACGGTGGCCATCGGTACGCCGCGCGCGGTGTGGGTTTGCGGGTCAAAGAAAAGTTCGGCGTGTACTACGTTTTCGATAGCTGCCTGCGCAAGGTAGGCGCGCGCCATATCGTAAAAGTCTTGTTCTTTCAGCAAGACGCTGGCACCCGCGTAGTAGATGTCCAGAAAGCTCTGCAGATCGCTGAAGGCGTAGGCGGCGCGCAGCGCCTCCACGCTGGGGTAGGGCAGCGCCACGCCATTGCGCTGCGCCAGCGCGAAGATCATCTCGGGCTCCAGCGAGCCTTCGATGTGCATGTGCAACTCGGCCTTGGGCATGGCGGCCAGCAGGGCCGGCAGGTGGTGGGCGGGGATGGGGGGCGGCTTCATGCGGGCCATTGTGCGCTTTGGCCCATCTGGCGTTGGGCGCAAAAAAAGGCGCGGCCCTGACGGACCGCGCCACACTCCCTGTTTTCTGGAAGACCTGCTATCGACTCTTCTCTTGCTTTATCGGTTGGGCGTCACGGCTGGCCGCACAGCAGCTTCATCAGTGCGGCGCGGCCCTTGTCTTCGTTGGCGAACACGGCCACGCCATCGACTTCGCCAATCGCGCCCAGGCTGCGCGTGGTGGGGTTGAACGGCAGCAGGCCAGGGTTGTTGGTGCGCCAGGCCAGCGTGCCGCCGCTGCGCGTGTCGGTACCGCCGTTGCGCTGATGGATTTCGATCGTGTTGGCATCGGTCTGGTGCACATGCGGGCGCTGCAGCAGGGGCTTGGCCATGGGCGGCGGCTCAGAGTGGCAGCGGCCCGGCTGCGTGCCGCGCGTGTCGGTCTGGTTGCCCAGATCAAGGCCGCCACCGAACAGGCCGGTGGCCAGGTACAGGCCCAGCGCCTGCCCAAAATCCTGCGTGAATTCGTAAGGTTTCTCGGCGCCGGGCTTGGTGATGTTCATCTCTTCCTGCGTGACCAGCTTGCCCGTGTCGGGGTTGATCCAGCCTTCGCCATTGGCGTTTTCCTTGACGGTGAAACCGTCGGTGGTGGCCCAGTCCAGCAGCTGGCCGCCGCGGTCGGACGATTCGATCTTCAGGTCGCCCAGCTCGTTCTGGCTGATGCCCGTGATCTTCATCGCGTTGTCGCCCTTGGTGACCGTGATTTCGCTGGCCACGTACATGTCGGGGTTGTTCTTGAACTGCTCGGTGTCGATGGTGATCTTGGTGCCGTCTTCCAGCTGGAAGGTGGTCTTGCCCCAGAAGTCCACGTCGGTCTTGCCGTCCTTGTTCCAGTCGACGTGCGGGTCGCCCCAGATGTTGGTGACTTCGCCGTTGCTCTTGTTGATGATCTTGATCTGCGAGTTGCCCTCGTCAAGCTGCAGCGTGTAGTTGCCCAGGTCCACATCGGCCTTGCCGTTGCCGGGGTTGTTGACGGTCCACTTGGTATCGGCCTTGGTGTCGGGCCGCGGCTTGCAGGGGCAGAAGCAGCCTTTGCTGTCGGTGTTGCCCAGCTCGAAGCGGTTGGTGTGCGGCAGCACGGGTTTGGTCGGCTTGGCGTCACCGAAATTGCCGAGAAAGACGGCGCCGATGGCCATGAATCCGTTGGTCTGCGTATTGATCATGAAATCCTCCGTGGTGGTTGGCAAGCCGCGTGGCGTGTCTTGCGTTGGTGCGGCACGGAGTGAAGTAGACCTGTTACGGCAAGGTCCAACAAGCTGTTACCGATCCCATCGGTAACGATCCCATTGGTAGTGTTACCAGGGGGTCGGGGCGCAGGCCGGCGTGGCCGTTGGCGCGGCAGCGCGCGCCGTGATGGGGCCTGGGGCCGGGGCCCGCAGTGGCCCAGCGCCGCAGGCGCGGCGCGGCCCGGCTCAGCGGATGACGCCGAAGGCGATGCCGCTGTTCTTCAGGTAGCGGCGGTAGGCCGCGGACATGCGGTCGGCCGAGGAATGCGCTTCGGCGTCGGGCCGCAGCGGCAGGCGCTTCGGGCTTTGCGATTCCAGCACCGGCTGGTCCTGGCCGAAGATGGTGTTCTGAAAGTCGATCAAGCGCGCGTCGGGCGATTCGAAGTCGTTCATGGCCATGCGCGTCCAGGCCACGCTGGTCTCTTCGGTGACCGGGCAGACGAACATGGCGATGGATTCCCACAGCCCGTCGATGGTGGTGCTGCCGGGTTCGGGCTGCTTGGTCAGCACGGCCATGTAGGGCGCGGTGACTTCGTAGGTGTAGGCCACCTGGGCGCCGGTTTCGGCGTGGATGGACGAGCGCGGTTGCCAGGCCAGGCACTGCGTGGCCAGCACGCCGCGCGGGGTGTAGGCGACTTCGTAGGGCGGAATCTCGGGCTTGTCGCGGCTGCCCAGCCAGCCTTCGTGCACGTAGCCGAAGTGCGCCATGTCGAGGAAGTTTTCGATGATGCGCGGCGCGCTGGCGGCCACGGTGTAAGGGCCGCTGGTGGTCTTGCGCAGGCGCGGCTCGGCCTCGGCGGCGAAGGCGGGCAGGTCGTGGATGGGCAGCGTTTCGCCCACCGGGTCGGCCAGGCGCGCCCACAGCATGCCGTAGGCCTCGCGCGTGGCGAACACGGTGGCGCTGTGGCGCACGCCGGGCTTGAAGTCGGGCACCGCCGGCACATGGGTGCAGGCGCCGCCGCCCTCAAAGCGCCAGCCGTGGTAGGGGCATTCCAGCTGGCCGGCGTGTACCCGGCCGAGCGACAGGCGCGCGCCGCGGTGCGGGCATTGGTCGGCCCAGGCGTGCGCGGCGCCATCGCCGTCGCGCCACAGCACCAGGGGCTGGCCCAGCAGGTTGGCGGCCTGCGGCTGGCTGCCCACCGTGTGGCTCAGCGCGACCGGGTGCCACAGCGTCTGTTCAATCGTGGGATCGTTCATTTTTATGCCATATCGGGCTGCGGCGCCCTGTGTGCGGGCGCAGGCAGCTATCTATTTGGAAGCGGGTACTTTGCCTTCCACGCCCTTGACGTAGAAGTCTATTTTGCCCATCCAGTCGTCGTCGGCCGCGGTGCCGGCGGCCAGGCGCTGTTTGCCTGTCGTGTCCGTCAACGGGCCTTTGAACACGTCGAAGGTGCGCGCCTTCATCTGCGCCTTGATGTCCTCGACCTTGGTGCGCGCCTCGGCCGGGATGGTGTCTGACAGTTTGATCAGGTCGTTCTGGCCTTCCGGCACGCCCCAGCGGGTGACCTGCCCGCCCTTCCAGCTGCCGTCCAGCACGGCCTGCACGGTTTTCTTGTAGTAGTGGCTCCAGTCGGCGATGGCCGAACCCAGGTGCGCCTTGCCGCCAAAGGCGCTCATGTCGCTGTCCCAGCCAAAGGCCAGTTTGCCGGCGTTTTCGGCCGCTTGCAGCACGGCGGTGGAATCGGTGTTTTGCAGCAGCACGTCGGCGCCGCCGTTCATCAGGGCCTGCGCGGCCTCGGTTTCCTTGGGCGGGTCGTACCAGGAATTGACCCAGGCCACGCGCACCCGCGCATCGGGCTTGACGCTTTGCGCGCCCAGGGTGAAGGCGTTGATGTTGCGCAGCACTTCGGGAATCGGGAAAGAGCCGACAAAGCCCAGCGTGCCCGTCTTGCTCATGCTGCCGGCGACGACGCCCGCCAGGTACGTGTCTTGGTAAAAGCGCGCGTCGTACACGTTCATGTTGTCGGCCGTTTTGTAGCCGGTGGCGTGCTCGAACTTGACGTCCGGGTGGTCTTTGGCGACCTTGAGCATCGCCTCCATGAAGCCGAAGCTGGTGCCAAAGATCAGCTGGTTGCCCTGGCCGACCAGGTCGCGCAGCACGCGTTCGGTGTCGGCGCCTTCGGGCACGCTTTCGATGAAGGTGGTCTGGACCTTGCCGCCGAATTCGGCCTCGACCGCCTTGCGGCCCAGATCGTGGGCAAAGCTCCAGCCCGCCGAGCCGACCGGGCCGACGTAGATCCACGCGGCCTTCAGCGGATTCACAGGCGCGGCCGCGACATCGGGCGCGGGCGGCGGTGCGGCTTCGGGTGCGGGCGTGGGGGCCGCATCTTCCTTGCGCCCGCAGGCCGTCAGGCCAATGGCGCCCAGCGCGGCGGTGGCCGCAGCCAGTTGGAGCAGGGTGCGTTTGCGGTGGTCGGTGGTCATGGCGTGGGCTTTCGTCAAAGATCGGTACGCGGTGCCGCGCACCGCTGTTCCAACGCCATGCAATTCGCGTGCCGACACCTGCACCCGTACCCGTACCGTGGTGCGCGGCGCCGGAAGGTTGGTCGCGCAGGTATTTTGAAAGAAATAGGGCTGTAACGCCCTACTGGCGGGCGCTGCCAGCTATCAAATATGAAGTAGCGGCCATGCGCCGCCGGCTGCAGCGGCCCACAAAAAAGCCGCGCACAGGGCGCGGCTTGGATGCGGCCAATGGCGGCGGGCTTACTTCTTGTCGGAGCCCGGCACGGTGCCTTCAACGCCCTTGATGTAGTAATTGACGGCGCCCAGGAATTTGTCGTCGGCCACCTGGTCGGCGGCCAGCACTTCCTTGCCGGCGTTGTCCAGGATCGGGCCTTTCCAGATGTGGTACGTGCCCGCCTTCAGGCCCGCGCGCACTTCGTCCAGCTTGGCCTTGGCGGCGTCAGGGACGTCGGCGGCCAGCGACACCAGGTCGATCGCGCCTTCCTTCACGCCCCACCAGCTTTGGCCGGTGGCCCATTTGTTGTCCAGCACGTCGCCCACCACCTTGGTGTAGTAGGGCGTCCAGTTGATGATGGCCGAGCCCAGGTGGGCCTTGGGGCCGTAGGAGGTCATGTCCGAATCCCAGCCGAAGGCGCGCTTGCCCATCGATTCAGCGGTTTTCAGCACAGCGGGCGAATCGGTGTTCTGGAACAGCACGTCCGCACCGCCGTTGATCAGCGAGGTGGCCGCTTCGGTCTCTTTGGGCGGGTTGTGCCATTCGTTCACCCACACCACGCGCGTCTTGATCTTGGGGTTGCTGAGCTGCGCGCCCAGGGTGAAGCTGTTGATGTTGCGCACCACTTCGGGGATTGGCACCGAAC
>JAGOEM010000051.1 GCA_017997715.1 Ottowia sp.
CGCCTGCAGCGCCTGAATGGGCGACATGGCCTGGCGCGAAGGGCCGTCCACGTCAGCGCGCGGGGCGCGGCCCGACCGCTTGGCCGTGCTTGCCTTCGCCGGCTTGCCTGCCTTGGTGGGCTTGCTTGGACGGCCTTCCGTCGCCTGGCCACCCGTCTTGTCGCGCATCGCGCGCACCACCAGCTCGTCGCCGTCCTGCACCAGGCGGAAATCGATCTTGCGGCCATCCAGATCGACGCGGCTGACCTGCACGCGCACCTTGGTGCCGATGATGTAGCGGATGCCGGTGCGTTCGCCGCGCAGTTCCTGGCGCACTTCGTCGAAGCGGAAGTATTCGCCGCCCAGCTCGGTGATGTGCACCAGGCCTTCCACGTGCAGATCGTTCAGCGTGACGAACAGGCCAAAGCTGGTGACGGCGGTAACGGTGCCGCTGAACTCTTCGCCCAGGTGCTCCTTCATGTACTTGCACTTGAGCCAGGCTTCCACGTCGCGGCTGGCCTCATCGGCGCGCCGTTCGTTGGCGCTGCAATGCAGGCCGGCGGCTTCCCATTCCTGCATATCGGGCGACAGGCGTTTGGGCGCCTCGTCCGCGCCGCGTCGGCGCGAAGCGTTCTGCTTTTGCAGGCGGCGGTTCAGCTTTTCATGCGCCTCGCCCGGCGTGGGCAAGGCCGGCAACTGGTACTTGCGCTGCGTCAGAATGGCTTTGATGACGCGGTGCACCAGCAGATCGGGGTAGCGCCGGATCGGGCTGGTGAAGTGCGTGTACGCCTCATAGCCCAGGCCAAAGTGCCCGCTGTTGATGGGCGTGTAGATCGCCTGGCTCATCGAGCGCAGCAGCATCATGTGGATCTGCTCGGAATCCGGGCGGTCCTTGGTGGCTTCGGCGATGCGCTGAAAGTCGCTGGGCTCGGGCGTGTCACTGATTGACAGCCCCAGGCCCAGCGCCTTCAGGTAGGCGCGCAGCAGGTCTTGCTTTTCGGGCGTCGGGCCTTCGTGCACGCGGAAAAGGCCGGGGTGTTTGCTGCCCAGAATGAAATCGGCGCTGCACACGTTGGCGGCCAGCATGCATTCTTCGATCAAGCGGTGCGCGTCGTTGCGCGTGCGCGCTTCTATGCGTTCGATGCGGCCCGATTCGTCGCACACGATCTGCGTTTCCACCGTGTCGAAATCGACCGCGCCACGCGCCTGGCGGGCTTTCAGCAAGGCCTTGAACACGTCGTGCAGGTGGATCAGATCGCCCACGCGCTCTTTGCGCCGGGCGGCTTCGGGGCCGCGCGTGTTGGCGAGGATGGCGGCCACCTCGGTGTACGTGAAGCGCGCATGGCTGTGCATGACCGCCGGGTAGAACTGGTAGGCGTGCACGTCGCCATTGGCGGTGATCATCATGTCGGCCACCATGCACAGGCGGTCGACATCGGGGTTCAGCGAACACAGACCGTTGCTGAGCTTTTCCGGCAGCATGGGAATCACGCGGCGCGGAAAGTACACGCTGGTGGCGCGGTCATACGCATCCACATCGATCGGGCTGCCGGTCTTCACATAGTGGCTGACATCGGCGATGGCCACCAGCACACGCCAGCCATTGGGCTTTTTGCCGCGCCCGGTGACCACGGCGGGTTCGCAGTACACGGCGTCGTCAAAGTCGCGCGCGTCTTCACCGTCGATGGTGCACAGCGGCACATCGGTCAGGTCGATGCGGCCGGCCTTGTCGGCGGGCTGCACGGTGTCGGGCAAGGCGCGCGCTTCGGCCAGGGCGGTGGGCGAAAACTCGTGCGGCACGCCGTACTTGCGCACCGCTATTTCAATCTCCATGCCCGGGTCGTCGATATCGCCCAGCACCTCGCGCACACGGCCGATGGGCTGGCCGTACAGCGCGGGCGGTTCGGTCAATTCGACCACCACCACCTCGCCCGCCTTGGCGGCGCCGATGCCCTGTTTGGGGATCAGCACATCCTGGCCATAGCGCTTGTCCTCAGGCGCCACCAGCCAGATGCCGCCCTCATTCAGCAGCCGCCCGATGATCGGGTGCGGCGGCCGTTCGACGATTTCCACCACGCGCCCTTCCGGGCGGCCGCGGCGGTCGTGACGCACCAGGCGCACCTTGACGCGATCGCGGTGCAGCACCGCGCGCATCTCATTGGGCGGCAGGTACATGTCCGGCGAACCATCGTCCGGGCTCACAAAGCCGTGGCCATCTCGGTGGCCTTGGACCACGCCTTCAATTTCTTCCAACAACGTATTGCTCATGTCTGATTTTTTGGTATAGAATCTCGGATTCCTGATGCCCAGGTGGCGGAATTGGTAGACGCACTAGTTTCAGGTACTAGCGGGTAACTCCGTGGAGGTTCGAGTCCTCTCTTGGGCACCAAAGTTTGATGAAGGTCTGCACAGCAATGTGCAGACCTTTTTTCATGTGGGCCGACACATTTTTGATGCGTCGGTCTATTTTTTTGCCTGTGGTTTGTCCTGCCGCCATCAGCGCATTGATCGGGGTCATACGGTAGGCCGGCAAGGCGTTCAAGCAGAGCGCGAGCACACAGGCGGTCTGCCCTGGCCCGGTGCGGTGGCTCATCCCGCGCAAGCCAGCTCGCCCTGCGCGGTAACGCGCTTGCAGTGTGCCAATCGACGACAGGGTATTTGGCTCATGCCGGCAAGGGTACACGATCACACGCACTGCCGGCGACCCAGCGACGGGGCCCACCGCCGATCCAGCCCAAAGAATCGCCGTGATCGGCAAGCAGCATGGTCGTGGCGGCTTCAGGTCAAGCGCTCCAGACCAACCGCCGCGTTGGCGTACTCGGCGCCCACCGCACCCACTTGGGGCCGGCACACCGCATTGAAAGCCCCTGCCCGCCTCAGACCGGCACCGCCACCAGATCGTGCCCCTGCGTGCCAACCACGCGCGCGCGGGTGAATTCGCCCACCCGCAGTTGCTTGCTCAGTTTTTCGGGCGGCAACAGCTGCACCACGCCATCGATCTCAGGCGCGTCCGCATAGCTGCGTCCCACGCCGCCCTTGCGCCCCAGCGCGGGGGCCGAATCGACCAGCACCTGCATCGTCGCGCCAACGCGCTCGCGCAGCTTTTCGGTGGACACGGCCTCGGCCACTTCCATGAAGCGCGCGCGGCGCTCCTCGCGCAGCTCGGGCGGCAGCATGCCGGGCAGCGCGTTGGCGGTGGCGCCTTCTACGGGCGAATAGGCAAAGCAGCCCGCGCGGTCGATGCGCGCCTCACGCAGAAAGTCCAGCAGGTGGTCGAACTCGGCCTCGGTCTCGCCCGGAAAGCCGGCGATGAAGGTCGAGCGGATCACCAGCTCCGGGCACACCTCGCGCCAGCGCGCGATGCGCTCCAGGTTTTTCTCGCCGCTGGCGGGGCGTTTCATGCGGCGCAGCACATCGGGGTGGCTGTGTTGCAGGGGCACGTCGAGGTACGGCAGCACCTTGCCTTCGGCCATCAGCGGCAGGATTTCGTCGACGTGCGGGTACGGGTACACGTAGTGCAGGCGCACCCAGGCGCCGTGCGGTGCGGCCAATTCGGCCAGCTGCTGCACCAGTTCCAGCATGCGGGTCTTGACCGGGCGGCCATCCCAGAAGCCGGTGCGGTACTTCACATCCACGCCGTAGGCAGAGGTGTCCTGGCTGATCACCAGCAGCTCTTTGACGCCGCCTTCAAACAGCGCGCGCGCCTCTTTCAGCACGTCGCCAATCGGCCGGCTGACCAGATCGCCGCGCATCGACGGGATGATGCAGAAGGTGCAGCGGTGGTTGCAGCCTTCGCTGATTTTCAAGTACGCGTAGTGCCGCGGCGTCAGCTTCAAGCCCGCCTCGCCAAAGGCGCCGGGCACCAGGTCGATGAACGGGTCGTGCGGCTTGGGCAGGTGCTGGTGCACCGCGTCCATCACCTCTTGCGTGGCATGCGGGCCGGTGACGGCCAGCACGGAAGGATGCAGGTGTCGCACCAGATTTTCTGAATCATTTTGGCCGATAGCGCCCGCCCCACCTGCGGAGGCAGCTATCGTTTTTGCACCAAGGCAGCCAGTGACAATGACCTTGCCGTTGATGGCAAGCGCCTCGCCAATGGTGTCCAGGCTTTCTTTCACCGCCTCGTCGATGAAGCCGCAGGTGTTGACGATCACCAGATCAGCGCCCTCAAAGGTCTTGCTGGTGGTGTAGCCCTCGGCAGAAAGCTGGGTCAGGATCAGTTCGGAGTCGGTCAACGCCTTCGGGCAGCCCAGCGACACAAAGCCGACGCGCGGTGCCTCGGTCTTCTGGGCCGCGTGGGGGGCGTGCTGGGTCGTGGTGGTCATGTTTTCTTTCTTGCGAATGCGCTTGTTCAGGGCTTCGCACATCGCCGTTTGGGCGTGATGCCCGGTCTTTTCAGTTTCAACGGTGCCTGGGCGCCAAGCACTGTGTGCGGGTGGCCTACGGCACCGCGGGATCAGCGTGCGGTACGTCCTGGGACTGCAGCCAGCCATGCCGGGCCGGCCCAGCTGCGCTTGGCGCGCCTTGACCAAAGCCCCTCGGGGCGGAACGCACGTCCCTACATGGTTGCCGTACGGCGACGCCTTACGCTGCGCGCTCGTCATTCAGCGGCTGTCGCGCTTAACCCGCTATTGTAGGTCGGCGCCCGGCGGGCGCGCCCAGGCGGCAGCGCATGGCCGTCATGCGGCGCGCAGCCGCCCGGTTGGGCAGGCACGCAGCCCGCGCTTCGCCCCCCACATAGTCCCAGGGGTTTGGTTGAATGCTTGGGCCTCGTCCTTTAAGCTGTGGCTGCCGACGCGGTGACCCAACCCCAGCGCCGTTGGCCACCCAAGAGAACAGGAACTCGATTCCGCCAAGAAGGAGACACCATGGTCGTTTTGCACACCGTCCTCGCCATCGTGCTGGTGATCGGCTTGATCATCTGGCTGAAGGTGGACCCGGTCATTTCCCTGGTTCTGGGCTGCCTGTATCTGGGGCTGGCCAGTGGCGTAGGCTACGCCGGCACGCTGAAAGAAATCACCAGCGGCTTTGGCGAGATCATGGGCAAGGTGGGCCTACTGATCGGCTTTGGCGTGGTCATTGGTTCGCTGCTTCACGCCACCGGCGCCTTCAGGCGCATGGTGCAAGCGCTGGTATCTGCCGTGGGCGCCAGGCGCCTGCCCTATGCCATGGCGGGCGCCATGTCCACGATCTTTCCTTCGATCTATGTGGATGTGCAGGTGGTGCTGGCGTCGCCCGTGGCGCGCTCGGCGGCGCCTATGCTGGGCCGCAACGGGCTGCCGTTTCTGGCCGGCGCCATTGGCACAGGCATCTTCTCGGGCTATGTGTTTGTGGTGCCGGGCCTGGCGGTGATATTGATTGCGGGGCAGATGAACGTGAGCCTGGGCTCGTGGTTGCTGGGCGGCCTGTGCATTGGCCTGGCCACCGCGCTGCTGACCACGTTTCTGTTCGGCCTTTTGCTGCGCACCAACTACTGGAAGCCCGCCACCGACGAAGACGCCAGCGAGGCGATGCTGGAAACCGAAGCCAGCGACGCCCAGGCGCCCCACACCGACCAAGCGCCCGGCCTGCTGCTGGCCTGCGCGCCCATCGTCGTGCCCTTGCTGATGATCGCCTTTGGCGCGTTTGCCAAGCTGGCCGGGGTATCCAATGATTTCATCAACTTCATTGGCAATGCCAACCTGGCGCTGTTTGTGGGCTTGCTGGGCGCGTATGGGATGGCGCGGCGCCTGATCGGGCCGGAACGCACCAACGAAGCCTTGACCGATGGCTTCAAGACCAGCGGCGAGATTCTGCTGATCACCGGCGTTGGCGGGTCGCTGGGCGCCGTCATCACCGCTTCGGGCATGGGCGCAGAACTGGGCAAGCTGTTCTCTACCGACGCGGCGGGGCCGGTGCTGCTCAGCATCCTGCTGGCGTGGTTCGTTGCCGCGGTGCTGCACGTGGCGATTGGATCGGTGTCGGTCGCTGCGCTGACGGCCGCCGGCATCATCGGGCCGGTGGCGTCTCAGCTTGCCACGTCGCCGGTGATCATTGGCTTTGCCATCGCGTCCGGCGCGTTGTTTGCGGTGCAGGTCAACAGCAACTTCTTCTGGATGTTCAAGGGCTTGCTGGGCCTGTCGACCAAGGGCGCACTGAAGACGTTGACCGTGGTCACCTCAATCGCCTCGGTGGTTTCGCTGCCGCTGGTTGTACTGGCGAGCATGTTGGCCTGATGCACCCGTTGCCTGCGGGTGCGGCCTGTGCGGGCCGCATGCGGCGGGCCCGGCGCTTCAGCGCTTGAGGCCGAACGCGCCCCACATCTGTTCGGTCTGCTTGGTCATCTGATCCTGCATCTGCAGGAACATGTTCTTGGACTGCTCAAGGTAGGTGCCCATCATGCCCTGCATGAGCGGCGACTGCATGTGCAGGAACTGCGACCACATCTCGGGCGTCACGTCCTTGGAGTTTTCCGCCAGCTTGGCCTGGATTTCCATGAACGACTGGATGTTCTTGTCGAGGTAGCTGCCCATGAAGCCCTGCATGGCGTGCCCGTAGAAACGGATGATGTTGGACAGCATCGCTTCGGTGAACATGGGCGAGCCGCCCGCCTCTTCTTCCAGAATGATCTGAAGCAGGATGCTGCGGGTCAGATCGTCGCCGGTCTTGGCGTCCCGCACCACAAAGTGCGCCTTGCCCATGACCAGCTCGCGCACCTGCGTCAGCGTGATGTAGCTTGAGCTGCTGGTGTCGTACAGACGCCGGTTGGGGTACTTCTTGATGACCCGCACGACGCCGTTGTCGTTGGTTGCCGCCGGCTTGACCGCTTTGGCGGTTTTGGCGGATGAAGGGGGGGCACTGCGGCTCATCTGGAGGGGACCTACGGGTTTGCGACGCATTCTAGGGCGGGGTTCGCCGCCGCCTGCCATCGCTTACCCTGATGCCGATATCCCTGAGCGGCAAGCCCCTGGCAGCCCACCTACAGGCACCGCCGGCTTGCTGCAAGCGCACAACGGCGCGGCGCCCACGGCCGCCGCATTGCCGCCCGCCTTGGGCCGGCAGCTTCAGCCGCTGTAAAGCCATGGCACGTCCAGCAGGCGTTCGCCCATCAGCTTCATGGACGCATCGCGGCCCAGGCGCATCAGGCCTGTGGAATGAAAAATCTGGCCGTTGCGCCAGGCGCGCGCCTGCACGCGGGCCACGCGCTGCCAGCGCGCCAGGGCGTAGCGCTGCAGGCGAGTCGGCACGTCGACCGCGTCCATGCTGAGCGCGCGGGCCAATTCGGCGGCGTCTTCAATCGCCATGCCCGCGCCCTGGGCCAGAAACGGCACCATGGGGTGCGCGGCATCGCCCAGCAGGGCCACGCGGCCGCGTGCCATCTGTTCGGCATTGTCGACGGGCGGCCGCCCCGCCAGCGGCCACAGGCGCCAGGCATAGGAATTCACGGTGGCGGTGGGCGCCGCTTCCAGCAGCGCGCGCAGCATGGCACAGATCGGCCCCATGGCGCGCAGCAGATCGGCGGCATAGCCGCTGTGGTCCCAATCTTCCAGGTTGTCCGGCACGGCGCCGTGCACGATGGCCACCACGTTCGTCCATTCACCGCCGCGCACCGGGTATTGCACGACGTGCAGGCGTGGCCCCAGCCAGGCGGTGACGCGGTTCTCGCGCAGGGAAGGAGGCAGCGCCTCGGTCTTGAGCATGGCGCGGTAGGCCAGGTGCCCGGTCGGTTTCGCCACGCCGTCGTCCAGCAGGGCCGCGCGCACATGGCTCCAGACCCCGTCGGCGCCTACCAGCACATCGCCCTCGACACGCACGCCAAGCGAGGTTTGCAGCGCGACGGCATCTTCATCCTGCTGGAACCCGGCCACCGCCTGGTCCAGGCACAGGTGCACGCCCTCTTGCTGCAGCATCGCGCGGGTCAGCAAGTGGTGCAAATCGGCCCGGTGGATGCTGGCGTAAGGCGCGCCATAGCGCACCATCAGGCGCGGACCCAGTTCCAGCCGGCCCAGCTCGGCGCCCGATTCGGCGCTGCGCACCTGAAGCAGCGCAGGAAATGACGCCACCGCCTTCAGCGCATCGGTCAAGCCCCACTGGATCAAAACCCGGGTGGCATTGGGCCCCAGCTGGACGCCGGCGCCGACTTCGCTGAACACGGGCGCGCGTTCATAAACGCGCACCTGGTTGCCGGCGCGCGCCGTTGCCACAGCGGCCGCCACGCCGCCAATACCGCCTCCGGCGATCAAGACCTCCAATGCGTTCATAGCGTGATTGTGCCAAGCTCGAAACACCAGCTTGCATTTCTCCGATAAACGGCATTTGGTCAGAGCCTGGGCGGCGGCCTTTTGGGTGTGCGTACGCAGCGCCTTTTTGCAGCGCTTGCCGCGGCACGGCAATGGGCGCAGTTGCGAGGCGATGGGCGCCAGGGTTCGCCGATTGCACCGCTTGCGCACATCAATCACACGTGCGCCAAACGCAGTAGAAACCACGAACGCATTGGCACCGATTACTTCAAAAATAATAGCTGCCAGCGCTTATCTAGCGGGCGCAACAGCCATTTTTGACACTATTTTTATCACCCAGGCGGCCCTGCGCTTGGCCCGACGGGCTGCGCGGGGCCGCGCTGCTGGCGGGCACCCGGCGCCGCCAGATTCAGCGCGCCGCGCGCTCAGGCCAGCAAGTGCCGCAGCACGTAGGGCAGGATGCCCCCGGCGCGGAAATAGTCCACCTCGATCGGCGTGTCGATGCGCAGAGTCAGGGTCGCTTCTTTCTTCGAACCATCGGCGCGGGTCACGATCAGGCGCGCGTTGCTTTGCGGCGTCAGGTGCTCGTCGCAGACGATCTCGATCAGCTCGTCGCCCTTCAGGCCCAGCGAATCCCACGATTCACCAGGTTTGAACTGCAGCGGCAGCACGCCCATGCCGACCAGGTTGCTGCGGTGGATGCGCTCGAAGCTCTTGGCCACCACGGCCTTGATGCCCAGCAACTGCGTGCCCTTGGCGGCCCAGTCGCGGCTGGAGCCGGTGCCGTATTCCTCGCCGGCAAAGATCACCGTGGGCACGCCCGCGGCGATGTACTTCATGGCCGCGTCGTAGATGAACTGCTTGCTGCCCTGCAATTCGCCGGGCTGCTGGTACAGGGTGACGCCGCCCTCTTCGCGGCTGCCGTCGTTCTGCGGCGGAATCATCAGGTTCTTGATGCGCACGTTGGCAAAGGTGCCGCGCATCATCACCTCGTGGTTGCCGCGCCGCGCGCCGTAGCTGTTGAAGTCGGGCTTTTGCACGCCGTGCGCCAGCAGCCATTGGCCGGCGGGCGATGTGTCCTTGATGCTGCCGGCGGGCGAAATGTGGTCGGTGGTGATGCTGTCGCCAAACAGCGCCATGACGCGCGCACCGGCCACCCGATGTGCATCATTCTGGCCGCTATTGCCCGCTGCACCTGCGCTGGCAGCTCCTGATTCCATAGTGAAATCGTCAAAGAACGGCGGCTCGGCAATGTAGGTGCTGGTGGGCCAGTTGTAGATCTGGCCGGTTACGCCCTCGATGCGCTCCCACAGCTTGCCGGGCTCGGTGGCGACCTTGGCGTAGTTCTCGCGGAAGGCCTTGCCCTTCATGGCGTACTTCAGCAGCTTCTGGATTTCTTCGCTGGTGGGCCAGATGTCGCCCAGGAACACGTCTTTGCCGCCCTTGCCCTGGCCGACGGGCTGGGTCATCAGATCGACCATCACGTTGCCGGCAATGGCGTAGGCCACCACCAGCGGCGGGCTGGCCAGGAAGTTGGCCTTCAGGTTGGGGTGGATGCGCGCTTCAAAGTTGCGGTTGCCCGACAGCACGGCCGCCGCAATCAGGTCGTTGCGGGTGATGGCTTCGTTGATCTCGGGCGCCAGATCGCCCGCGTTGCCGATGCAGGTGGTGCAACCATAGCCGGCCACGGAAAAGCCCAGCTGTTCCAGGTAAGGCAGCAAGCCGGTTTCGGTCAGGTATTCGGTGACGATGCGCGAACCGGGCGCCAGCGAGGTCTTGATGTGCGGCTTGACCGTCAGGCCCGCCTGCACGGCCTTTTTGGCCAGCAGGCCCGCGGCCAGCAACACGCTGGGGTTGCTGGTGTTGGTGCAGCTGGTAATGGCGGCAATCAACACATCGCCGTTGCCCAGCGAAAACTGCTGGACCGAGATCGGCTCGATCACATCGGCCTCAGCCAGGGCCGATTGCAGCGTGGGTTTGTTGGCCACCATCTCGACCACCTCGCGCGGCGCGCCGGCCGGCGTGGGCTGGGGCGGTGGGGGCAATTCGTCGGCATCGGGCAGGTTGTCGCGGGTGACTTCCACCCGCGTGTGCAACAGGTCGGCCGGGCGGTTGAAGCCGTTGTCGCCCATGGGTTTGGAAAACAGATCGGCAAACTGCGTGGCGACGTTGCCCAGCTCGATCCGGTCTTGCGGGCGCTTGGGGCCGGCCAGGCTGGGCGCCACGGTGCCCAAATCCAGCGTGACGACCTGCGAATAGTCAATGTCACCCGCCTGCGGTATGCCAAACAGCCCCTGCGCGCGGAAATAGGCCTCGAAGGCCTCGATCTCGGCCTTGGTGCGGCCGGTGCCCTGGAAGTATTCGATGGTGCGCTCGTCCACCGGGAAAAAGCCCATGGTGGCGCCGTATTCGGGCGCCATGTTGCCGATGGTGGCGCGGTCGGGCAGGCTGAGGGTGCGCGTGCCTTCGCCAAAGAATTCGACGAACTTGCCCACCACCTTGTGCTTGCGCAGGATCTCGGTCACCGTCAGCACCAGGTCGGTGGCGGTGCAGCCTTCGCGCAAGCGGCCTTTCAGCTCGAAACCGACCACGTCGGGCGTCAAAAAGTACACCGGCTGGCCCAGCATGGCGGCTTCGGCCTCGATGCCGCCCACGCCCCAGGCCACCACGCCAATGCCGTTGATCATGGTGGTGTGGCTGTCGGTGCCGACCAGGGTGTCGGGGTAGTACACCCCGTCGGCGCGCTTGTGCACGCCGCGCGCCAGGTATTCCAGGTTGACCTGGTGCACGATGCCAAAGCCCGGCGGCACCACGCCAAACGTATCAAAGGCCTGCATGCCCCACTTCATGAATTCGTAGCGCTCGCGGTTGCGCAGGAATTCCAGCTTCATGTTCAGGTCGAGGGCGTTCTTCTTGCCGTAATAGTCGACCATGACCGAGTGGTCGACCACCAGATCGACCGGCACCAGCGGTTCGATCTTTGCCGGGTCTTTGCCCAGGCGCTGCGCGGTGGAGCGCATGGCCGCCAGATCGGCCAGCAGCGGCACGCCGGTGAAGTCCTGCAGCACCACGCGGGCCACGGTAAAGGGGATTTCGTCGGTGCGGGCCGCGTTGGGCTGCCAATTGGCCAGCTGCGCCACGTGTTCGGGCGTGACCTTCAGCCCATCGCAGTGGCGCACCACCGATTCCAGAACGATGCGCAGCGATACGGGCAGGCGCTTGATATTGGGAAACTTGCGTGCCAGCGCGGGCAGCGAATACAGCTCGCCGGTCTTGCCGGAGGCCGTTTTGAACGATTTGCGGGCGGTGGCGAAAGCGTGGGTTTTCTTGGTAGCCATGACGTTCTTCCTTGTACAAACGGCAGGAGCGCAGATCGCGCTTTTGCTTATTGTGTCAGGCGTCGGGCGAATTTGCCGCTCGAAGGGCATAGGCGGTTTCCAGCACTCGCGGAAACGGCTTGGGCGCCGCGCCCAGCGGAAATGCGGGCCCGGCAACGCCCCACCGATCCAGCGGCTTGGCCGCGCCGGCCAACCCAGCGGCGTGCGCGCCACGAATCTGATCAGCGCGTCGCCGGGGAATGCCTTCTTAGAGCCTGCTCAACGCCTCAGCGCGAGGAGTGCGGCATGTGGATCGGGATGGGCTGCGAGGCGCAAACCGCACGAGGCCATGCGCGCGCACCCGCGAGGCGACGTTGAAGACGCTCTCAGGCCCATCGACGGCGCAGCGCCCAGGCGCCTGCAGCACTGACCAACAGAGCGATCGGCCACCATGGCCCGGCTGGCACCGGCACTGGCGGCGCTGCAGCCGAAATGCTGGCGCTGGAACTGCAGCGCGCAGCCACCGGGCCAGCGCCACAGGCCGGGTCGCCGCCCGCAATGCGCGCCACGTTGGTGACGGTGTTGTCGTCGGTCTTGGTCGCTGCGATGGTGACCACCGTCTCATCGATGGCGCCGGCGGCGACACTTCCGGCGCCTTTGGTGCAACTGATGGTCAGGGGGCCGGCACCCGTGCCAGGTGCGCATGTCCAGCCGTTGCCGGCCGTCACGCCGGTCACCTGCAGGCCCGCTGGCACGGCGTCCTCCACGCTTACCCCGGCCACACTGGGCACCGGGCCCGTGTTGCTCACGGTTAGCGTAAAGGCGACGGGTTCGCCTTGGCGCGCACTGCTCTTGTCCGCCGTCTTGGTGATTGCCAGCGCGGGCGCGCTGATGTCCAGCACCGTGGCGCTGGCGGTGCACCCTTGTGCGCCAGCCGAACAGCGCGCATCACCGGTGGTGATCGACGCCGTGTTCGTCACGTCGGACACACCGGTTTTGGTGGCGGTCAGCGTCACCGCCGTTTCTTGCGTGGGCGTGAAGGTGTTGGCAGCGGTGTCGTAGGTCGCGGCGGGTACGCCGTTCACACGCGTGCACGCCACCGTGGTCGGCCCCGCCAGATTGACTGCTCCTGATGCCGCATTGTTTGAGCCATCCACGCAGGCCCAGCCTGCGCCAGGCGCTACATTGTTGATAGTAATTCCGGCTGGCACGCTGTCTGTGATCACGGTGGGCGCGCCACTGGCGGCAGATCCACTGTTGATGACCGAAATGGCGTAGATGATGGTGCCGCCGCTCGCGACGCGGTCAGGGCTGGCAGCCTTGCCAATGGCAAGCAAGGGGCTGCTGGCGTCCTGCACCGTCGCGCTGCTGACGCAGCGCGCTGTGGCGGGGGCGCTCTCGCAGATGGCATCTCCGGTGCGAATCGACGCGCTGTTGGTCACGCTTTGCGCGGCGCCAGCGGTTTTGATCGCGCCGAACGTGACCACGTTCAGCGTGGTGTTGTTGCCTGGGCTGGCCCCTGGCACGCCCGCTGCCAGCGTGCACGTGATGTCAAACGGGCCAGGGCGAGCCGGATCGATGCCGCCGGACAGGTTGTTGTTGGCCGCATCCCGGCACAGCCAGCCGGCGCCGGGCGTCACCTGGTTAATGCTGACACCCGCCGGCACCTGGTCGACCACCGTGGTGTTGCTGGCGCTGGCAACGGGGCCGCTGTTGGTCACGGCGATGGCGTAAGTGAACACCCCGCCCTGGGCCACGGCCACCGGACTGGTCGGAGGACTGGTGGCGGCCACCTTGGCCAAGGTCAGGTTCGCGGTGACCAGCGGATTCGTGATGCTGCCACTGGCAGCGCCACCGGGCTCCATGCCGGACTGGCTCGGTTGCGCGTAGCTCGGGTCGCCCCAGCTGTAATTGGCTGGCGGTACCGGCCGCGAAGCCAGGGTCTCGGCGATCTGACAGCTGGAAGAGCCTGCCGGAATGCTCACGGTGGTGCTTGCGCTGCTGCCGTTGGCGGGCACGCTGATGGTGCCGCTGTAGCTCGCTACAGGGCTGGCGCAGGTGACGACGAAAGGATAGTTGGTAGCGCTGGTGAAGCTCTGGCCGGTGAGGTTTTTGGTCACCGTCAAAGTGCCGTCGTTGGCCAGCAGCGGGTTGGTGATGCTGCCTGACGCACCCGCATTGATCGGCCCCGCAGGCGGTGCGGTGGTCTCAGTGCCCCAGCGGTAGTTGGCGGGCGCGGCAGCCTTGCTGGTTTCCTGCAAGGCTGAACAGGTGGCGCCTTGCGGCACCTGCACGGCGGTGGATCCGCTGGTGCCCGTACCGGCGACGGTGATCGCGCCGCTGTAGCTGCCGGTATCGCAGACAAGCGTGAATCCGTAGCTTCCGGGCGCGCCGGTCGCGGCCGGTGCGCCGGTCACCGTCTTGCTGATGGACACCGCCACCTGATTCCGCACGAAGCTGACCGTGGACGCCTTGTTGGAAGTGACACCCGACAGCGTGCAGGTGGACGACGCGCCCGCGATCGCGCAATCGCCACCCCAGCTGGCCACGGAGTAGTTGGGCAGCGGCACCGCCGTGCACACACTCACCTGACCACTGTTGACCACCGCAGGCGCGCAGCTGGCCGTACCGCCCAGGCCGGCAGCCACGCTCACGCTGTAGGTGATAGGGGTGTTGACGAACGTACAGCTGATGGCATCCCCCACAGCCGGGGTGATGTTCACACTGGTGCCCGCCGTGGGCGTGGATGGCACTGCGGTGCCGCCGTCACCTGTGTTTGTGCAGCTGTAGGTGCTGGTGTAGTTGGCCAGACTGCCGCTGGTTGCTGCCTCGCTCAGGGTGAACACGCTGCCCGCCGCCACACGGATGGCGGCCGGCGTGATGCTGGCTTGGCCGCCCGTCGAAGCGGTTACCTGGCTCACATCGACACCGCGCGCAATGGACATGCTGAATTGGTCCGTTGACGCAGCACGGCCGTTGATCAGCTTGGCGACCTGAAGCGTGGTGGGACGCGGGGTGTTGGTGATGGTGCACCGGATGTCGTCACCTGCTGCAGGCAGGAACTCGGCCCACTGCCGTTGCGATACCTGCGCAGTGCCAGGGCCACTGGGCAGCAAGGTGGACGAACCACTGGTGGCGTTCGTACACGTCAGCGCCGTGTAGTAGTTGCTTGGGGCCTGATCCTCGCCGGTGCCATTCAGTTTGAGTGCTTCCGAAAACTGGACGATTGAACCTGCAGGCAGCGCGATCCGGCTGGTCGTCGGACTGCTATTGGCGGCCGTGGTTGTCACGCTGCCATTCGCAACCGGAATGCCGCCGGCATTCATGCGAACTTGAAACTGATCACTGGTGTCCAGCCGCCCCGAAGGCAGGCTTTTTGCCAGCGTGACCCAGGCCAAGCCGGGCGTGTCCTGGCAAGCGCTGGCGGAGAACGTCTCGCCGCTGGTCAGCGCCACCCTCGCCGCGTTGTACAAGCCGTTGCCGGGGCTGCCGCTGCATACGTTCTGCCCGGATGGCCCGGGATTGACCGTGACCCGCACGGTCATGCTGTACGTACGGCTCAATCCAGTCCCATCGAATTGCTGGTTTGATTGCAATGTCCACGGGCCACTGCTGTTCTGCGGCACCGCAAGAAGCGCTCCGCAATTGCTTGTGCCGCCACCGGACTGCACGCACGACAGGGAGGTCAAGGCATTGATGGTGGTGTTGCCGCTGAACGCCGGTGTGTCGGTCAGCGTGAAGTTGCGGGTGCCGGTGCCAGACGTCGCGACCGTGACGGTGTAGGGAATGTCGTATTGGGAGGCGGTTCCGCCGACCGGCGCAGGGGTTCCGGCTGTCTTGGTGATCACCAGCGCCCCATCGTCATCGTTGATCACGTAGTCGGCCGTGCCCTGCCCGGCAGAACCGCAAACCGAGTTGGACATCAACAGGAAGGGCGAATTGCCGCCTGGTTGCTGAAGCGCGAACTGGATATCCCAAGCGCCCACCTTCCCGCTGGGTGAGCCGGAAGTGTCGTTGCCCGCGATGTAGACCGGCAACGCAAACAGGCTGCTGGCAGACACCCCATCGTAGGTGCCCGCTGGCACGGGGATCGTGATGGTTGGGCTGGTGCCGGCCGGGGTGTTGGTGAAGTAGTCCACCCCCCGTGTTGCCGTACCGCCCACGACTTGCACCGTGAGGTTGAACGCCGTAGCAACGGTGCCGTTAACGCGCAGCACCGGGCGGTTCGGCAGCAAGCGCGGGCTGCCTGCCTGCGCCCCTTCCAGATCCGCGCTGCTGGCTTTGGCGAAATCGACGAGGGGCGTCAGATTGACGCGAACGTTGTCCAGCAAGTTGCCCGTACCGGTGGAGCCGCTGCCGGTGCTTTCCGCCTCGAAGCCAATGTTGCTCAGTCCCGTCGCGCCGGAATAGGTGAATGCGCCGCTGTAATTCCGCCAGGTGGTGTTGCCGGCAATTGCCGCCGATCCGGTGATCGTGCCCAGGGTGGCGGTTGGCGTACCCGGCGCCATGGCGCCGGTGTTGGATGTGCCTACCCGCGCGATCACCCCGGTGCTGCCAATCACCATCTGCGCAATGTCGAACCGGGTGCTGTCCGGCGCGTTAACAACCCGGCCCCGGTGGCTGAAGTCCCACGTCACGCGGTCGCCGTTGATCAGGCAAATGGGTTGGTACAGACGAGACGCCTGCGCCGCGTTGAGTTCCGCAATCTGCGTTCCGTCCGGCGCGTTGACTGTCCCGCCTGAATCGGAGCTTCTGGGCGTTTTCCACAACTCCATGATGGGTCCGGGCGAGGCGCCTAGACCACCCAGCACGTTGCAGTTGAGGTTCTCAGTCGCCGCACTGGGGTGCGTGGTGGACCATCCAGTGACCCTGGCTTCGTTGATGTAGACCCTGCAGCCGCCGTTCTGAAGATCGGGCGATTCGAAGCTGGAATTGACGAAACTGCGCTGAATCACAGTTTGTGCCAGCGAGGGCAGCGGTGCCAGCAATGCACCCAAAAGGCCCATCACTGCACAAAGCTTGAGAATTTGCGGCGCCTCAGCCACGGATGCAGCGCAACGCGGCGCTGCTACCGCGTCAGCGAAAGACTGCACTGGGGCGACAGGTGTTCTCAAAAATGCTCTCCCTATGGACGCGATGGGTTCCCAAGCCTCGCGATAAAAGCGGGCGCAGCACGTGATGTGCTGTACGCAGTAAGGCTGGGTAACGGCATGGGGATTCTAAACAAGGGACTGCCGATTTAGTTCCTATTTTCGGGCCTTCATCTCCCAAATAATCCACATTTGTAACGCTTAGTAATTAAAACAAATGTCGCTGCAGGCACTTGTCCCTGAAGACCACCGCGACCCAGTTTCCGCCCCCATCCTGAGCTGTTCCTTGCGGCCCAAGTGCGACGACATTGCGCGCCCCATCCTCGAACAAGGTCTTCACCGTCGAGTCGACCAACTCCGCCTCGATGGCGTACACGCGGCCAGGCCCATGTCGATCGACTGAAGGTGGCTATCGCTGCGTCTTCTTTCAGCACCACGCAGCTTCGTAGCCCCGCTGCGCTTTTTTGAGCTGCGGGAATCAGCGCTTGGCCGGTGGCTTGCCAGCCAGTTGATCCGCCGGTTTGATCGTGCCGCAATCCGCGCCAACAAACTGCATTTCCGATTCGGTCAGCATGCTGTGTTTGCCCTGCGGGCCGCTGGTGACCATGTCCATGCGGGTGACGACCCGGTTGGCCGAGACTTCGGACTGGCCCTTGCCCTTGACGGTGTCGCCGCCCTGCTGGCAGCTGAACTCGTAGTCGGTGCGGTTGCCTGTGCGCTTGCTGGTGGGCGGCTCGCACTTGGCATCGGTGGGCATGGCCGGCTTGTCCTGCGCGGCCATGGCGGGGCTGATGCACAGCCGATGCGCACCGCCGGTGCCCGCGCCAACACCGGCCATGCTGGCCTCCATCTGCTTGCGCTGCTCGGGGCTCAGCTTGGCCATGGCGGCCTTCATTTGCTGCTGGGCGGCGGCGATGCGGGCGGTTTGGTCCACGCCATCGACCACCTGCTTGATCACGCGCATCTCCCACAGCCCGGGCTGGATGGACTGGGCGTGGGCGCTCAAGGCCCCCATCGTCATGGCAGCCAGGGTGCAGCTCGCAAGGTGAAGTCGTTTCAAGGAAGTCTCCAAAGATTCGTTATCGCGGCGCACGGCGCGCCACATCGCGCAGATCGTACGACAGCAGCATGTGCCCGCGACGCCTGCGGCGGGGGATATTGGCCGCTTTTTTGCCCGTCGCACCGCTGCAGGCGCCCCCTGCCCGCGCAAACGGGACAATACGCCCCATGAAAGCCCCCGAATTGCTCTTGCCGGCAGGCAACCTGGACAAAATGCGCGCCGCCTACGACTTTGGCGCCGACGCCGTTTACGCCGGCCAGCCCCGCTACAGCCTGCGCGCGCGCAACAACGATTTCCGCCTGGAGCAGCTGGCCCAGGGCATCACCGAAGCGCACGCGCGCGGCAAGAAGTTCTTTGTCACCAGCAACCTGATTGCCCACAACGACAAGGTGCGCACCTACCTGCGCGACCTGGAGCCGGTGGTCGCACTGAAGCCCGACGCGCTGATCATGGCCGACGCCGGCCTGATCATGCAGGTGCGCGAGAAATGGCCGCACATCCCGATCCACCTGTCGGTGCAGGCCAACACCACCAACTGGGCGGCGGTGAAGTTCTGGCAGCGCGCGGGGGTGGAACGCATCATCCTGTCGCGCGAGCTGAGCCTGGGCGAGGTCGAGCAGATCCGCCAGGAATGCCCCGACATGGAGCTGGAAGTGTTTGTGCACGGCGCGCTGTGCATTGCCTACAGCGGCCGCTGCCTGCTGTCGGGCTACTTCAACCGGCGCGACCCCAACCAGGGCACCTGCACCAACGCCTGCCGCTGGAACTACAAGACCAGCGATGCCGATGTCGACCCCAACACCGGCGAGGCGCTGGCGCGCGGCGAACAGCTGAGCGGCTTCAGCTTTGGCGCCGAGCAGGAGCGGGCCGAACAAGCCGGCGCGCGCGGTGAATCCACCTGCGGCAACGGCCAGCGCCACCCGTCGGCCGACCAGGTCTACCTGATCGAGGAAGAAGGCCGCCCCGGCCAGCTGATGCCGATCATGGAAGACGAGCACGGCACCTACATCATGAACAGCAAGGACCTGCGCGCCATCGAGCTGGTCGAGAAGCTGACCCAGATCGGCGTGGATTCGCTCAAGATCGAAGGCCGCACCAAGAGCCTGTACTACGTGGCGCGCACGGCGCAGACCTACCGCCGCGCGATCGACGATGCGGAGGCCGGCCGCCCGTTCAACCCCGAAC
>JAGOEM010000210.1 GCA_017997715.1 Ottowia sp.
GGGCCGACGCCGTGGCGGCCCCACCGCCGGCACCACCGCCCAGTGCCATCGCGGAAGTGCCTGCGTTTGCGCCCACGCCGCGGTCAGGGCAGGGCGGTGCGGTGTACGAAACCAGCGCGGCCACGCCTGCGGCGTATGTGCCCCCGGTGCGTATGCCCGGCACCGGACTTGCCGCTGCCGGCACCCCCGCGCCCGACGCCGACGCGTCAATTTGGGAGGCCGATCTGGAAGCCGAGGCCGCGCGCCTGCTGGCCGAAGGCCATCCCGACGTGTGGGACCGCCTGATGCACCGCGTGGAAGCCCGCCTGATCCACGCCGCCCTGGCCAGCACGCGCGGCCGCCGCATCGAAGCGGCGCAGCGCCTGGGCATTGGGCGCAACACCATCACGCGCAAGATTCAAGAGCTGGGGCTGGACGATTGAGCGACTGGCGCCCAGTCGAATGCTATTGATACAGTAGCTGCTTGCGCCCGTGCTTATTGCGCTAGGGCCTGATTTGGCTTGAAAATCTGCGCGCGGCGCATCAGCCGTGCGGCTGCACGTCCCGCAGCTTGGGCACGCTGCGCGAACCCACCGCCAGCACCGCCGCCACCAGCCAGAACAGGCCGGCCACGCCCGTTACCGCGCCGATCGACCCGAACATCATCGGCAGCACGAAACTGGACGAGTTGATCGTCATCACCCGCAGCGCCATCGCTTCGCCCTGGCGCGCCTCGGGCGATATGCGGTGCAGCACCACCAGAATCATTGGCTGCACCGCGCCCAGCGCCAGGCCCAGCAACACCGAGCACAGGCCCATCGCCCACGGCCCGGGCATCAGCGGGTACAGCAGCAACACCACCGCCGCCACCAGCGTGGCCGTGTAGATCACCTGCCATTCGGCCACGTGCGCCGTCAGCCGCGGCAGGCCCATGCGCACCACCGCCGCCGCCACCGCAAACGCGCCCAGCAGCGCGCCGATGGTGGAAGCGGCGTAGCCGCGCTCATGGCCCAGGATCGGCAGCACAAAGGTGTGCACGTCCCACGCGCCGGCCTGCAGCAGGTTGGTGAACAGCAGCAGGCGCATGCCCGGCATGCCCAGCAAATCCCACACCGAATGGTGCGTGCCGTCATCGGCAGGGGCGGCCAGCGGCGCTTCAGGCGCGCGGCGCACCAGCAGCCAGCCAAGCAGCGGCAGCAGCGCCATCAGGCCAAACGCCGCGCGAAAGCCGGTCAGGTGCGCGGGCGTGGGCCCGGCCAGATCGATCAGCAGGCCGCAGGCCAGCGGGCCCAGAAAGTTGGCCGCGGGTGGCGCCACCGCAATCCAGCTGAACAGGGTTCTGAGCTGATCGGTGTTGCGCGCGGCCCGCCCCACGTGCCGCTGCATGGCAATCTGCGTGGTGCCCGCCGACGCGCCCGTCACCATGGCCGACAGGCACAGCACCCAGAACACCGGCCAAGCCGCCGCCAGCCCCGCCCCCAGCACCGCCGCCGCCACCGACAGGCGAATCGGCAGCCGCAGCCCCACGCGGTCGGCCAGCCGCCCCGCCGGTAGTGCCAGAAACACCGGCGACAGCGCGTACAACGCCAGCAACACCCCCACCGCCGCCGGGCTGTAGCCCTGCTGCAGCGCCAACAGGGGCGCCGCCAGCCGCGTCCCCGTCATCGCGCTGTGGATGCAGATCTGGCCCAGCATCAGGCGCATCAGTTCGCGGCCGGTCATGGATGGGGTGGTTTGAGGTAAAAAGTGGCGCTGGCGCAGGTCTGCATTGCGCGGGCAGCTATAGAAAAAGAAGCGGTGGATGAGCGGATCGCGTGCGAGCCAGCAGGCATGCCAGCCTACGCTGGCTCAACGCGGGGCCGGTGGCCTATTACACCGTGAATGGCGATGCGTCTTTCGCTGGCAGCGGCGCGCACCTTGTGTCGGGTGCGCGGCTGTCCCGTCAACGTGAGTCTGACGCGCGTTCAGAACGCGCCACGCCACGCCACGCCACGCCACGCCACGCCACGCCACGCCACACACCTGCGCGTGGGTCATCTTCTTGCGATCTCTGCTGCACGGCGGACAGCGCAACTGGCTGCGACCCGTGCTTCCTGCGCGGCGGATTCGGCTGCAGGCTGATATCGCTGCATGCAGTGCGGCTTGGCGGCGGTGCCGATGTCCGCCGCTGAACCCGATGGCGCGTACCGAAAGTGGCCAACCTTCCCCCGGGCGCGGCGGCGCCGCAACCCCTGCGCCATGGCGCGTTTGCACCCATGCGTTTTGATAGGAGGAAGCACCTTGGGCGCGATCGCGCGAATAATCGTGGAAGTCTGATTTTTTGCTGCTATACTAGCGGGCTTCGTGCGGCTGTAGCTCAGTTGGATAGAGTACTTGGCTACGAACCAAGGGGTCGTGGGTTCGAATCCTGCCAGCCGCACCATTTGTTTTTAAGCCCCGCAAAACACCGTTTTGCGGGGCTTTTGTTTTTTTCGGTTCGTTTTTCGGAGGCTCGCCGATGTTCACCGGAATCATCACCGCCATGGGCAAGATTGCCGAAGTGCAGCCGCTGGGCGCTACGCCTGCGCACGGGCTGCGCCTGCATCTGGAGACGCCGGCCGGCTACCTGGACGATGTGGCGCTGGGTGACAGCATTGCGCTGAACGGTGCCTGCATGACGGCGGTCGATATCGACGCGGCCGCAGGCCGGTTTGCCATCGACATCTCGGCCGAATCCCTGGCCCGCACGGCGGGGCTGGACCGGCCCGGCCCCGTCAACCTGGAAAAGGCCTTGCGCGCCAGCGACCGGCTGGGCGGGCACATCGTGTCGGGCCACGTCGACGGCATGGGCGTGGTGACGCACTTTGCGCCGGTGGGCGAAAGCTGGGAATTGCGTGTGCTGGCGCCGCGCGATCTGGCGCGCTTTCTGGCTTACAAAGGTTCGGTCACCGTGAACGGCGTCAGCCTGACGGTGAACCGCGTGGCCGATCAGGCCGAGGGGTGCGAGTTCAGCATCAACCTGATTCCGCACACCGTGCAGAACACCGCGCTGCACGTGCTGGCGCCTGGCGTGCAGGTCAACCTCGAAATCGACATGATCGCGCGCTACGTCGAACGCATGCTTGCCACGCCCGCAGCGCAGGCTGCACCTGCGCAGGCAGCTCCTAAAACCGGAGCTTGATGGCGCCAGTGGCCAGCGCGGTGCCGCACAGCACCACGGCGCCGCAGCCCAGCATCCAGGGCGTGACCGCCTCGCCCAGCAGGCTGGCGCCGTAAAGCAGGGCGAACACCGGCACGGCAAAGGTCACGGTCAATGCGCGCGCCGGGCCCAGGTTTTCGATCAGCCTGAAATACAGCACATAGGCCACGCTGGTGCACAGCACACCCAGCAGCAGCACGGCGCCCCAGGCTTCGGCGCTGGGCATTTGCGCCGGCCACATCCAGATGGCCGGCAGCGCCAAGCCCAGGGCAGCGCCCATCTGGCTGCCGGTGGCGGTCATCAAAGGGGGCAGGCCCGACAGAAAGCGCTGCGTAAAACTGGCGGCCACGGCATAGCACAGCGTGGCGCCCAGGCAGGCCAGTACCGCCAGCGCGGCCCAGGTGGCGTCGGCCCCGGCTTTCATGCCGACCTTGTCCCAGGCCAGCAGCGCCACGCCGACAAACCCAACCATCAGCCCCAGCCCGCGCGATGCGCCAGGCCGGTGGCCCAGCCAGGCCCAGGCCACCAGCGCGCCGAACAGCGGCACGGTGGCGTTCAGGATGGCCGACACGCCCGTGGTGATGTGCAGCAGCGCAAAGCTGTACAGCGCAAACGGAATGCCTGAATTGAGCAGGCCGCAGAAGAACACCGGCTTCCAGTGCTGGCGCAGCGAAGGGCCCAGCCCGCGCGCCAGCATCAGCGGCAGCAGCGCCAACGCGGCAATACCCACGCGCAACGCAGCCGTGGGCAGCGGCCCGAATTCTTTGGCGCCGCGCTGCAAGAACAGAAACGACGCGCCCCAGATGGCCGCCAGCAGCACGAATTCCAGCCACGCTTTGGTGCTGATGGGGGACGAGGCGGAATCAGCAGGGCGCACGGTGGACATCGCGCAAGTATCGCAGCGCCAACCCGTGCTGCCGGCTTGAAATTGATGATGCTTGCGCGGGCGATTGGTGCGTGCCGTGCATCAATCGAACCGTGCATGCCGCCGGGCGCCAACGCACCCCAGGCGCACAGATCGGCGTGGGTCAGCAGACCAACTGGTTTCAGATATAAAACAGCCTGTGTCGCGCGCCACGCAATGATTTTGCGCTATCAAAAATGGTGCTAACCCCCACGCGCCATCAACGCCGGCAGCGACGACGCCAGCAGCCCCACGCCCGACACCGACAGCAGCGTCAGCACGATCTGCCGAAAGCGCGTTTCGCTGATGCCGACATAGACCCGCGTGCCCAGCCAGGTGGGCACCAGCATGGCGGGCGCCACCACCGCAAACATCGGCAGCATGTCGCGCGTGACCACGCCGGTGGCCAGATAGGTGCCCATGGTCACCATCAGCATCGACAGGTTGAAGTTCTGGATGACCGAGCGCTGCACGTCTTTGGCATAGCCGCGCAGCGTGCACCACAGCGTGGGCAAGGTGCCGGTAAAGCCGCCCAGGCCGCCCAGCACGCCGCCCGCAAAGCCCACGCACGCGTCGGCCACACGCCCGCCCGATTTGATGCGCGGCAGTCGGCTGGCAAACAGCATGGCCGGGCACCACAGCACCAGCAGCAGGCCCAGGATGGCCTTGAACCAGTCCATGTCCAAGCGCGGCAGCAGCGCCACGCCCAGCGGAATGCCCGCCAGCCCGCCCAGCACAAAGGGCGCCAGCCGCCGCCATTCAAAGCCGCGCCGCACCGTGACCGCCGCCAGCACCTGCCCCAGCAGCGCGCCAAACACCGCCAGCGTGGCCGCCAGCCGTGGCTCCAGCACCCAGGCCCACAGCGACATCGCCGTCAGCCCAAACCCAAAGCCCGACAGGCCCTGCACAAAGCCCGCGGCCATGGCCCCCAGCGCGACGACAATCCAAACTGAATCCACGGCGGTTTATATCAATCAAATTGGCTTCTAGCGCCCTGCCAACGGGCGCTGGCAGCTACAACAACAGTAGCGATCGGCGCTGCCTACAATCCTAGCCCATGCAAGTCCACGACAGCATCTTCAAGGCCTACGACATCCGCGGCACCACGCCGACCACCGTGAACGAGGAGGTGGCCGAAGCGCTGGGCCGCAGCTTTGGTGTACAGGCCATGGCGCTGGACCAGCGCGTGGTGGCCGTTGGGCGCGATGGCCGCCTGTCTGGCCCCGCACTGGCACAGGCGCTGATCCGCGGCCTGATGGCGGCCGGGGTCGAGGTGATCGACATCGGCATGGTCACCACGCCCATGCTGTACTTTGCCGCGCACACGCTGTGCAGCAGCGGCATTCAGGTGACCGGCAGCCATAACCCGCGCGACGACAACGGCTTCAAGATGGTGCTGGCGGGCCGCGCGATCTATGGCGACGACATTCAGCGCCTGCGCCGCGCCATGCAGGCCGACGGCTGGCAAAGCCGTGGCGGCGGCAGCGTGCGCCAGCACGACATCCTGCCCGCGTACCGCGAACGCATCGTCGGCGACATCCGCCTGGCGCGCCCGATGAAGGTGGTGGTCGACTGCGGCAACGGCGTGGCCGGCGCGTCGGCACCCGACATCTTTCGCGCCATCGGCTGCGAGGTGATCGAGCTGTTTTCCGAGGTGGACGGCAACTTCCCCAACCACCACCCCGACCCCAGCAAACCCGCCAACCTGCGCGACGTGATCCACGCGCTGCAAACCACCGACGCCGAACTCGGCCTGGCCTTCGACGGCGACGGCGACCGCTTGGGCATCGTCACCAAAGACGGGCAGAACATCTTCCCCGACCGGCAGATGATGCTGTTCGCCCAGGACGTGCTGACCCGCGCCCCCGGCGGCACCATCGTGTTCGACGTGAAGTGCACGCAGCGCCTGGCCCCCGCCATTGCGGCCGC
>JAGOEM010000211.1 GCA_017997715.1 Ottowia sp.
TACCGGCGCGTCGCTCAGTGGCGGGCGGGCGCGCGGTCATGCAAAAACTGAAAAATCCGTATCCAACGGCAAGCCGATGCATTCTTGCCGAGCTTGGCCGGCATCCTGTAACAGTTTCGTGACGCGCTGGCGGCAACGCCCAGCGCGCATCCAGGCGGCACTACCATCGGGTTACATTGATTGACAATTCACCCCTCGCAGCGCCGCGGCGCCCACCGCATTCGATCCAGGGAAAATCGCCTACGCAAGCCATCGCCCAACGTGGTGCAATCGCGCCAGAAGCTTTGGCCGACCCACGCGCTGGAACGTATATTGCATGCGCTTGTCACGCCTTCATTCCATGCCCGAAAACTATAAGTTTGATAGCTGATGCCGCCCACCCCTGCTGGCCTAGACCCCGATAACGCCCACAAACCCGCTGCCGCCACGGGCACGCCGCCACGCCTGGAACTGGCGGGCATCACCAAGCGCTACCCCGGTGTGCTGGCCAACGATGCGGTGTCGCTGACGGTGCTGCCGGGCGAGATTCACGCCGTGCTGGGCGAAAACGGCGCCGGCAAAAGCACGCTGATGAAGATCATCTACGGCGCGGTGAAGGCCGACGCGGGCGAAGTGCGCTTTGACGGCCGGCCCGCCCACATCCGTGGCCCGCAGGAAGCGCGCCAGCTGGGCATTGCCATGGTGTTTCAGCACTTCAGCCTGTTTGAAACCCTGAGCGTGGCCGAAAACGTGTGGCTGGGGCTGGACCGTTCGCTGTCGCTGCAGCAAGTCGGCCAGCGCATTCGCGAAACCGCCACCGCCTACGGGCTGGACATCGACCCCGAACGCCCCGTGCACACCCTGGGCGTGGGCGAGATGCAGCGGGTAGAGATCATTCGCGCCCTGCTGACCCAACCGCGCCTGCTGATCCTGGACGAGCCCACTTCGGTGCTGACGCCGCAGGCGGTCGAAAAGCTGTTCGTCACCCTGCGCCAACTGGCGGCCGAGGGGTGCAGCATCCTGTACATCAGCCACAAGCTGAACGAGATTCGCACCCTGTGCCACGCCTGCACCGTGATGCGGGGCGGCAAGGTGACGGGCGTGACCGATCCGCGCACCGAGAGCAACGCCTCGCTGTCGCGCCTGATGATCGGCGCCGATCCGCCCGCGCTGCAATACAGCGCGCGCGCGCCGGGCGACGCGGTGCTGCAGGTGGCACACCTTGACCTGAAGCGCGCTTCGCCTTTCGGGGTGGATCTGACCGATGTGTCGCTGCAGGTGCGCGCGGGCGAAGTGGTGGGCCTGGCCGGCGTATCGGGCAATGGCCAGCGTGAATTGCTTTTTGCGTTGTCTGGCGAGGACCAGCGGGCGCAAGCAGCTTCCATAAAGATAGCAAACGTGAATGCCGGAAAGCTTTCACCCGGGCGCCGCCGCGCGCTGGGCCTGCACTTTGTGCCGGAAGAGCGCCTGGGCCGTGGCGCCGTGCCTGAGATGAGCCTGGCGCACAACCTGCTGCTGACCCGGCGCGAGGCCGTGGGCCCGCTGGGCTGGCTGCGCACCGGCGCGCTGCGCGCGCAGGCGGCCGACACCATCCAGCGCTACAACGTCAAGGCCGCGGGGCCGGACGCGGCGGCGCGTTCGCTGTCGGGCGGCAACCTGCAGAAATTCATCATGGGGCGCGAGATCGACGCGCGGCCCACGCTGCTGATCGTGGCGCAGCCCACCTGGGGCGTGGACGTGGGCGCGGCGGCGCAGATTCGCGCCGAAATCCTGGCGCTGCGCGACGCCGGCTGCGCGGTGCTGGTGGTCAGCGAAGAGCTGGACGAATTGTTCGAGCTGTGCGACCGCCTGCACGTGATCGCCAAGGGGCAGCTGTCGCCCTCGGTCGAGCGCCGCCAGGCCACGGTGCAGCAGATCGGCGAATGGATGAGCGGGCTTTGGCACGACCCGCTGCCCCAGGCGCAACCCACAGAGGAGCACGCCCATGCTGCGCCTTGAACCGCGCCCGGCGCCCTCGCGCGCCTGGATCTGGGCATCGCCCTTGCTGGCGCTGGTGGTCACCGTGCTGATCGGCACGCTGCTGTTCGTGGCGCTGGGCAAAGACCCGGTGCGCGGCCTGCAGGTGTTCTTCTGGGAACCCATCAAGTCCACCTACGCCCTGGGCGAGCTGGGCCTGAAGGCCACGCCGCTGCTGTTGATCGCCCTGGGGCTGGCGGTGTGCTTTCGCTCCAACGTGTGGAACATTGGCGCCGAAGGCCAATACATCATTGGCGCGGTGTTCGCGGGCGGCGTGGCGCTGCTGGCGGGCAAGGACACGGGCCGCTGGATCGTGGTGGCCGTGCTGCTGGCGGGCATGGTGGGCGGCATGGTGTGGGCCGGCATTGCGGCCTTTCTGCGCGACCGCTTCAACGCTGGCGAAATCCTGGTCACGCTGATGCTGGTGTACGTGGCGGTGCAGGTGCTGGGCTACCTGGTGTACGGGCCCTGGAAAGACCCGGCTGGCTACAACTTTCCGCAGACCCGCACCTTTGAAGCCGTCACGCAGATTCCCAAGCTGATGCGCGGATCGCGCGTGCACCTGGGCCTGATCCTGGCGCTGCTGGGCGCGGCGCTGCTGTGGGTGTTTCTGTTTCGCACCCGCAGCGGCTTTGCGCAACAGGTGGGCGGCATGGCGCCGGCGGCGGCGCGCTACGCCGGCTTTTCGTCGCGCAAGGCGCTGTGGACGGCGCTGCTGATTTCGGGCGCCACGGCCGGCCTGGCCGGCGCGCTGGAGGTGGCGGGGCCGGTGGGCCAGCTCACCCCCTATGTGCCGGCCGGCTACGGCTTTGCCGCGATCATCGTCGCCTTTGTCGGGCGCCTGCACCCGCTGGGCATGGTGCTGTCGGCGATCTTGCTCAGCATGTTCTACATCGGTGGTGAATTGGCGCAGTCGCGCCTGGGCCTGCCCAAGTCCTTGACCGGCGTGTTTCAGGGCTTGCTGCTGTTCACGCTGCTGGCGTGCGACACGCTGATCAACTACCGCGTGCGCGTGGGGAGGGCGGCGTAATGGACGTCTATGCACTGTTGCTGGCCGCCACGCTGAACGCCGGCACCGTTTTGGCGTTGGCCGCGCTGGGCCTGCTGATCAACGAGAAGGCGGGCGTCGTCAACCTGGGCGCCGAAGGCATGATGCTGTGCGCCGCCATCGTCGGCTTTGCCACCGTGGTCAACACCGGCAACGACTGGCTGGGGTTCGCCGCGGGTGCCGTGGCGGGGGCGTTGATGGCGGGGGCATTCGGCGTGCTGGTGATCTGGCTGAACACCAACCAGTACGCCACGGGCCTGGCGCTCAGCCTGTTCGGCGTGGGGCTGTCGGCCTTTGCCGGCATTGACTACGTGCAGGCCAAGCTGCCCGACCGGGTGCAGTTCAACTGGCTGGGCCTGGGCGATGTGCCCTTCATCGGCCCGGCGCTGTTCCGCCAGCATCCGCTGGTCTATGGCGCCATGCTGCTGGCGGTGGCGCTGATCTGGTTTCTGTACCGCACGCGCGCGGGCCTGGTGCTGCGCGCGGTGGGCGAATCGCCGCAGTCGGCGCATGCGCTGGGCTACCCGGTGCGCCGCGTTCGGCTGGCCGCGGTGATGGCCGGCGGTGCGTTGTGCGGCCTGGCGGGCGCCTACCTTTCGCTGGTCTACACGCCGCTGTGGGTGGAAGGCATGGTGGCCGGCAAGGGCTGGATCGCGCTGGCGCTGACCACCTTTGCCACCTGGCGGCCCGCGCGTGTGCTGCTGGGCGCCTACCTGTTCGGCGGCGTGACCATGCTGCAGTTCCACCTGCAGGCGCAAGGGGTGCAGATTCCCAGCCAGGTGCTGTCGATGCTGCCGTACCTGGCCACCATCGTGGTGCTGGCGCTGATCTCGCGCAACCCCACCTGGATCCGGGTCAACATGCCGGCGTCGCTGGGCAAGCCCTTTCACCCCGGCGGCTGACGACGGCCTGCGCGGCGCACACCCGAAGGCGCAGGGCTCAGCCCTCTTTAGGCAAACGGCAGTCCGCCATGCGCGCCAGCGCGTGCAGAAACGCGCCCAGCGGGTATTCCTTCATGCCACGCTGCGCGGAGCGGGTGCTGGGGTCGACCTGGGCTTCCAGGTCGGTGGTCTTGACATAGGCACCCAGCGTGCGGCTGCGCGCGACCATGCGCAGCAGTGAAATGGGCGTATTGGTGGCCACCCACTGCGCGGCGCCGTCGAAGAGCACGCCGTTGATCATCGTGAAGCTCATCTCGAACGCGCCGGGTTGCGCCAGCCGATCGGCCAGCGCGCCCAGGAACTGCCGGCATTCCGCCGACGGCGAGCTTGGCAGGCACGCAGCGAAGGCGGCCAATGTCAGCTCGTCGTCGGTGATGTCGGGCGGCGGCATCCCGGAATTGCCTGTGTGTGCCGGGCTTGCCGAAACGCCCTGCACCGTGGTCGTAAAGAAGCCTGCACTGAAAAAGGAGACACCGGCGTCGCCGCCGCCGCTGCTGCTGCTTGTGCCGCTGCGGCCACCGGGCGGGGGGACGGGCGAACCCAGCAATGGCAACGGGACGCCCAGCAATGGCCGCGGCGCGCTGGTCTTGGTGGCGACATCCCTGTCCACGGGTGCGGTCGCGGTCGCAGTCGCGGTCGACTTCACCGCAGGCCGGTCGTCCAATTCCTTCAGCACCGCATCGGGGCGCTGCTCGGGGCGCTGCTCGGCGCGCTGCAGCGCCTCCTGCATGGCCGATGCGCGGTACGGTCGGTGCAACACCACCCAGCCGCACGCTTGCCAATCGCGTTCGTTGGCCTGCGCCTGCAGGCGGGCTTCGGGCGACTGCGCCAGCGGGCTGGTCAACAGCACGGCGGGCTTGGCATTCAGCATCGCCTTCAGCCCGGCCGTCACGTCCTGCCGGCCATGCGTTTCCTGCCATGCGTCAACATCCAGCACGTACAGATCGCCCGAGCCATCGCTCGAGGCGATGGACTGGCTGCGGTACCCCCAATCCGGGCGCAATTTGCTCATCAACAAAGAGATCGCAAATGCCTCCCGCTCAGGCAACCCGACGACGATTACTTTCATACCGCGCACCATATCAAAATTAGTACCAAATGATCAATGCAGCTAAAGAGAAAGGGCCCTGGTGTCATTGATTCAAGTCAACCGGGTGCCGATAGCGCGGCTGGCGGCGTACCGATGGCGGCGCCCCGCCCCGGTCAAACGCTCGCGCATGGCCGGGCTGGCGCGGCGCCGATGGGCGGCGCCATGCCGCGCGCACCGTCCTTCATAATCTGCCGTTTACATCTTCAACCTCTCACCAGAAAGGCTTCGTCCATGACCGATCGCGACAAACGCTCCCTGCTCAAACTTGCTGCGCTGGCGGCGGCGGCCAGTGCGCTCGTGGCGTGCGGCAAGAAAGACGAACCGGCCCCGGTTACCGCCGCGCCGGCTGCCGAGGCTTCTGCGGCCGCACCGGCCAAGCCCGAGCCACTGAAGATCGGCTTTGTGTACGTCGGCCCGGTGGGCGATGGCGGCTGGAGCTTTGCGCACGACAACGCGCGCAAGGCGATCGAGAAGGAATTCGGCGACAAGATCACCACCGTCGCGGTTGAAAACGTGCCCGAGGGCGCCGACACCGAACGCGTGGTGCGCGATCTGGTCGGCCAGGGCAACCAGCTGGTGTTTGGCACCAGCTTCGGCTTCATGGAGCCGATGCTGAAAGTGGCGGCGGACCACCCCGATGTGAAGTTCGAGCACGCCACCGGCTACAAGACCGCGCCCAACCTGCGCACCTACGACAGCCGCACCTACGAAGGCGCCTACATGGCGGGCGTGATCGCCGGCGCCATGACCAAATCGAACACGCTGGGCGTGGTCGGTTCGGTGCCGATCCCCGAAGTGGTGCGCAACATCAACAGCTTCACCCTGGGCGCGCAGCTCAGCAACCCCAAGATCAAGACGCGCGTGGTGTGGGTGAACGAATGGCACAACCCGCCCAAAGAGACCGAAGCGGCC
>JAGOEM010000052.1 GCA_017997715.1 Ottowia sp.
GATCAAGGCGCGCGACCGCATCGCCGTGCTGGCCGCGCTGAACATGGCGTATGAATTGACCGATGCCCCTGCCGCAGGTGCAGAGCGTGCGCCGGCATCTGCCCCGCAGCCTTCGTCCGCATCGTCATCGGCCGCTGCCCAGGCGCCGGCTTTGAGCGTGGCCGAACAAGCCACGCTGGGCGCCCTGCTCTCGCGCCTGGACAAGGCGCTGGGCGACGACGGCCGACTGATTTAGCGCCCTGCCGCGCGTGGCCGGCGCCGCGCCGTGCGCACACCGCGCACAAAATCGTTTCGTCACGCAACGCGGCTGCAAAGCGCCGCAGAAGCGATTAAGATTGGCACCGTCTGCGGTGCGCGTCGGGCTTTATATTTCCTTGAACCAATGCTCATACGAGCAGGGGCTTGGAACATTGTCTGGTCAGCGTGATCGTCTCGCGTCAGATGAACCCAAGACCAGTACTGACCTCGCCCACCTGAACCCCTGCGTTCAGGATGACGGTCCGGTGGCATTCGCAGACACCTAATTCGACATTCCCTTTAAGGCGCTGGCCCGCCTTCCCCACCGCCCCCTCCCTGCGGGGCGGCATCGCCACTGGCCGGTGCAAGCCCGGCCACGGCGCTGTTGGGGTTGAGCTGCTCATGCGGGCTGGCCGCGTCCTATCAACCCCGTCCATCGCTTTCCATGCCCATCGAACCGCTGTTGGTTGTTGAACTTGCCCTGCTCGGCCTTTGCTCGGGCTTTTTGGCGGGGCTCTTGGGCATCGGCGGCGGCATGGTCATGGTGCCGTTCATCTCGGCGATTCTGGCGGCGCGCGGGGTCGAAGCGGGGCTGTCGGTCAAGATGGCCATCGCCACGTCGATGGCGACCATCATCTTCACCTCGATCAGCAGCGTGCACGCGCACCACAAGCGCGGCGCGGTGCGCTGGGACATCGTCAAAGGCCTGGCGCCAGGCATTGTGCTGGGCGCCATGGTGGCCAGCCTGGGCGTGTTCGCGATGTTGAAAGGATCGGTGCTGGCCTTCGTGTTTGCCGGCTTCGTCAGCTTTTCGGCCACGCAGATGTTTCTGGACAAAAAGCCCGCCGCCGCGCGCCACATTCCCGGCACGCCGGGGCTGCTGGGCGCGGGTGGCGTGATCGGCTTTCTGTCGGGCCTGGTGGGCGCGGGCGGCGGCTTTGTCAGCGTGCCATTCATGACCTGGTGCAACGTGGCGATCCACGCCGCCGTGGCGACCAGCGCGGCGCTGGGCTTTCCGATTGCGGTGGCGAATGTGGTGGGCTACGCAATCGCGGGCCAGGGTGTGCAGGGCCTGCCGCCCCAATCGTTCGGCTACCTGTGGTTGCCGGGCTTGGTGGTGATCGCGTCGTGCAGCGTGCTGATGGCGCCGCTGGGTGCCAAGGCCGCGCACGCATTGCCGGTGAAAAAGCTCAAACGCGCGTTCGCCTGCACCTTGTACGTGCTGGCCATCTACATGTTCTACAAAGGCGTGGTGGCGTCTGCGGGCTAAGCTCTGCAGCGTCAGATTTCAAGCCAAACAGGGCTTCAGCGCCCTGTTTACGTGCGATAGCAGCTATTTAAATAATAGCAATACCAATCAGGTAGGCACGATGCACCAGGGCGCCTGATCGTGCACCAAGCCCATCCACAGGCCCCATGCCGATGTGCCGGCCAGCGCCAGGCCGGCCAGCCGCATGCCCCACGCGCCACGGCCGTTGGTGCCCAGGCGCAGCAGCAGCCAGGGCCCTACCCACAGCGTGATGCCTGAGCCCAGCGCAAACGCGGCCATGACCGTGGCACCGCCCTGCGCACTGCCGGCCAGCGCGGCCACCATCACGGCGGAATACAGCAAACCGCAAGGCAGCAGCGCCCAGGCCACGCCCAGCCCCAGAGGTGCCGCCAGGCCCAGGCGGGTGGTCGCGCCCCGCACCCGCGCCCACAGCCGGCGCGCGCCCTGATCCAGCCAAACCGGTTGGCGCGCCAATATCAGCAGCGTCAACCCCAGCACGATGGCGGCCACGTGCACCATGGTCCAGACCGGGCGCAGCGCCACGGACTGCACGGTCAGCCAGCCCAGCCCCTGCATCGACGCGGCGGCCAACGCGCCCAGCGCACCGTAGCCCACCACGCGCCCCAGCTGAAACAGCCCGATCGCCTGCGTGCTGCGCGGTGCCGCTGCCTGCCCAATGCCTGCGCAGGCCGCACCGCACATGGCGATGCAATGCGGGCCGCCCGCCAGCCCCATCAGGAAGGCGGTGACGACCAGAGAGTTTTGCATCAGATGATTTTAGAAAAACGTGCGCGCGTGCGATCGGCCTGCAGGTATTTGTCGAACACCATGGCCACGCCGCGCACAAAGAACCAGCCCATCGGCGTGACCTGGATGCCGGTGTCGCCAAGGGTCACCAGGCCCTGCTCTTGCATGGTGGCCAGCTGGGCCAGTTCTGCCGCGAAGTAGGTCTTGAAATCGATCAGATGCGCCAGCTCTATCGATTCGTACGCCAGTTGGCCCTGGCACATCAGCGCCATGATGGCAGCGCGGCGCACCAGGTCGTCGCGCGACACCGCCAGGCCGCGCACCACGGGCAGCTGGCCTTGGTCCAGGGCATCCTGGTATTCCTGCAGCGTCTTGGCGTTCTGGCTGTAGGTGGCGCCCACCTTGCCAATGGCCGAAACGCCCAGGCCAATCAGGTCGCAATCGGATTGCGTGCTGTAGCCCTGAAAGTTGCGGTGCAGGCGCCCCTGGCGCTTGGCGACGGCCAGCGCGTCGTCCGGCAAGGCGAAATGGTCCATGCCCACGTAAACATAGCCCGCCTCTTCAAACGCCGCCAGTGAACGCGCCAGCATCGACACCTTGTTGGCGGCGCCCGGCAGTTCGACGGCGATGATGCGGCGCTGCGGCTTGAAGCGCTCAGGCAAGTGGGCGTAAGCGTAAAGCGCGATCCGGTCGGGCCGCAGCGCGCTGACCTGGGCCAGCGTGCGGTCAAACGATTCGGGCGTCTGCTTGGGCAGGCCGTAGATCAAATCGACGTTGATGGATTCAAAGCCGATGCGGCGCGCCGCTTCAACCAAGGCAAACACCTGCTCGGCCGGCTGAATGCGGTGCACGGCTTTTTGCACCTGCGGATCGAAATCCTGCACGCCGAAGCTCAGCCGGTTGAAGCCCAGGCGCGCCAGCGCTTCCAGACGGGTCACATCCACGGTGCGCGGATCGATCTCGATCGAATATTCGCCGCCGGGCACCAGCGAGAAGTTGCGCCGCAGCATGGCCATCAGCTCGGCCAGCTCGTCGTCGTTGAGGAACGTGGGCGAACCGCCGCCCAGGTGCAACTGGCTGACGCTGTGACCACTGCCCAGGCGCTGCACGTGCAGATCGACCTCGCGGCTCAGGTAGCCCAGATAGGGCGCGCTGCGTTCGTGGTGCTTGGTGATGATTTTGTTGCAAGCGCAGTAGTAGCACAGCTGCTCGCAGAACGGAATGTGCACGTACAGCGACAGCGGCAACGCCAGCGCTGCCGGGCCGGTACGGCGCTGGGTCAGGGCTTGGGCATAGTCGGCGGCACCAAACGCCTCGACAAAGCGGTCGGCGGTGGGGTAGGACGTGTAGCGAGGCCCCGGTACGTCAAACCGGGTCAACAAATCGGCGGTGATGGCAGGCATCGGTGGGCAGTCTCAGGTCTTCTATGGTCGGGCAACCCCTAATGTGGCCGGTATGAGCCCCCAAGACCTTGACCACGGTCAATATAGGCGGCGTCTGTCTTTCTGTGCCGGTCTGTTCTGCCCCCGCGTCAGGCGCGCGTACTGCGCATCCACTAGAATCATTTACATGCATTCTGCGCCGCACAGCGCGGCCGGACCGGCCGCATGAATCCTCAGACCATCAAAGTCGCGTGTTCCAACTGCAATCTGCGCGAGTTGTGCATGCCCATGGGCCTGACGGGTGACGACCTTGGCAAGCTGGATCAACTGGTCACCCTGCGACGCAAGATCAAGCGCGGCGCACCGCTGTTCTCCAGCGGTGACCGGTTCACAGCGCTCTACGCCATCCGCACCGGCTTCTTCAAAACCTGCGTGACCACCGAGGCCGGGCGCGATCAGGTGACCGGGTTTCAGATGGCTGGTGAAATCATGGGCCTGGACGGCATCGTGGGCGATCACCACACCGCCGACGCGATCGCGCTGGAAGACGCCGAGGTCTGCGTGATGCCCTACGAGCGCATCGAAGACCTGTCGCGCGAGGTACCGGCGCTACAGACCCACGTGCACAAGATCATGAGCCGCGAGATCGTGCGCGATCATGGTGTCATGTTGCTGCTGGGCAGCATGCGCGCCGAAGAGCGCCTGGCAGCCTTCCTGCTGAACCTGGTGCAGCGCCTGCATGCGCGCGGCTTCTCATCCAACGAGCTGGTGCTGCGAATGACGCGCGAGGAAATCGGCAGCTATCTGGGCCTGAAGCTGGAGACCGTGAGCCGCACGTTCTCGAAGTTTGCCGAGGAAGGTATTGTCGATGTCAAACAGCGCCACGTGCGGATCGTGAATCCCGACGCCTTGCGCTCCATCGTCAACGCGCAAACCTGTAGCTGAGGCCGCGCCAGCGCCAGCGCCAGCTGCTGGCCCCTTGCGGCGCCTGGGTCAATGCCTGCTAGATGAAACCCGGTTTTTAAAGCCGTTTTGGCCCGCAGCGCAATAGCTGCCTGCGCAACCAGCTATCAAAATCATTGCAACGTGTCTTTGAAGCCGTCGGGCACTGGCAGCGGCATCACGGCAATGCCTTCGTCCAGAAGCGCTTCGGTTTGCTCGGCCGTTGCCTGGCCGCGAATGCCGCGCGCCTCGGATTCGCCATAGTGCATGCGGCGTGCCTCTTCGGCAAAGCGCTGGCCCACGTCTTCGGTGTTGGCCATCACCCGGCGCACCATGTGCAACCAGGCCGCCTGCAAAGCCTGCGGCGGCAAGGACGCCACGGCATCGCTGGGGGCCGCGTTGCTGTGACCATGTGCAGGCGCAGCAGCGCTGGCCTGGGGTTGGGCGGCGGGCTGGGGCTGGTGCGCGGCTCCGCTCAGGTTCAGCCGCGGTGCGCTTGGCAGCTTGGCCACATGCGATTCGCCGCACAGCGGGCACGTCAGCAGGCCGCTGGACAGCTGTTGCTGAAAATCGTCTTCCGACGAAAACCAACCTTCAAAGGCGTGGCCTTGCAGACACTGAAGATCAAGTACTTTCATGGCGGCTGGGGCAAGTTCAGGCGGCAGAAGTGCGCTGCCAATCCAAAGCCCATGCGCCATTGTGGACGTTCTGCAGCCACAGCGCACCGATCAGTGTCTTGGCATCGGTCACCTCGCCATCGCGACACCATGCGTACAGCTCGTCGGGTGTGGCGGTAAATACTTCGAGGAATTCGCCCTCATCCAGCTTTCGTTCGCCCAACGTCAGCCCACGTGCAAACCAGATTTCGATGAATTCGGTGGAATACGCCAGCACCGGATGCAACACGCCAGCACGCGCCCATTCGGCAGCGGTGTAACCCGTTTCTTCCAGCAATTCGCGTTGCGCGCAGGCCCGTGGGGCTTCGCCTTCGTCCAGCTTGCCGGCAGGAAACTCAATGATGGTGCGAGCCACCGGGTAGCGAAACTGCCGCTCCATGACCAAGCGGGTCACCCCTGCGGCATCTTCCAGCAAGGGAATCACCATCACGGCGCCGGGATGAATCACGTATTCACGGCTGGCCTCGCTGCCATCGGGCAGGCGAACCTGGTCGCGAAAGGCTTTCAGAAAAGCGCCCTGAAAAAGCGCTTCGCCACTCAGGCGCTGTTCAACCAGTTTGTCTTGCGCCACGGTTCAGCGTCCGCGCATCAGCAGATAGCGGTACACAAAACCTGGGAAAGCCAGCGTCAGGAACAGTGACGCTGTGATGGCATAGAACTCCCAGCCTTGTGCCTGGTTCTGTCCCATGGATTTTTCCAGCGCCATGCCAATGGCACCAACGATCAAATACCAAAGAACCAGCTCAAGCGCACGCCAGCCGAGGTTTTTATGTCCCCCAGGCAGCCGAATGACGCTCATCAGCCGCTGATTGACAAAGGGCAGGTTGGCCGCAACCACGGCCAGCGCCAGCAGCAGCGCGATGGACAGGCCTTGTGACATGCCCGTGTCAGGTGCTCAGCATCTGCACCACGGCGCGCGCGCACAGCGTCATGAGCGCGCCGGGAACAATACCCAGCACGAGCAGCATCGCACCATTGACCGACAGCACAGCACGCATGTCCCAGGGGGCGCGAATGGCTTCGTTGGTGGTGGGCTCATCGAAATACATGACCTTGACCACACGCAAGTAAGCGTAGGCGCCGATCAAGGACATCAAAACCGCAAACACCGCAATGCCCACATGGAACGCGGAACCTGCGCTGATCAAAGCCTGCAGCACCGACAGCTTGGCCTGGAAGCCCACCAGCGGCGGAATGCCGGCCAGCGAGAACAGACAGATCGCCATGATGCCCGCGTAGAGTGGGCTGCGCTGGTTGAGGCCGGCGAGGTCGACGATCTCCTCGCTCTCGAAGCCCTCGCGCGAAAGCAGCAGGATGATGCCGAAGCTCACCAATGTGGTCAGCACGTAGGTGATGACGTAGAACATGGCCGAGCTGTAGGCATTGGCGGCGCCCAGCGCGGTACCGCCGGAAACGCCCGCCATCAGGCCCAGAAATATGAAGCCGACCTGACCAATGGTGGAATACGCCAGCATGCGCTTCAGGTTGGTCTGCGCAACCGCAACCAGGTTACCGATCAGCAGTGATGCAATCGACAGAACCCCCAGCATCTGCTGCCAATCAACGGCCAGCGGAAGCAGGCCTTCCACCAGCAGGCGAATGGTCATGGCGAAGGCTGCCAGCTTGGGTGCGCCGCCGATCATCAGCGTCACGGCCGTGGGGGCGCCTTGATAAACATCCGGAATCCACATGTGGAACGGCACGGCGCCAAATTTGAACGCCAGGCCTGCCACGATGAACACCAGGCCAAACACCAGCACCTGGTGCTTGATCTGCCCCGTGGCCACGGCGCGGAACACGCCCGGAAGATCCAGGGTGCCGGTGGCCCCATACAGCATGGACAGGCCGTAGAGCAGGAAACCCGACGCCATGGCACCCAGCACGAAGTACTTCATGGCCGCTTCAGAAGCCCCGACATGGTCGCGGCGCAGCGCCACCAGCGCGTAGCCGGACAGCGTCAGACATTCCAGCCCCAGATAGATCAGCAGGAAGTTGTTGGCGGACATCATCACGAAGATGCCCAGCAGCGAAAACAGGCTGAGGACGTACCACTCTCCGCCCCGTGCCATGCCACGTTCGCCAATGTAGGTGCGGCTGTACACCAGAACCACCGCGACCGCGATGGCAGCGAAGCACTTCAGCCAGTTCGACATCTGGTCGCTGACCACAATGCCGTCGAAGCCGTAGACGGTCTGCCCGCTTTGCGCGCTGATGCCCGTCAGCACGGCCAACACCACCAGAGTCAACAAGGAAAGCACGTAGGCAACGGTACGGCCACGGCTGCGATCGAACAGGTCCAGCAGTGCAATGGCACACGCCATCACCAGCAGAACAATTTCCGGATAGATCGCCACCCAACTGAATTTGTCAATCATCGCCACGCCCTCAATTCAGCTTGGAAACAGCAACCTGCTGGATCAGGTTCTGGACCGACGCCTCCATGACATCGGTAAATGGCTTGGGATAGATGCCCATCCCCAACACCGCGGCCGCCAACAACGAGAGCATGAAGAACTCGCGTGCGTTGATGTCGGTCAGCTCGCGCACGTGATCGTTGGTGACCGGGCCGAAGTACACGCGCTTGAACATCCACAGCGTGTACGAAGCGCCCAGAATCAGTGCCGTGGCGGCCAGCAAACCGATCCAGAAGTTGGCCTTGACGGCACCCAGAATCACCATCCACTCGCCAACGAAGCCTGCGGTACCCGGCAAGCCGCAGTTGGCCATTGCGAACAACAGCGCAAACGCGGTGAACCGAGGCATTGTGTTGACCACGCCGCCATAGGCAGATATTTCACGCGAATGCACGCGGTCGTAGAGCACGCCGATGCCCAGGAACATGGCGCCCGACACGAAGCCGTGCGCGATCATCTGAACCAGGCCGCCGCTGATGCCAAGGTCGTTGAAGATGAAAAAGCCAAGCGTGACGAAACCCATGTGCGCCACGGATGAATAGGCCACCAGCTTCTTCATGTCCTGCTGAACCAGGGCAACCAAACCCACGTAGATCACGGCGACCAGTGACAAACCAATCATCAGCCACGCCCATTCGCGGGATGCGTCAGGCAGGATCGGCATAGAGAAGCGGAGGAAACCATAGGCACCCAGCTTCAGCATGATCGCGGCCAGCACGGCCGAGCCGCCGGTTGGCGCCTCGACGTGCACGTCGGGCAGCCAAGTATGAACCGGCCACATCGGCACTTTGACGGCGAAAGCCGCAAACATGGCGAAGAACAGCAGGGTTTGCTCGGTCCCACCCAGGGGCAGCGCGTGCCACGTCAGGATGTCGAAACTGCCACCGGAGCGCGTGTACAGGTAGATGAACGCAACCAGTGTGAGCAGGGATCCGAGCAGCGTATACAGAAAAAACTTGAACGCCGCATAGATCTTGTTCGGCCCACCCCACACCCCGATGATCAGGTACATCGGGATCAGCGTGGCTTCGAAGAAGACGTAGAACAGCACGCCATCGAGCGCGCTGAACACCCCAATCATCAAGCCCGACAGAATCAGGAACGCCGCCATGTACTGGTTGACACGGCGCTGAATGACTTGCCAGCCCGCAATCACGACGATCACCGTCATGAACGAGGTCAGCAGCACAAACCAGAACGAAATGCCATCCACGCCCAGGTGGTAATTGACGTTAAAGCGTTCGATCCATGGCGCGTTCTCGACGAACTGCATCTCGGCGGTGCCGAGACGGAACTTCCCGTACAGGGGCAAGGTGATCAGGAAACTGACCACTGAGCCGGCCAGCGCAATCCAGCGCACCAACTGCGCCTGACTGTCCCGACCCAGCAGCAGCAACACGGCGCCGATCGCGATCGGCGTCCAGATGGCAAGGCTCAACCAACCCATTGTTTTTCTCGCAATTCCTACTTAGTTGAGCCAGACGAAGTACGTCATCAGCACGAACACACCCAGAATCATCATCAAGGCGTAGTGATACAGGAAGCCCGACTGCATCCAGCGCACAACCCCGGCCACCCAGCCCACCAATTTCCACGAGCCGTTGACCACCACGCCGTCGATCAGCGCCCGATCACCCACCTGCCACAGGCCGGTGCCCAGCATGCGCGCTCCGCGCGAGAGGATGTTCTCGTTGATCCAATCCAGGTAGTACTTGTTCTCAAGCAGCTTGTACAGCGGCTGGAACATGCGCTGCAATGCCGCTGGCAGAGCAGGATTGATCATGTACATGTAGTACGAAACAGCCACGCCAGCCGCGGCCAGATACAGCGGCAACGTGAACAGCGCGTGATACGCCATCGCCAGTGGGCCGTGGATCATTTCTTTCAATTCGGACATCGCGGGATGCTTGGCGGCATCCACGAAGATCACACCCTGGAAGAAATCACCGAACAGCATCGGCATGAGGGTAATGGCGCCAATGGCGACCGAAGGAACGGCCAGAAGAACCAGCGGCAGCCAGACGACCCAAGGCGTCTCGTGCGGTTTTTCATCGTGGCCGTGGCCATGGTCGTGATGCTCGTCGTGGTGCGCATCCGGATTCTGGTCATAACGCTCTTTGCCGTGAAAGACAAGGAAGTAAAGCCGGAACGAATAGAACGCGGTGACGAACACGCCCGCCAAGACCGCGAAGTACGCGATGCCACTGGCCGGCAGGTTGCTGGCAGCCACCGCTTCGATGATGGCGTCTTTGGAATAGAAACCAGAAAACAGCGGCGTGCCGATCAGCGCCAACGAGCCCAGCAGGAACGTGATCCAGGTGATTGGCATGTACTTGCGCACATTGCCCATCCAGCGGATGTCCTGATTGTGGTGCAGGCCCATGATGACCGAACCAGCGGCCAGGAACAGCAGCGCCTTGAAGAACGCATGGGTCATCAAGTGAAACACAGCCGCCGAATAGGCCGACGCGCCCAGTGCCACAGTCATATAGCCCAACTGCGACAGCGTGGAATACGCGATCACGCGTTTGATGTCGTTCTGGATGATCCCCAGAAAGCCCATGAACAGCGCCGTGATGCTGCCAATGATCAGAATGAAGTTCAGCGCGGCATCTGACAACTCGAACAGCGGCGACATACGCGCCACCATGAAGATACCGGCGGTCACCATGGTGGCCGCGTGGATCAGGGCAGAAATCGGCGTCGGGCCTTCCATCGAATCGGGCAGCCACACGTGCAACGGGAACTGCGCCGACTTACCCATAGCGCCGATGAACAGGCAGATGCAGATCACCGTGATGAGCATCCAGTCCGTGCCGGGAAGGTTCAGCGAAGCGAGTTCACCCGCCTTGGCAAAGGTCTGGTCGTAACTCAGCGTGCCTGCGTAGGCGGCGATCAGACCAATGCCCAGGATGAAACCGAAGTCACCCACGCGGTTGACCAGAAACGCCTTCATGTTGGCAAAGATGGCCGTTGGGCGGTTGTACCAAAAGCCGATCAGCAGATACGACACCAAGCCCACCGCTTCCCAGCCGAAGAACAGCTGCAGGAAGTTGTTGCTCATCACCAGCATGAGCATGGAGAAGGTGAACAGGGAAATGTAGGAGAAGAAACGGTCGTACCCGTCGTCATCCGCCATGTAGCCGATGGTGTAGATGTGAACCATCAAGGACACGAAGGTCACCACGCACATCATCATCGCGGTCAGGCTGTCGACAAGAAAGCCGACCTCCATCTTCAGCGTGCCCACCGTCATCCACTCATAGAGCGTCTGATTGAAGTACGCCCCGTGGACGATCACGCTCCACAGCGTCATTGCTGAAATGACGAATGCGACGAACACGCCCAGGATGGTGGCGGTATGCGATGCCACTCGGCCGATGCGATTACCGCCAAAGGCGGTACCCAGAATGCCGGCGAGCAGTGAACCTGCAAGCGGCGCCAACGGCACCGCAATCAGGCTAGCGGCTGAAAGGGTCTGACTCATTGTTCTCGTTAGCCCTTCAGCGAATTGAGTTCATCGACATTGATGCTCGACTTGTTGCGGAACAAGAGCATCAAGATGGCCAGCCCAATGGCGGATTCGGCGGCCGCCACCGTCAAGATGAAGAACACGAACACCTGACCGTGGATGTCACCCAGGTAATGGGAAAAAGCCACGAAGTTCAGGTTGATGGCAAGCAGCATCAGCTCGATCGCCATCAGCAGCACGATCAAGTTCTTGCGGTTCAGAAAGATACCGACGACCGACAGCGCGAACAGAATTGCGCCGAGCGTCAGGTAGTGCGCCAGAGTCACAGTCATTTCTTGGGCTCCTCGGCGACGACCACGTCGACCACCGGCGCAGGCGCCTGTGTCGCGTTGAGTTTCACCACTTCCATGCGGTCCCGCGCACGCACACGAACCTGGCGCGATGCGTCCACTTTCTTCGTGTCCTTGCGTTCACGCAGGGTCAGTCCAATGGCGGTGATCATCGCCACCAGCAGAATCACGGCAGCGATCTCAAGCGGATACAGATACTGGGTGTACAGCACCGTGCCCAAGGCCTGGGTATTGGAATACTGCACCACCTGACCGGCCGCATTGGTGACCGTCTCTGGCACCAGGGGCGCGTCACCGGCGCGGAAACCGCCGAACAACACAACGGCCATTTCCAGAGAGATGACGCCACCAATCCCGAGCGCCAGCGGAAAGTGGCGCCAAAAGCCTTGTCGCAGTGCATCGATGTGGATGTCCAACATCATCACGACGAAGAGGAACAGCACCATCACCGCGCCCAGGTACACCAGCACCAGGACGATGGCCAGGAACTCAGCCTTGAGCAGCAGCCAGATACCGGCGGCCTGCGAAAAGGTGAGCATCAGGAACAGCACCGCATGCACAGGGTTGCGGGCCGTCACCACCCGGAATGCTGCGAACAGCATCACCAGGGCAAAGAGATAGAAAAATGCAGTCTTGGCGTCCATGGCTCTTGTCTTCGTGGGTGCCCAATGACTCAGCGGTACTTGGCGTCCGCAGCCTTGGTCGCCGCGATCTCGGGTTCGTACCGGTCGCCCACGGCCAACAACATGTCTTTGGTGAAGTACAGGTCACCGCGCTTTTCGCCGTGGTATTCAAAGATCGGCGTTTCGACGATGGAATCCACCGGACAGCTTTCTTCACAGAATCCGCAGAAGATGCACTTGGTCAGATCGATGTCGTAGCGCGTCGTGCGGCGCGAACCGTCTTCGCGCACACCGGCTTCGATGGTGATGGCCACCGCCGGGCACACCGCTTCGCACAGCTTGCAGGCGATGCAACGTTCTTCGCCGTTTTCATAACGGCGCAGCGCGTGCAGGCCACGGAATCGGGGCGACAACGGTGTCTTTTCTTCGGGATACTGAACGGTGACTTTGCGCGCGAAGGCGTAGCGACCGGTCAGCGCCATGCCTTTGAGTAACTCCACGAGCATGAAGCTCTTGAGGAAGTCCTTGAAGGAAAAAGGTGAAGCAGCTAGGGATGCCATGGTGAGAGTCCTGTGCCGTTCGATCAATGCCAGATGTTCCAGGGGCTGAAGAGCCAAGCGCCCACCAACACCAGCCAGAACAAGGTCACTGGAATGAAGATCTTCCAGCCCAGACGCATGATCTGGTCGTAACGGAAGCGCGGGAAGGTGGCGCGAATCCAGATGAACATCGACACCACTGCAAACGTTTTCAGGCCCAGCCAGATCCATCCGGGGATGAAATCCAACGCGGCGATCGGCGACAGCCAGCCCCCCAGGAACATCACCACTGCAAGGATCGACACCAGCCACATGCTGGCGTATTCGGCCAGGAAGAAGACCGCGAAACCCATGCCCGAATACTCGACCATGTGGCCCGCCACGATCTCGGCCTCGCCCTCAACCACATCGAACGGATGGCGGTTGGTCTCTGCGACGCCAGAGATCAGGTAGACGATGAAGATCGGCAGCAAAGGCAGCCAGTTCCAGGACAGCACGCTGAGCCCCATGTCAGCAAACTGGCCCCTGCCCTGCGACAGGACGATCTCGGTCAGGTTCATGCTGCCGGCGACCATCAGGACGACGAGGAAGCAAAAGCCCATGGCGATTTCGTAGCTGACCATCTGCGCGGAGGCGCGCAGCGCGCCCAGAAACGCATATTTCGAGTTGGATGCCCAGCCGGCAATGATCACGCCATACACCTCGATCGAGGTAATGGCCATCACCAGCAGCAGGCCGGCATTGACGTTGGCCAGCGCAAGATCAGGCCCAAATGGAATGACCACCCAGGCGGCCAAGGCCGGCATGATGGCCAGCAGTGGCCCCAGGAAAAACAACCCTTTGGACGCCGCCGTGGGGCGAATGATTTCCTTGGTCAGCAGCTTCACCGCATCGGCGATCGGCTGCAGCAAACCCAGGGGACCCACGCGGTTGGGGCCGTGGCGGACCTGCATCCAACCGAGCAGCTTGCGCTCCCACAAAGTCAGATAGGCCACCGCGCCCATCAACGGGAGCACCACCACGACGATCTTGATCAAGATCCAGAGCACAGGCCAGGCAGCGCCCGTCCACCAGCCAGCGGCGATGAGGTTTAGACCGAATTGATATAGCCAGTCGATCATGCGTCGGCTCCCTGGCGCCCATCGGCCGTCATTTGCAAAGAAGCGGCGCGGCGCACGATGCCATCCAGCTGATAGATACCCACTGGCTTGATGTCCACTGGCTCCAGCCGCGCACGAACGCCGGCACCCGTCAGGTTGCTGAGGCGCGAGCGATCCACCTGCGCACCTGCGCCACCCAATGCCTGACCCAGCACTTCTTGTGACGATTCATACGGCGGCTGAACAACGCCGAGCATGTCGCCCAGCACGCGCAAGACTTTCCACGCTGGACGTGTGTCGCCCAGCGGGCGAACCACGGCATGGAAGCTCTGCACACGGCCTTCGGCGTTCACGAAAGTGCCCGACGTTTCGCTGAACGGTGCGATGGGCAGCAGCACGTCGCTGATGTCCAGGTTGGCTTTGAAGGGGCTCAAGGTGACCACCATGTCGCAGCCCTGCATGGGCAACGAGGTGTCCTGGCCGGGCTCGCAGTTGAGCAGCAGCGCGGCCTTCAGGCCACCAGCCAGCATTTGCGCAGCGTTCAGACCGCCCCGGCCTGGCACGGCCCCCACCAGCTTCGCGCCCACGGTGTTGGCGGCTTCGGTCAGGTAACCCACCGTTGCACCCGTCTGGCTGCCCAGCCATTGGCACAGCGCCAACAGCGAAGAGGCGTTGGGATGGTGCGCCGCCAGGTTGCCCAGCAGGATGGCCTTGCGTTCGCCGGAAGCCAGCAACTTGGCGATGGCCTCCGCTTCAGGCGTAGCTTCGCCATCGACCGGCGCCGCGACGCCTTGTGCCTTGGCCAGCGCTGCGGCCACGTTGGACAACAGGCGCAGCCAATCCTCGGGCTCGCCCAGCGACTGCGCCGCGATCGGCATGGCCCAGGCGTGCTCTCCGCTCAGCATTGCTACTGAAGTGATAGCTGTCACCGCAGCCCCATTGCGCGCGGACTGCCGAATTCGTTGTGCAAACAGCGGGTGATCTTTGCGCAGGTTGCTGCCCACCACCAACACGGATTGCAACTCGGACAATGCCGCGATCGGCATGCCCAGCCAATGCGCACCCTCGGTTTGCGTGAACTCGGTGTGGCGCAGGCGATAGTCGATGTTGTCGCTGCCCAGGCCGCGAACCAGCTGGCCGGCCAGATACAACTCTTCCACCGTACTGTGCGGGCTGACCAGCGCGCCGATGCTGGACGCACCGTGCTCCGACTTGATGTGGTTCAGGCCTGTCGCCACGTATTCCAGCGCGGTCGCCCAATCCACCTCTTTCCACTCGCCGCCTTGCTTGAGCATCGGCTTGGTGAGGCGTTGATCGGAATTGAGCGCCTCGTACGAGAAGCGGTCGCGGTCGGCGATCCAGCACTCGTTGACCGCTTCGTTTTCGAGCGGCACCACGCGCATGACTTTGTTGTTCTTGACCTGAACGATCAGGTTGGCGCCCGTCGAATCGTGCGGGCTCACGCTCTTGCGGCGCGACAGCTCCCAGGTCCGGGCGCTGTAGCGGAAAGGCTTGCTGGTCAAGGCGCCGACCGGGCAGATGTCGATCATGTTGCCCGACAGCTCGGAGTCGACGGTATCGCCCACCACGGTGGTGATTTCCGCGTGTTCGCCGCGGTTGACCATGCCCAGCTCCATGATGCCGGAGACTTCCTGCCCAAAGCGCACGCAGCGGGTGCAATGGATGCAGCGGGCCATCTCCTCCATGGAGATCAGCGGGCCGATGTCCTTGTGGAACACCACGCGCTTTTCTTCTTCGTAGCGCGAGGCGGAACCGCCATAGCCGACGGCCAGATCCTGAAGCTGGCACTCGCCGCCCTGATCGCAGATCGGGCAATCCAGCGGGTGATTGATGAGCAGAAACTCCATCACGGATTTCTGTGCATCCACCGCCTTGTTGCTTTGTGTGCGGACGATCATGCCCTGCGTCACGGGCGTGGCACAGGCAGGCATGGCCTTGGGCGCCTTTTCCACATCCACCAGGCACATGCGGCAGTTGGCCGCAATGGACAGTTTCTTGTGATAGCAGAAATGCGGGATGTAGGTGCCGGCCTTGTCGGCAGCATGCATCACCATGCTGCCCTCGGGCACCTCTACCTTCTTGCCATCAATCTCGATTTCAACCATGTCGACTCTTTCAGGCAGTCTCAGACGTAAGCCGGCACCACACAGCGCTTGTGCTCGATGTGGTGTTCAAACTCATGTCGGAAATGTTTCAGCATGCCGCGCACCGGCATCGCCGCTGCGTCGCCCAGCGCACAAATCGTGCGGCCCATGATGTTGCCCGCGACAGAGTCCAGCAACTCCATGTCACTCGGGCGACCTTCGCCTTTTTCGATGCGGTCGACCATTCGCCACAACCACCCCGTACCTTCACGGCACGGCGTGCACTGGCCGCAGGACTCATGCATGTAGAAATAGGACAGCCGCTGCAGCGACTTCACCATGCAACGGGTATCGTCCATCACGATGACCGCGCCGGAACCGAGCATCGAGCCAGCTTTGGCAATGCTGTCGTAGTCCATGGTGCAGTCCATGATGATCGAAGCTGGCAGCACGGGGGAAGAAGACCCCCCGGGAATCACCGCCTTGAGCTGACGCCCTTTGCGCACACCGCCCGCCAGCTCCAACAGCTTGGAAAACGGTGTGCCCATCGGCACTTCAAAGTTGCCGGGCAATTCCACGTCGCCACTGACCGAGTAGATCTTGGTGCCACCGTTGTTCGGCTTGCCGCATTCCAGGTAAGCCTGACCGCCGTTGCGGATGATCCAGGGCACCGCAGCAAAAGTCTCGGTGTTGTTGATCGTGGTCGGCTTGCCATACATGCCAAAGCTGGCCGGGAAAGGCGGCTTGAAGCGCGGCTGCCCCTTTTTGCCTTCCAGCGATTCCAGCAGACCGGTTTCTTCGCCGCAGATGTACGCACCAAATCCATGGTGGGCATGCAACTGGAAGCTGAAACCGCTGCCCAGAACGCTGTCGCCCAGGTAGCCCGCAGCGCGCGCTTCGTCCAGCGCGGCTTCGAAGCGTTCGTAGACCTGGAAAATTTCGCCGTGGATGTAGTTGTAGCCCACGCTCGTGCCCATGGCGAAGGCGGCAATCGCCATGCCTTCGATCACGATGTGCGGGTTGAACATCAGGATGTCGCGATCCTTGCAGGTACCTGGCTCACCCTCGTCCGAATTGCAGACCAGGTACTTCTGCCCTGGGAACTGGCGGGGCATGAAGCTCCATTTCAGCCCCGTGGGGAAGCCTGCGCCGCCGCGGCCGCGCAAAGCGGATTCCTTGACGGTGGCGATCACCTGATCCTGCGTCAATCCAGCGCCACCATCCTTGCCCAAGATCTTGCGCAGCGCCTGATAGCCGCCGCGCGCCTCGTAATCCTTCAGGTGCCAGTTGGTGCCATCCAGGTCCGCATAAATCTGCGGATTGATGTGTCGCCCATGAAAACAGGTTTGCACGCCCGTGGCGGCAAATTGCGACAGAACTTGAGATGCGTTCATTGGCCGCCCTCCGCCTGATTGAGGCCGTCGACCAACTGCCGCAGCTTGTCGTCGCTCATGAAACTGCACATCGTGCGGTCATTGACCAACATCACGGGCGCATCGGCACAGGCGCCCAGGCATTCGCACTGCTGCAGTGAAAAACGACCATCCGCACTGGTTTCACCCGGCTTGAGCGACAGCTTTTGCTCAAGGTATTCCAGCGCCTGTGCGCCGCCGCGCAGCTGGCACGGCAGATTGGTGCAGACTGCCAGCTTGAAGCGGCCCACCGGCCGCTGGTTGTACATGTTGTAGAACGTCGTGACTTCGTGCACGGCGATCGGCGGCATGTCCAGGTAAGCGCCAATCGCAACTTCGCTCTCGGGGCTGACCCAGCCTTGCTCTTGCTGCACGATCGACAGGCAGGCCATCACGGCAGATTGCTGCTGCCCTGCGGGGTACTTGGCGACTTCGCGCGCAAAGCGCTCGCGCGTTGCGTCTGAAAGTGGCGCGGCGATCACGGTAGAGGCTTGGGCACTCATCGATCGATCTCTCCAAACACGATGTCCAGGGTGCCGATGATGGCGACGATGTCGGCCAACATATGCCCCCTGCCAATTTCGTCGAGCGCAGCCAGGTGCGCAAACCCCGGCGCGCGAATGCGCATTCGATAGGGCTTGTTGGCACCGTCGCTCACCATGTAGATGCCGAACTCGCCTTTCGGATGCTCGACCGCCGCGTAGGCCTCGCCCTCGGGCACGTGCATGCCTTCGGTGAAGAGCTTGAAGTGGTGAATCAGCTCTTCCATGTTGGTCTTCATCGCTTCACGCGAAGGCGGGGCGACCTTGTGGTTTTCGACAATCACTGGACCAGGATTGGCGCGCAACCAGCTGACGCACTGCTGAATGATGCGGTTGGATTCGCGCATCTCCTGCACCCGCACCAGGTAACGATCGTAGGTGTCGCCGGTCTTGCCCACCGGAATATCGAAGTCCATCTGGTCGTAGACCTCGTAGGGCTGCTTCTTGCGCAGGTCCCAGGCCACACCAGAACCCCGCAACATGGGGCCCGTCAGTCCCAAATTGAGAGCACGCTCCGCAGTAACTACGCCGATGCCGACCGTTCTTTGCTTCCAGATACGGTTGTCGGTCAGCAGCGTTTCGTACTCGTCGATATGGCGCGGAAAGCGTTTGACAAAGTCTTCGATGAAGTCAAGCAACGAGCCCTTGCGGTTGCGGTTGCGTTCATCGAGCGCCTTGGGGCTGCGAATCTTGCTGTAGCGATACTGCGGCATGGTGTCCGGCAGATCCCGGTACACGCCGCCCGGACGGAAATACGCCGCGTGCATGCGCGCGCCCGACACCGCTTCGTACACATCGAACAGGTCTTCACGCTCACGGAAGGTGTACACCAGCATGGTGGACGAACCGCAGTCGTTGCCGTGCGAGCCCAGCCACATCAGGTGGTTCAGCACGCGCGTGATTTCCGAGAACATCACACGGATGTACTGGGCGCGAATCGGCACCTCAATGCCCAGCAACCGCTCCACTGC
>JAGOEM010000212.1 GCA_017997715.1 Ottowia sp.
ACTGGTGGCGGAACGGCTCGCGCGCATGGATGTTGCTCATGTGCACTTCGACGATGGGGCTTTTCAGGATGGCCAGCGCGTCGCGTATGGCCACGCTGGTGTGCGTCCACGCGCCGGCGTTGATGACGACGGCGTTCACGCCATCGCGGTGCGCCTGGTGAATGCGCTCGCACATGGCGCCTTCGTGGTTGGTCTGAAAGCATTCCACCGCCACGCCCAGCTCGGCCGCCAGTGCGCCCAGGGCCGCGTCGATATCGGCCAGCGTGGCGGTGCCGTACTGGGCCGGGTCGCGCTGGCCGAACATGTTGAGGTTGATGCCGTGCAGGACGAGGATGTTCATGGCCGCCATTACATCAAACCAGCGGCACCGTCAGCCGCGCCAGCGCTTCGCGCGTGTCTGGGCGCACGCCGCGCCACCAGGCAAAGGCTTCGGCCGCCTGTTCGACCAGCATGCCCACGCCGTCGGCCACGCGGGTTACGCCTGCGGCCTGGGCGCCGCGCAGAAAGGGCGTCAAGCCCTTGCCGTAGACCATGTCGTAGGCCAGGGCGTGGGGCGCAAAAGCCTGTGGCGGCACGGGCGGCGCTTCGCCGCTCAGGCTGGCGGAGGTGGCGTTGATGAGCACGTCAAACGCCTGCGCACCAGCCAGCGCATCGAACCCGCCGCCGTGCAACGCGGCGGCGCCGCAGTGCGGGGCCAGTTCTTGCGCCAGCGCCTGCGCCTTGTCGGCGGTGCGGTTGGCGATGGTGATGTGCGCCGCCCCGGCGCGCGCGATGGGCAGCAGCGCGCCGCGCGTGGCACCACCGGCGCCCAGCACCAGCACGCGGCGGCCGGTCAGCGGCACGCCCAGGTTGTGGGTGATGTCGCGCACCAGGCCAATGCCGTCGAAATTGCGCGCTTCGGTGCGGCCGGCTTCAAAGCGCAGGGCGTTGGCGGCGCCGGCCAGGCGGGCGTCTTCGCTGGCTTCGTCGGCGGCGGCCAGGGCTTGCAGTTTGAAGGGCAGGGTGACGTTCAGCCCGCGCCCGCCGGCAGCGCGAAAGTCGGCCAGTGCCTGCGCAAAGCCGCCTTCGCCCGCGCCGCCGTCGATCAGCCCATAGGTCATGTCCTGCCCCGTGGCCTGGGCGAACAGGCCATGAATCAGCGGCGATTTGCTGTGGGCGATGGGGTGGCCGATGACGGCGTAACGGTCGGGCATGCGGGGCTTAAACGGATCGGTGGCGAGGGCCAGCCAGTGTAGAACGCGCTGCGCTGGCCGCGGTGGCGCTGAACGAAGGGTGCGTGCGCGGCCTTGCTGCCTGCGGCGGTTCACGGTCTTGCGAATGTGTGCGTGAGGGTGCGCGAAGGTGCCGGCAAGCGCTGCGGCTTGCGTTCATGCGTGCCGCATCGCCGAGTTGATCCGGCCTTCTAGTAGCCCAACGCCGTTCGGGCCGGGCCTGTTGAAGCCCCCGCAACCCTTAGATTGAAGGGTCAAAGGCGATCACGAATGAACCCTTGCAGTGCGGCGCGCCCTGCAGGCGACTGGGCCGCAGACCACCCGCAGCCAGGCACGCGATGCGCGCACAGGACTTGGTCAGCGCCGCCTTAAAGCACGGCCAAACCAAGCGCCCAAGGCCCCATGCGCCGCTGTGCCGCTGTGCCGCTGCACCCAGCACATCAAAGCCCCAGATCGCGCCGCAGCGCGGGGCTCAGCTGGCGCGCCAAGTCACGCCGCAGCGCCGCCGCATCGGCGCGCTGGGCCAGCCGGGCGGCGCGGGCTTGCAGCACCTGCTGGCGGCGTGCGCGCTGCTGCCGCCGCTGCGCGTGCACGGCCGCCAGGCGCAGCATGCCGCGCGCCAGCGCGCGCAGGGCGCGTTCCCACGTGTCGTGGCGGGCGGCGGGGGCGGCGTGGGTGGAGCAGGTGCTCGGCATGGTGGGCGCTTGGCGTGAACAATCAAGACTGGTAGATTAGGCTGACCAATCTGCACGCACAACCGATGGTTTTTGACCTGATTGGTTAGCCACGCTTACCACTTACCCCCCATGCCCACCACCAAACCGCTGCCGCTGGATGTGTTGCCCACCTTCGCCGCCGTGGCCGATGCCGGCAGCATGCGCGCCGCGGGCGAGGCGCTGCACCTGACGCACAGCGCCATCAGCCAGCAGATTCGACTGCTGGAAGAGCGGCTGGGCTTTGCCGTGTTTGCGCGGCAGGGGCGCGGGCTGGCGCTGACGCCGGCGGGCCAGCGCCTGCTGGACGCATCGCGCGGCGCGCTGGCCATGCTGGCAGAGGCGCGACAAGAGGCAGCGCGCCTGGCGCTGGATGCCCAGCCCGTGCTGCGGGTGGCCGTGCTGCCCTCGTTCGCGCAGCGCTGGCTGATGCCGCGCATGGGCCGCTGGCGCGCCGCGCACCCCGATTTGCGATTGGAGCTGACGGCCTCCATGCAGATGGCCGACTTGCGCCAGGAGGGGCTGCACGCCGCCATCCGCCTGGGCACCGGCCAGTGGCGCGGGCTGCGCGCCGAGCCGCTGATTCAGTCGCCCAAGGTGGTGCTGGGTTCGCCTGCCGCAGCGCGGCGCGTGGCGGGCGCTGGCTGGCCCGCCATCGCGCGCGAGCCGCTGCTGTGCAGTGCCACGATGTGGCGCGACTGGTTCAGCCGGGCGGGCGCCAGCCCGCTGCCCGCCATCAACCCCGTGGCATCGTTCAACGACGCGGCCTTGCTGCTGCAAGCGATGGAGGCCGATGTGGGCATCGGCCTGGTGCGCGACTTGCTGGCCGCCGACGCACTGCTGGAGGGCCGGCTGGTGCAACTGGCACCGCAGGCGCTGCCGGATTCGCACGAGGTTCACGGCTTTGACCCGTCCGTCTTCTGGCTGGCCTGGCGCGAAGAACTGAGCGACTGGCCGCCCCTGCTGGCGCTGCAAAGCTGGTTGCGCGACGAGGTGGCGCGATCGCGCCAGCAGCTGGAGCAGGCGCGCGCCCGCACCGCTGGCGGCGCTGCGGCCTGAGCCCCGCACGCAGCCGCTGGCCGCGCCCTCATATTTAAGCCAAATCGCCCGCCAGCGCACGCCAAATAAGCGCAAGCAGCTACTGTTTTTATACTTATGACATACGGTCCGCACCACCACCGCCCACCACCCCAGCGCTACCCAATCGCCGTAAACTGGTGCCACCACCACCCCACAGGATTTGCGCCATGAACGCCCCCACGCAGCTTGCCCACATCGCGCCTGAAGTGCACCAACGCGCCGTGCCCGCCGCCTTGATGGATGCCCTCAAAGCCCGCTTTGGCGCGCAGTTTTCAGAAGCGCTGGCGGTGCGCGAACAGCACGGGCGCGACGAATCCGCCTTCACCACCGTGCCGCCGCCCGCCGCCGTGGTGTTTGCCGAAAGCACGCCCGACGTGCAAGACGCCGTCAAACTGTGCGCGCAGTACAAGGTGCCCGTCATTCCCTACGGCGTGGGTTCGTCGCTGGAAGGCCATCTGCTGGCCGTGCAAGGCGGCATCAGCCTGGATGTGAGCCGCATGAACCAGGTGCTGAGCGTCAACGCCGAAGACCTCACGGTGACCGTGCAACCCGGCGTCACCCGCAAGCAGCTGAACGACGAGGTGAAAAGCACCGGCCTGTTCTTCCCCATCGACCCCGGCGCCGACGCCAGCCTGGGCGGCATGACCGCCACCCGCGCCAGCGGCACCAACGCCGTGCGCTACGGCACCATGCGCGAAAACGTGCTGGCGCTGAAGGTCGTCACCGCGCAGGGCGAAATCATCCACACCGGCACCCGCGCCAAAAAGAGCAGCGCCGGCTATGACCTGACCCGCCTGTTTGTCGGCAGCGAAGGCACGCTGGGCGTCATCACCGAAGTCAGCCTCAAGCTGTACCCGCTGCCCGAGGCCGTATCCGCCGCCATCTGCAGCTTTCCCACCATTGCCGACGCCGTCAACACCGTCATCCAGATCATCCAGCTGGGCGTGCCCATTGCGCGGGTCGAGCTGATCGACGCGCACACCGTCGGCATCGTCAACCGCTACGCCAAGCTGAACCTGCGCGAACAGCACATGCTGCTGATGGAATTCCACGGCACGCCCGCCAGCGTGAAAGAGCAGGCCGAAACCGTGCAAGACATCGCCAGCGACCACCAGGGCGCCGACTTTGAATGGGCCGACACCCCCGAAGAACGCACCCGCCTGTGGACCGCGCGACACAACGCCTACTTTGCCGCCGTGCAAAGCAAGCCCGGCTGCCGCGCCATCAGCACAGACACCTGCGTGCCCATCAGCCGCCTGGCCGACTGCCTGCTCGATTCCGTGGCCGAAGCCGACGCCAGCGGCATCCCCTACTTTCTGGTCGGCCACGTCGGCGACGGCAACTTCCACTTCGGCTACCTCATCGACCCCGACAACCCCGAAGAACGCGCCACCGCCGAAGCGCTGAACCACCAACTGGTGGCCCGCGCCATCGCCATGGATGGCACCTGCACCGGCGAACACGGCGTAGGGCTGCACAAGATGGGCTTTTTGCGCGATGAGGCGGGCGAAGGCGCGGTGGGGATGATGCGCACGATCAAACAGGCGCTGGATCCGGACAACATCATGAATCCGGGGAAGGTGTTTGGGGGGTGAGCGCACTCGGTCCGCTATTGTTTAAGTAGCTGCCAGCGCTTTTGCAGCAAGCGCAGCGGCCCGTTTCAGTCCGAATTCACTGCTACAGCGCATCCAGCGGACTCAGGATGCCCCGCCCACCCTTGTTCAGCACGTGCGTGTAAATCATGGTGGTGCTCACGTCTGTATGGCCCAGTAGCTCCTGCACCGTGCGGATGTCGTAACCCGCTTGCAGCAGGTGCGTGGCGAACGAATGCCGCAGCACGTGCGGGCTGACCGGCTTGTCGAAGCCCGCGCGCCGCGCCGCCTCACGCACAGCGCGCTGAACCGACTCGGGATACACGTGGTGCCGCCGCTCCATTGCCTCGCCGGTGCGCGCATCTGGGCGCGGATCCAGCGCGCGCACGGGAGACGGAAAGACATACTGCCACGCCCAACTGCGGTCCGCCTCCGGGTACTTCACGGCCAGCGCGTGCGGCAGATAGACGTGGCCCAAGCCTGCGTCCAGATCTTTCTGGTGCAGCGTGCGGGCCTTGTGCATTTGCGCTTGCAACGGCCCGATGAGGTTTTCAGGCAGCACCGTCACGCGGTCCTTGTTGCCCTTGCCTTCGCGCACCAGCACTTCACGCCGCGCAAACTCGACATCCTTGACCCGCAGGCGCAGCGCCTCCAGAAGCCGCATGCCGGTGCCATACAGCAACTGCGCCACCAGGCCCGCCGTGCCATCCACATGCAACAACAACTCGCGGACCTCGGAAGGTGTCAGCACCACCGGCAGGCGGCGCGCCTGCCTGGCCTGCACCACCTCACCCAACCAAGGTAAATCTGTCCCAAGCACCTGTTTGTAGAGGTAAAGCAACGCCGCTTTGGCCTGATTCTGTGTAGAGGCAGACACTTGGCGCTGCACCGCCAGATGGCTCAAAAACGCCTCCACCTCCGTTGCGCCCATATCCTGCGGATGCCGCTTGCCATGAAACAAAATAAAGCGCCGCGCCCAATCGATATAGGCCTGCTCGGTGCGGATGCTGTAGTGCCGCGTACGGAGATGAATGCGCATGCGCTCCAGTAACTTGGGTTGGGTCGGACCTGCAGGGGCCGAGCCGGACGAATGATCCGAGTTCATCCGTGAAATTTTAGGTTTGCCTAAACAGACGGTGCTCAGTGTTTTCCATCAAAGATGGAGCAAGCGTGTTGTCTTATCAGACCGCGCGGTCTAAGATGGCCGTCGTCTAAATCTAGTTAGGCATGTCGAAATCGAATTGTTGAAAAGGTATACAAATGGAGTTAACTTTCAAAGTCAAATACGATGATGGAGAGCGCGAGTTTGATGGGCTCGATATGTACTATGGAGCAAATTCACTAGCT
>JAGOEM010000213.1 GCA_017997715.1 Ottowia sp.
GTTCTGGCTGCGCTGGGCTGGGGCGACGACACGCTGCCCCAGGTCAACTCCGACCCCAAGGGCCGCGAATCCGTGCCCGACTGCCTGCTGTTTGCCGACAGCGCAAAGAAGGCACTGGCCGTGGCCGAAAGCAAGGACGACCGGCGCTACCGCCACGGCATCGCCATCCTCGAGGCCAAGCGTTGGCTGCGCCCGCTCGACCGGGGAGATGCGAGCGAAGCCTTCGACCCCGACGCGCCCAGTTCACAAATGCTGCGCTACCTCAGCCGCGTGGACGTGGCATCCGACCGCGCCATCAAGTGGGGCATGCTAACCAACGGCGCCGTCTGGCGGCTTTACTGGCAAGACGCCCGCTCGCGTTCCGAAGAGTTTTTTGAGGTCAACCTGGCCGCCGCGCTTCAGGTGCCCGGCATCCAGACCGACTTTGACGACTTCGACGCCACGCACGCCCTGCGCCTGTTCTGGCTGATGTTCCACCGTGGCGCTTTCTTGCCGCAAGACTGGGACAACGCGGGCCGCAGCCTGCATGCCTTCGCGCTCAACGAAGCGCGGCTGTATGAGGAAAAGGTGTCGCAAGACCTGGGCGCGCGGGTGTTCGGCGAGGTCTTTCCGCAACTGGCCGACGCGCTGGCGCGCGGCGACCTGCAAGCGCAAAGCCACAAGGTCGGCTACGGCCAGTTCACGCGACCGCAGTTCACACCCGACTACCTCGACGAGGTGCGCGAAGCCGCGCTGGTGCTGCTGTACCGCCTGTTATTCCTGTTCTACGCCGAAGACCGCAACCTGCTGCCCGTGCGCGACGCGCGTTATGCGCCGTACAGCGTGCGCCGCATCCGCGAAGAGGTGCGTGACAAGGTGGACGCAGCCGGCACCTTCTCCAGCACCATGCCCAAGATCTGGCTCGCGTTGCGGGGCGTGTTCGGCCTGATCAACACCGGCGACGACGACATCGGCATGCCGGCCTACAACGGCGGACTGTTCGCACGCGAGCGCGCCCCGCTGCTCGAACGCACCAACGTGCCCGACAAGGTGATGGCGCCCATCATCGACGCCCTCTCGCGCCGCACCGAAGAGCTGCTGCGCGGCTGGATCAACTACCGCGACCTCTCTGTGTCGCACCTGGGTGGCATCTACGAGCGCCTGCTCGAATACACGCTGGTGCACGAGGTTCAGGCGAAAGACGACTACAAGGACAAGCCCGAAATCAACCGCGTCACCGCGCAGCCCGCCAGCTTTGCGCGCAAGGTGTCGGGCAGCTACTACACGCACGACGACCTGGTGCGCCTGATCCTGCGCGAATCGGTGGGCCTGCTGGCCCACGAGCGCATGCAGAAGTTCGAGGCCCACCTCACCAAACTCAAGAAGAAGGGCTCGCTGAACCCTGGCGACTGGGACGCGCTCGACGCCGTCGACCCGGCTAGCCGCCTGCTCGAACTCAAGATTTGCGACCCCGCCATGGGCAGTGGCCACTTCCTGGTGGCGCTGGTCGACGACCTGGCTGACCGCGTGCTCGAAGCCATCAACACAGCCACCCAGCGCGTGATCGAACAGCCCTGGGCCGCGCACTTGGTCGAGAGCGGGCGGCCATGGCTTAGCCCGCTGGTGGCGCGCATCGCCGACATCCGCCGCAGCATCAAGACCACAGCCCAAGAACACGGCTGGAGCGTGACCGACGAGCAGCTGGACGACCGCCACATCGTGCGCCGCATGATCCTGAAAAAGGCCATCTTCGGAGTCGACAAGAACCCCATGGCGGTTGAGCTGGCCAAGACCGCGCTGTGGCTGCACACCTTCACCGTGGGTGCGCCGCTGAGCTTTCTGGATCACCACCTGCGCTGCGGCGACAGCCTGCACGGCGAGCGCCTGCCCGAGGTGCAGCGCAGCCTGCAGCAACTCGGCTCGCTGTTACTCAAAAGCGAGTTCGACCGGCTCACCCAGGCTGCCAAAAACATCGCCCAGGTGGCCGACCTGACCGATGCTGACATCGGCGAGGCGCAGCTGTCCAAGGCGCTGGCGCACAGCGCCGCCGAACAGGTGGCGCCCATCCACGCGGTGCTCGACTTCTGGCGCGCCATGCGCTGGTTGGTGCCCGGCTGGCCGGTGGACAAGGTGAGCAAGCTGCCCAAGTTGCTGAAAAGCCTGGGCGACGAGGGCGACGCCACCTTGCAGGGCCTGGTGCGCCTGCTCGACCCCGGCCACAACCTGGTCACCGTGCTGGGTACCGGCGCACTCGACGGCAAGGACGCGGCCACGCAAGCGGCCAACGCCCTGATGGCACGCGCGCGCGCGCTGGCCGCGCGCGAAACCTTCTTCCACTGGTGGACCAGCTTCCCCACCGTGTTCGGCTCCGACGGCAGCGGCGGCTTCGACGCCATCGTCGGTAACCCGCCGTGGGACCGCATTAAGCTGCAAGAGGTGGAATGGTTCGCCGAGCGCCATATCGGCATCGCGTCGCAAGCGCGCGCGGCCGACCGCAAACGGCTCATCAACGAACAGCGCGACAAAAAATCGCCGCTGTGGCAAAGCTACGCCGACGCCACCGAGAGCGCCGAAGCCAACGCCCGCGTGCTGAGCAACGGCAAGCTGGGCAGCGGCGACTACCCGCTGCTGGGCGGTGGCGACGTCAACCTGTACAGCCTGTTTGTGGAGCGCGCGCAGGCGCTGGCGGCCCCCGGCGGGCTGGTGGCGCTGCTCACGCCCAGCGGCATTGCGGCGGACAAGGGTGCGTCGGCCTTCTTCCGCAGCATCTCGGCCATGGGGCGACTGGGTGCCCTGTTCGATTTCGAGAACCGCAAGGTTTTCTTCCCGGACGTGCATGCGAGCTTCAAGTTCTGCGCACTGGTGTTCGGTGGCGAGCAACGCCGCTTCAGCGAAACGCGCTGTGCCTTCTACCTGCACCAGTTGGCCGAGCTCGATGACCCAGCCCGCGTGCTGCGGCTCACCGCCGAAGACTTCCAGCGCGTGAACCCCAACACCGGCGCGGCGCCCATCTTCCGCAGCCGGCGCGATGCCGATATCACGCTGGCGCTGTATGCGCGGCACCCCGTGCTGGTGAAGCGAGGTGCGGTCAGCGCCGGGCTGGGGCAGCAGCCCGATGTGCGGACGTGGCCGGTGAAGTACGCAACGATGTTTCACATGACCAACGACTCCCACCTGTTCCTGAAAGCAACGGAGTTGCAGGCGCAGGGCTATGCGCCCGTGGGGCTGAACCGCTGGCGCAATAAGGCGGGGGATGAAGCGGTGCCCCTTTACGAGGGCAAGATGGTGCAGATGTTTGACCACCGTGCGGCGGACGTGGTGGTGAATGCGGCGAACCTGCACCGCGCGGCGCAGCCCGAAAGCATTGCGAACATCGCCAAGCAAGCGCCTGACCGTTATCCGGTGCCGCAGTACCACGTTCGCCGCTCTGACACCGGCTTGGTTGTGCCCGAGTGGTCGATTGGCTACAAGGACGTGACGGCACCCACCAACGCCAGAACCATGATTGCCGCCGCCATGCCGCTTGCTGGTTATGGCAACACACTGCCTGTTTTGCTCCCCGATGCGGGGTTGGATGCAGCCGCCTATGCCGCACTGGCGCCGCTGTTGCTGGCCAATTTCAGTGCGATGGCCTTCGACTATGTGGCACGCCAGAAGGTGCAAGGCCAGCATCTGAATTGGTTTGTGGTAGAGCAGCTACCAGTGATCGCCCCCGCCCGCTTCGCTGAACCCCTGCCCAGCCGCTTCGTCTCCGCCATGCGCCGCGCCAAGCTCATGAACGGCCACCATGCCCACCCCAGCGTGGCCGACTTCGTGGTGCCGCAGGTGCTAGCGCTGAGCTACACCGCGCACGACCTGGCCCCTTTCGCGCGCGACCTGGGCTATGTGGATGCGAAGGGGGAAGTGTTGCCGCCATTTGTGTGGGACGACGAGGAGCGCCGCGCGCGCCTGGCCGGGCTGGATGCGGTGTTCTTCTGGCTCTATGGCCTGAGCGCCGATGACGCGGCCTACATCATCGACAGCTTTCCCATCGTGCGGGCGCAAGACGAGCAGGCCTTTGGCCGCTGGCGCACGCGTGACGATGTGTTGGCCTTGTTGCCCCTGCTCGGTGTGGCATGATGATTTGCGCGCAAAATGGCTTCATACCGACGTATTTGAATGGTTTTGCGCTATATAAAAAATAGCATTTCATCGCCTTCAACCAAAACCCTTCCACCCCATGCGCCTGCTGCTTGTAGAAGACGACCCCATGATCGGCGAAACCCTGCTGGACGTGCTGCGCGCCGAGCACTACGCCGTTGACTGGGTCAAGGACGGCGAGGTGGCCGACATGGCACTGCGGGCGCAGCAGTACGACCTGGTGCTGCTCGACCTGGGCCTGCCCAAGCGCGACGGTCTGGAGGTGCTGCGCCAGCTGCGGGCGCGGCGCCAGCAGATGCCGGTGCTGGTGGCCACGGCCCGCGATGCGGTGGAAGACCGCGTGGCGGGGCTGGACGCCGGGGCGGACGACTACGTGCTCAAGCCCTATGACATCGACGAACTGCTGGCCCGTATCCGGGCGCTGATCCGGCGCCATGCCGGGGCCATCGAGCCCGTGTTCTCGCACCACGGCGTGGCCCTGAACCCCGCCACCCGCGAGGCCACCCGCGACGGCGTGCCCGTGTCGCTGTCGGCCCGTGAATGGGCCGTGCTGGAGCCGCTGCTGGCCCGTCCGGGCGTGCTGTTCTCGCGTGCCCAGCTGGAGGAAAAGATGTTCAGCTGGAAGGACGAGGTCAGCAGCAACGCGGTGGAGGTCTATATCCACGGCGTGCGCAAGAAGCTGGGCAGCGAGCTGATCCAGACAGTTCGAGGGCTAGGCTACATGGTGCCGAAGGAATGAGTTTGGGCGCCAGCGGGCATTCGCTGAAGGGCCGCCTGCTGGCCTTTTTGCTGGCTGCCGTGCTGCTGGTCACGCTGATGCTGGCAGCCACGTCCTACCGGGGGGCGCTGCGCGAGGCCGATGCCATGTTCGACCACTACCTGCAGCAGACGGCCAACTCGCTGCGCGGGGCGGCGCCGCTGGGCATTGCGCCCGAGGCCTTCGACTCGGGTGATGGCTTCGAGCTGTATATCCAGATCTGGGGGCCCGACGGCGTGCAGCTGTACCGCTCGGCGCGTTCGGCCCTACCGCCGCGTGCGGTGCTGGGTTTTTCGGACGTGCGGGTGGAGGGCAGCCGCTACCGGGTGTATTCGGTGCAGAACCGCTTCCAGACAGTGCAGATCGCCCAGGACATGGACGCCCGCGAGGCCCGTGCCCGCGCCATGGCCTGGCGCGCCACCTGGCCACTGGCGTTGATGGCACCGCTGCTGATGCTGGCGGTGGCCTGGGTCATCCGCCGCTCGCTGGCGCCCGTGCAGCGCATGCGCCGGCAGGTGGCCAGCCGGGCGGCCGACGACCTCTCGCCCCTCGAAACCCAGGGCCTGCCCGACGAGGTGCGCCCGCTGGTGCAGGAGCTGAACCTGCTGTTCGACCGGGTGCAGCGGGCCTTCGAGGCCCAGAAGAGTTTTGTGGCCGACGCTGCGCATGAACTGCGCTCGCCCCTGACCGCCCTCAAGCTCCAGGCCCACGCCCTGGGCCGGGCCGACCGCACGGGTGATGAGGCTACCCGGGAGGCCGCCGTGCAGCGCCTGAACCAGGGCATCGACCGCGCGATTGCGCTGGTCGAGCAGATGCTGGTGCTGGCCCGCCAGGAGGCGCAGGCCGGCCAGGGCCAGCCCGCCCAGCCGGTGGACCTGCAGGCCCTGGTGCGCGACGGCATCACCGCCGTGCTGCCGCAGGCGCAGGCCCGGGGCATCGACCTGGGTGTGCTGGAGGGGGACCCGGTGGTGGTGCCGGGCCACCCCGACAGCCTGGCGGTGCTGCTG
>JAGOEM010000006.1 GCA_017997715.1 Ottowia sp.
TTAGTTTCATAAGATGTTCCGGTTCGCTGTGAAGTCGCAAGCCTGACATAAGCCCGAATACGCTCGCGGGAGTCAATGGCGTGGCGTAGCTGTTGTTGCTCCTATGTCAACCGCAAACTCTGTAGTAACGCACCGAGTCTCGCGTTTGACTGGGGCACATCAGCGAACGCATAGTCGTGAAAACTGGCGTTCAACACCAGCGGTAACTCAGCAATGATGCGCCGCAAGACACGGTGGTGGTACTCCGCTTCCTGGCTATCGAGCAGCAGGTCGCCCTCGCCCAGCGGCACGCTTTGATGCGACCAGCGGTGTTCTGCCAGATCGTTAAGGCCGGCGATAGCGTCATCTGAAAAGTCGCTCAAAACCTCTTGAATGTCCCGCTGGGTTGTATGAATATTCCACACCGCGATATACAAACCGGCGCTGCTGTCGGCCGCCTCGTAATAGGCAGCACCCGCGCCCGTTTCACGCTGAAACGTCCAGTCTTCCGGTAGTGATACACACCAGTGGGCGCCTGTGTGCTGAATCAGTTGCATCGCGTAGTGTGATGAGTAAGTAGTTTGGGCAGTTTGCCGCAGGCTAGGATCAATGGGGGTCGCGCCCAAAGCACTCAAGCGCCTTGATAAAAGTCGAATTCTCTGCCGGTATAGCCGTCGCGCACATACTCCACCCAACTGTCGAACTCCAGCGGATCTCTAAACGAAAAGTCATTCGGTGTTAGATAGCGCGATAGCACCAACGCTTCCATGTCTTTGAGCAGCGCATGCCGCTGCTGGCCTAGCAACGGTGACATCAGCATCACGCGGCGCGCTGTGAGCGAGGGCTGGTGCCCCAGGCTGGAGCGCGCCATGTCCAACCCCCAGCGCCATTCCTTGCGACCATCCATGATGATCTGACCCAGCAGGGTTGCGACGTCCAGCACCACACTGAAAATGGCATCGTCGCCAGTGCGAGCGCTCATGGCCCAATAGTGGCGGTCCTTGTGCTCGGACAGATAGGGCTTGTCAGGCCAGCAGGCGCGCGTCCATTCGATCAGCCGAGCGGTCAAATCGATGGCTTCATCCACCGAGTTGACAGGCGTTTCACTCAGCGTCAATCCGGTGCGTGCACACAAATCACGCAAGGTGGCTAAGCGAGTGGGAAGTGTCAGCTTGAACCAATCCAAGTTAGCTTGGGCCTGCTCAGCAGTGATGTCAGGGCCTAGTCCGCGGTGCGGCGGCACATGTGCGGGGTAGGTGCGCAGCGCCTGATCAAAAGTGCTTCGGCGAGTGGTTTGCGTCGATGAGTCAACTGGCGCAGCTTTTCGAGTGAAGAAGTTCTTCAGTTGTTCCAACATACGGGTGCGCCACGGTTCTAAGAGAACCAGCCTTTTACCGCATCAAACGCCTTGGACACAACGGCCTCGCCTGCAAGGCCGCCCACTATGCCGCCAACCACCCCGCCAATCACTGTGCCCACGCCGGGAACCACCGAGCCGAGTGCTGCTCCGGCTGCGGCGCCGGCCCAAGCGCCCCCAGCGCCGCCGGCCAGACCGGCAACTTTGCCCATGGTGTTGACGCCCACCTTGTTGCCGTCGGCCTTAAAGGCGCCGCCAATCTCAAAAGCCGTCATGACTGCGCCCACCGGGCGAGCGATTTTGCCAACTGTGTTGGCAGCCGCTCCAGCTTTCGCAAGGGCACTGCCTTTGTCTAACGCTGAGTTGCCGGCAGCGTGCAAACTGTGTCCTCGGGCTTGAGCGGCGGGCGCATTGGCATGACGGTCGGCCAGTGCAGCGATGTCCTTGTCGGCTTGCCTGCGGACGTTGGAGCCAGTTGCCTGTGCTGGCAAGCTCCTGCTGCCTACTTTCGACTCAACGCGGATTTCCTCCGACAAAGTCGGATGGCCTACGTTTTTGGTGGCGAGAATATCCACTTCCCGCCGACCCAAAGGGGTGTCCACCAAAACCTTTCGCTGGACGTCGTAGCCTCGGGCGCGCCACTTCGCTTCGATGGCGTCTTCCGCAACGTCGCCATTGTGGATGTTGATCGGCTTGGGCTTTACGCCATTTGCTGTGGCGGCTTGCGCATTGGCGTTGGCTACCGAGCCTAGGGGCGCCGCATTAGGCTTCTCGGCGTTGTGAAGAATGCCCCCTTGGTCGAGGTACTTGACCAAGGGCTGTGACACAACGCCTTTATTCGTGACGGCCGAGGTGGTGAACTCCCAGCGTTGCAAAAATTGCGCAGGGTATTTTTTGAAGATGTCTGCGCTTTCCGACAGCAACCCCTGGCCTTGTGTTGCAAGCTGTGTGCCGCGCTGCGTTAACGAGCGGTCTGCGTCGGCGAACCCTTGGCCAGTGCCTAGGACGATGCCGCCCCAGTCGGTAGGCACCTTTGTAATGCCGCCATCATCGGCTGAATCCGGCGGCGGAGTATGAGAACTGTCTAGCAGCAACGCATTTCGCTCTCCAGCGTCGGCGAGATTCCAGCGCAGCGTGTCGACATGCGCTGGCGCGGTGCGCGCCATGCTGTTGTCGCTGCTTTGGCTTACGCCGCCACCTGCGGCGGGATAGCTGGATTCAATGCGCATGGCGTCGTACCTCCTGAAAAACGCATCCAATCGAGAATATGTGAATCGTCTGTCAATCGACACGGCTTGCCCATTCGGATGGCTCCTAGCTGGTAGCAGTCCCTATAGGTAGTGTCACCAGTCGATCGCTGTTAGGCGATGGCCGCTGGGCGCATGAGCACCACCAGTGGCCGGCTTACCTTGGGTGAGACAATTGATATCCGCTGGTTCCTATCGGCAGCGTTCCTTGACCCGTCGTCACATGCAGCGCTGGCTGCCTACTTCATGTCTTTATCTGCCGCTCCACTTCGTCTGTCTGTCACCGCGCCCGATTTCGAAGCCCAGTTCGCCGCCCGCCTGCACTGGAGCGCCGAACAGGACGACGCCATCGAGCAGCGCGTCAAAGCCATCCTGGCCGATGTGCGCACGCGCGGCGATGCGGCGGTGCTGGAATACACCGCACGCTTCGACGGCCTGCAGGTGCCCGGCATGGACGCGCTGGAGCTGAAGGCCAGCGACTTCAAGGCCGCCTTCGACAGCCTGCCGCCAGTGCAACAACAGGCCTTGACCGAGGCCGCCGCGCGCGTGCGCCGCTACCACGAGTGGCAGAAAAAGCAAGGCGGCGAAACCGCCACCTACCGCGATGACGACGGCACCCTGCTGGGCCAGAAGGTGACGCCACTCGACCGCGTAGGCATCTACGTGCCTGGCGGCAAGGCCGCCTACCCCAGCAGCTTGATCATGAACGCCGTGCCCGCGCACGTGGCGGGCGTGGGCGAGATCATCATGGTGGTACCCACCCCGGCGGCAGGCAGCGTGGCCACGGGCGGGGCAGAAGGCGCCACGCGCGCCACACAGGGCGAGCGCAACCCGCTGGTGTTGGCGGCGGCGCACGTGGCGGGCGTTACGCGCGCCTTCACCATCGGCGGCGCTCAGGCGGTGGCGGCGCTGGCCTACGGCACGCAAACCGTGCCCAAGGTCGACAAGATCACCGGCCCCGGCAACGCCTACGTGGCCAGCGCCAAGAAGCACGTGTTCGGCACCGTGGGCATCGACATGATTGCCGGCCCCAGCGAAATACTGGTGCTGGCCGATGGCAGCACCCGGCCCGACTGGGTGGCCATGGACCTGTTCAGCCAGGCCGAGCACGACGAGCTGGCACAGTCCATCCTGCTGTGCCCCGATGCGGCCTACATCGACGCCGTGCAGCGCGAAATCGACCGCCTGCTGCCCAGCATGCCGCGCGCCGACATCATCGCCAAAAGCCTGAACGGCCGTGGCGCGCTGATCCACACCCGCAGCATGGAAGAGGCCTGCGCCATCAGCAACCGCATTGCGCCCGAGCACCTGGAGGTCAGCAGCAGCGAGCCGCACCGGTGGGAACCGCTGCTCAAGCACGCGGGCGCCATCTTTCTGGGCGCCTACACCAGCGAATCTTTGGGCGACTACTGCGCCGGCCCCAACCACGTCCTGCCCACCAGCGGCACGGCGCGCTTTTCCGGGCCGCTGTCGGTGTACGACTTCCAAAAGCGCAGCAGCCTGATCGAAGTCAGCGAGCAGGGCGCCCAAGCGCTGGGCCGCATCGCCAGCGTGCTGGCGCACGGCGAAGGCTTGCAGGCGCACGCGGCGGCGGCGGAGCTGCGGCTCAAGCGCTGATTGGGCCACGCTGATTCGCACCGCGCGCACCGCGTTGGTCGGTGCCACTGGCCGCGTCATGAGGTGCCCGGCCACGCCGCGGTGACACGTGTGGGGGCACAGCCCGCTACCATGCCCCCATGTTCGCACCGCTGATTTCCCACCCCTGGGCCTACCCCGCGCTGGAGGTGGTGCACATCCTGGGCATCGCCTTGTTGCTGGGCAATCTGCTGGTGTTGGAAGTGCGGGTGTTCGGTGTGGCCAAGGCCTTGCCGGTGCAGGCGCTGGCGCGGCTCAGTCTGGGTTTGGCCTCGGTCGGTTTTGCGCTGGCGGTGGTTTCCGGGCTGACCATGTTCGCCAGTCAGCCGCAGGAACTTCTGGCCAGCCGGGTCTTCACACTGAAGATGCTGTTGATCGGCCTGGCCGGCTGCAATGCGTTGTGGTTTCACGCCCGCGGGTCGTTGCAGCGCATGGACGGCATGGCGCGTGCGCTGATGCTGCTGTCCACCCTGATCTGGCTGGCCGTGCTGGTGTGCGGCCGCTGGATCGCCTACTGGTAACGATGGAAGGAGCCCCGCGCATGCGCAGACGAACCCTTTTGATCAGCGCAACCGCGCTGCCACTGGTCGCCCACGCCCACCACGGCTGGAGCAGCTTCGATCAGGATCGCCCGATCTATCTGGAAGGCACGGCGCGCGACGTGAAGTGGCGCAACCCGCACGCCGAATTCATGCTGGACGTGCCCGCTGGGCTGAAGGTGCCGCCCGATCTGGCCAGCCGCGCGCTGCCCAGCCAAAGCGCGAATGTCGACGGCAAGGCGCTGCTGGCCCGCGCCGTTGTGCCCACGCGGCAGGACAAGCGCTGGGAGGTGGAACTGGCGCCGCTGTCGCGCCTGTCCGCCTGGCAGGTGCCTGAGATCAAGAACGGCACCCAGCTGGCGCTGCTCGGTTTCATCTTCAAGCAAGAAAAGGGCGACCCCATCCTGCGCGCCGAATTCCTGTTTCTGGATGGCAAGGTGTACGGCATGCGTTCGTCGCCCACCTGAAGAAGGCGCGCCGCCCAGCGCGCGCAGCGGCTTGAGTCGGACCACGCGCCCGGCTGGCCCAGCGCGCGCCCGCTACCATGGCGCCAACTCTTGCACCGGACGGCCATGGGCGCATCTCCTCACATCGTCATCATCGGCGGCGGCGCCATTGGCAGCGCGGTGGCCGCGCACCTGACCGAACCCGCGCGGCAGGCGCGCCACCCTTGCAGCGTGACGGTGGTCGAGCGCGACCCGACCTACGCGCGCGCCTCGTCCGCGCTGTCGGCATCGTCCATCCGGCAGCAGTTTTCCACGCCGATCAACATCGCCATCTCGCGCTACGGCATTGACGTGCTGCGCGCGCTGCCGCAGCTGGGCCTGCATGAAGGTGGCTACCTGTACCTGGCCACGGCGGCGGGCGAAGGCGTGCTGCGCGCCAACCATGCGCTGCAACGCCGCAGCGGGGTGGATGTGGCGCTGCTGTCGCCCACCGAATTGCAGCAGCGCTTTGGTTGGTTGCACACGGGCGACCTGGCGGCGGGCTCGTTGGGCCTGTCGGGCGAAGGCTGGTTTGACGGCTACAGCCTGCTGCAGGCCTGGCGTGCCCAGGCTCGGGCGCAGGGGGCGCGCTATGTGGTGGCCGAAGCGCTTGGTTTTGAATGCCAAAACGACGGATTGCGCGCCACCATTCGGCGTGTGCAGCTATCGAATACTGAGCATTTGACTGCCGACGTGGTGGTCAACGCCGCTGGCCCCTGGGCGCGCACGGTGGCCGCGTGGGCCGGCATTGACTTGCCCGTGGCCGCGCGCCGCCGCACCGTGTTTGCCGTGACCTGCCCCACGCCGCTGCCCGCCTGCCCGCTGCTGATCGATCCATCCGGCATCTGGCTGCGCCCCGAAGGGCAGGGCTTCATCACCGGCTTTGCCCCGCCCGGCGCCGACGACGCCGACGACCTGCCGCTGGACCAGCCCGATCTGCATGCGTTTGAAGACTTCGTCTGGCCCACGCTGGCCGCCCGCATCCCCGCGTTGGAAGCGCTGCGCCTGCAGCGCGCGTGGGCCGGCTATTACGAGATGAACACCTTCGACCACAACGCCATCGTCGGCCTGCACCCGGCGTGCGGCAACCTGGTGTTTGCCAACGGTTTTTCGGGCCACGGCCTGCAGCAATCGCCCGCCGTGGGGCGCGGCCTGGCCGAGTTGATCAGCACCGGCGCGTATGAGACGCTGGATCTGTCACCACTGGGCTGGCAGCGCGTGCTGCAAGGCCAGCCGCTGCTGGAGCGCAATGTGATCTGAGGGGGCGTGCCCACGCGCCCAACGCGCACGCACCTGTACCGATAAAAAACGCCGCCAGCGCTTATGCAGAAAGCGCTGGCAGCTATTTTTATGGTAGCAATCGGCCGATCGCGGCGGCCTCGCAAAAACGCGTCAATCCGCCTTGCGCACCCGCCGCACGCCCAAGCCCGCCAGCAGCAGCCCCAGCACCATCAGCGCCCATTGGCCCAGCGTGGGCACCGGGGTGATGGCAACTGGCCCGAACCTGACGGTGACCAGGCACGCCGCAGCGATCGGCGCGGTGATGTATGGGCTGGTGGTCGAAGGCGTACCCGCGCAGCCTTCGATGCTTTGCAGCACGAAGCCCGGCGCGGCAGTCGCCGTGCAGGTGGAAGTCTCCCCCGGCATGGCGGGCGTGCAGCGCGCAACGCCTGTGCCGAAAGACCCCGGCACGTGGACACTCGGCGTGATCGTGCCAGGGGCCGTGAGGAATGCCGCAGTGACGGTGCAGTCGGCGTTGACCGGGCCGGTGGTGAAGGTGTTGCCGACCAGCGCGCCGCCGCAGGTGCTGAACGCTGTGTCGATGATGTAGTTGGTGTCTGGCGTCAGCAAAACCGTGGCAGTCTGGCCGGCTTGCACGCCTTGCGGTGGGCTCACACGCCCGCCCGAACCCGCATTGGCGCTGACCAGATAACCCGGGGTACAGCCAGTGGACCAGGTGCCGCCGGTCGCCGTGTTCCATAGCGAGTCGGTGGGCGATGGCGTGCGCAGCAGGTTGGGGCACAGGGATGAGTTACCGGCATCCAGCGCGGCGGGCGCGGCTGGTGGGGTGCCGCTGAGCTGGTTGTCATGTACGCGGAAAAACAGCAGCGACGTGAGGCCCGCCAGCGAAGGAATGGCCCCGCTAAGCTGGTTTTCGTGTACATAGAAGCCCGTCAGCGCCGATAAGCCTGCCAGTGACGGAATGGGTCCGCTGAGTTGGTTCTCGACTGCGTTGAAATACAGCAACCCCGACAGGCCCTCAAGCGGAGGAATGGGCCCGCTGAGCTGGTTGGCGGGTGTGGAAAACCGCTGTAACGCTGTCAGCTGATTCAGAGTGGGCGGCAGGGTGCCCACCAGGTTGTTGTCGGCCAAATTGATTTCAGAGACTGCGGCATCGCCCGCACTGCAGGTTACGCCGAACCAAGTGCACTCCGTACCCGCTGCGCTGAAGTTGCCACCGGTCTTCCAGCCGGTGTTGTGTAACCAGCCATCCCCATTGGTACGGTTGTACAGATCAATCAGAACCGCTCGCTCGGCGGAGGGAATGGCGGCTTGGGCCGGCAGCGCCAATGCGGCCAGGCCTGCGATGCCGGTGGCCAAGGCAGCGGCAGTCAGGCGGCGCAGTGCACCTGGCAAGTTGGGGCCAACCCAGCGGCGGCCGTGTTGGGGTTGATGGGGTGACATGGTTCGCAATCCTCCAGAAGTAAACGGTTGATGCTTGTGGCTAAAAGTGCCTACGTCGCGCGCCAGTCAAGCGCTGCAAGCTATGGTTTTTGAGTTTTCTTGGTCTGAACTGCCCAGCTCAAGCGCCGCGCTGGCGCACCCGCCGTGCACCCAAGCCCGCCAGCAGCAGCCCCAGCACCATCAGCGCCCATTGGCCCAGCGTGGGCACCGGCACCGCAGCCGCGCGGAAGGACACCGTCAGGCTGCAGTCGGCGCGCACCGGGTCGGTGGTGAAGCTGTTGCCGGTGCGCGTGCCGCCGCAGGCGCTGATGACGCTGTCCACCTCTTGCCCGGCCTGCGGTGTGATGGCAAACGTGGCCGTGCCGCCGTCCGCCACGCCCTGCGATGGGCTGATGCTGCCGCCCGCCGTGGCGCTGGCCGTGACCAGGTAGCCGCGCGTGCAGTCGGCAAACCAGGTGGCGCCCGCGGTGGCGTTGTTCCACAGCGTGTCGCTGGGCGACGGGGCGTGCAGCAAGTTGGGACACAGCATGGAACCCGTGTCGAGCAGCGAGGCCGGGGTTGGCGGCGGCGTGCCCGAAAGCTGGTTGTGATCGACCAAAAAGAACAGCAGGGCCGGCAGCCCGTCCAGATTGGGAATGGTGCCGCTGAGCTGGTTGTTCGACGCATCCACGCGCCGCAACGCCGTCAGCCCGCTGAAGCTGGGCAGCGGTCCGCTCAGCTGGTTGTCGGCCACGCCGAACACTTCCAGCTTGGTCAGGCCGCCCAGGCTGGGAATGGGGCCGCTCAGCTGGTTGCGGTAGGCGATGAAGACGCGCAGCTCGGTCAGGCCGGTCAATGCGGGCAGCGGGCCGGTGAGCTGGTTGTCGCGCACGCTGAAGGTTTGCAAGGCGCGCAGCGTGGCCAGGCTGGGAATGGGGCCGCTCAGGGCGTTGCTGTCCACCAGGAAGTAATCCAGCGCGGCCAGGCCCTCCAGCTCGGGGATGGTGCCGGTCAAGGCGTTGAGGCCGGCGTCGAAATGCGTCAGGGCCGTCAGGCGGTTGAGCGTGGGCGGCAGCGTGCCGACGAGATCGTTGTCGCTCAGGCTCAGCTCGGTCACGTGGTTGCCGCCCGCGTCGCAGGTCACGCCTTCCCAAGCGCATTCCGTGCCGGGCGCGCTGAAGGTGCCAGCGGTTTTCCAGCCGGTGCGGTCGCGCCAGCCGTCACCCGCCGTGCCGTTGTACAGGTCGATCAACACCTGCCGCTCGGCCGCCGGAATGGCGGCCAGGGCCGGCGCGGTGCAGGTGATCATGGCAAGGGCCAGAAGGGCGGCGTGCCAGCGCCGTGCGGGGCGATGCGGATGGTGAGGCATAGAGTGGGCTCCTTCTCTGATCAGCTGAAGTTTTGTTTATGAAAATGACCGCTGTCGCGCATGTGCAAAGCGCGGGTAGCTATGGTTTTTGATGCGCCAGGGTGTGCGCTGGGTGCGGGTATGGGGCTTGTGGCTGGGCGTGGCTCGGCATGGCATGGCATGGCATGGCATGGCTGTGCGGCCGTTCCCATGGCGATCACCTGAACCACAGAATGACCCCGCAGGTCAGCCCGCAAGCCGCCGCGTTGGCCAGGCTGACGCCAATGGCTTTGTCGATGCGCTGGCCGTTGTGTTCGTACAACCAGGCGGCCATGGTCAGGTTGGCGCCCACCCAGATCAGCCATGTCCACAGCGAATGCTGGCGGGAATCGCGCGTCTGCACGATGGCCAACACGGTGGGCAGGTAGGCGATCAGGCACGCGCCGGTCAGCAGCATGAACGCCCAGGTCAGGGCGCTCAGGTACCACGCGCGCCAGCCGCGGCGCGCGGGCGCCACGCCTGCCAGCACGGTGGCCGCATCGACTGGCGGGGGGCTCATGGCGCACCCTCTGCGGTGGGATGGCTGGATGGAGCGGCGTTGGGGGCCATGGGTTTTACTGCGCGGGACGAGTTGAGCGGGGCGATACGGGCCGAACCTTAGGCAACCGCTTCAACGCTGTCTTGGTCTGCAGAGAACAGAACCAGGATCAAAGAGAAGCCATGAAAACCAGGAACCCGTTCGAGGAAGTGAATGGATGGTTGCGGCCAGTGTAGTGCCAAGTACAATCCAAACAGATGCCATAAATAGGGTACGTCACGGGCCGGTTCGGTTGGTCCGGTTCAGGCGGTTACCTAAGCGCGGCGCGGGGGGCGCCCAAGAAGATGTCTGTCATCCACCCATCGGGCCCGGCCGATGCAAGCGACGCTGCGGCGCAGTCCGGCCCCGTCACGCACTGGCTGCGCACGCCCGCCCTGCACGACGCACAGGCGCTGCGCCGGTTTCAGGATGCGTTCAGTGCGTTCCAGCCCGGCATAGCCGTGGCGCCGCTGTATGGCCAGCCGCTGGCGATGGAAGGCAGCTTCACCACGTTCGATGACACGGCGATCAGCATCGGCCTGACTTCGCCCACGCGCTGTACGCACACCAGCGGCCATCTGCAGCAGGACGACACCGTGCTGCTCATGGGCTGGCAAAGCGGGTGCGCCACCTTCCGCGCTGGCGGCAAGCAATGGGACATGGCCGACGGCGACGCCATGCTGGTGCAGGCCGGCCAGTCGCAGGAAGTGGTGGCCCATACGCAGGCGCACCTGTGCTCGGTCACGCTCAGCCGATCGTTGCTGGATTCGCTGCGCATTGACGTGGACGCCGCGCTGCTGCAGGTGCTGCGCGCAGACCCGGCGGTGTCCATGCTGATGGGCTATGCCCATTGGCTGCGCGATCACCGCAGCTTGGCCACGCCCGCCCTGCGGCGCGCCGCCACGCTGCATATGCACGACCTGGCGGCGCTGGCCGCAGGCGCCGTGGGCGAGGTGGCCCACCAGGCCAGATCACGCGGCGCGCGCGCGGCCCGGCGGGCGGCGGTCAAGCAAGACATTGCCACGCATTTCAGCGACGCCGCGCTGTCGCCCGCCGCCGTGGCGCAGCGCCACGGCATCACGCCGCGCTATCTGCACATGCTGCTGGAAGACGAAGGCCTGAGCTTTTCGGCGCTGGTGCTGGACAAGCGCCTGGCGATGGCGCACCGCGCGCTGGGCGATGCGCGGTGGCGCGGGCGTGCCATCAGCGCGCTGGCGTTCGAAGCCGGCTTTGGCGACCTGTCCTACTTCAACCGCAGCTTTCGCCGCCGCTACGGCATGACGCCATCGGAAGTGCGGGCGCAAAGCCTGCGGCCCTAGGGGCCTGCGCGGCAAAAAAAGTGGTCTGCAAGGCGCGAGCAAACGGTCCGTCGCGGGGCTGCCTGCGGCGCCCATAGCCCACAGCTCGGCCATGGGCTTGGCGGTATCACCGCGCTGCCCTCGTTCTTCGCACGTTTCGCTTCAACACCTTCAGCCGCGCAGACTCCTAGCGCGGCGCGGGTGGGCAGGCGCCCAAGTGCGCTCGTCGATGGCCAGGATTACAAAAGAAAGTGGTGCTGGCGCGCGTCAGGTGGGCGCAGGCAGCTATCAAATCAGGAATATGAGAGGGCCGCCTCAGCGCAGCAGCGCCCGGCAGATTCAGCTGGCCGTCGCGATCTTCAGCCCGATGACGGCGGCAAAGCCGCGCGCCACCTGCGGTGGCTTCGTCAGGGGTGGGGGCAATTTCAACCATGCGCCCGCCGTTGGCCGGGTCAACGCCACAGGCGCAGCCCGCGAAGTCGGCGTTCAGCGGGCGCAGCGCTTGCAGGCGCGGTGGAGTTTGATCTGCAGGCGTGTGAAGACTTCAGTCTGGCCCGCGCTGGCCGGCCGCATTCCGGCGTTTGAGGCGTTGCGCCTGCAGCAAGTCCAGCCGCCGCATGACTGCCGCGTGATCTGGCGGCGTTGCCAACTTAGCTATAAAACCACCTGCCAGCGCTTACCTATCAAGCGCTGGCAGCTATGGTTTTTGATAACTCTGGGTCAAGACTTCAGCCGCGCACGCGCCGCAGGCCCAACCCCGCCATCAGCAGCGCCAGCGTCATCAGCGCCCACTGGCCCAGCGTGGGCACGGCGGTGGTGGCGCGGGCAAAGCTGGCGGTGACCGTGCAGTTGGCCGTCACCGCGGTGATGGTGAAGTTGTTGCCGGTTTGCGTGCCGCCGCAGGTGCTGACCACGCCGCTTACCGACCAGCCGGGCTCAGGCGTCAGGGTCAGGGTGGCCGCTGCGCCGTCCACCACGCCTTGCGAGGCCGGGCCAATGGCCCCGCCCGCGCTGGCCGCGCCGATCACCTGGTAGCCGCGCGTACAGCCGTTGGACCAGTTGCCGCCGGGGGTGGCGGCGTTCCAGGCGGCGTCGTCGAGCGAGGGGGTGTGCAGCAGGTTGGGGCAGAGCTGGGCTCCGGCCAGTCCCGCAGGCGGGACCGGGGGCGGTCCGCTGAGCTGGTTGTTGCTGACATAGAACAGCTGCAGAGACGTCAGTCCGTCCAAAGGCGGAATGGGTCCGCTGAGCTGGTTGTCGTAGAGGTAGACCTGCATCAGTTCGGTGAGTCCGTCCAGAGGCGGCACGGTTCCACTGAGCTGGTTTTGGGCGAAGTACATACCCCGCAGACTGGTCAGCTGGTTCAGCGTGGACGGCAGGGTGCCGACGAGACCGTTGTCGGTAAGGCTGAGGTTCTGGACATACAAGTTCAATGGGGCACAGAGGACGCCATACCAGCTGCATTCGGTGCCCACTGCGCCAAAGTCGTTGGGGCCCGGGCCGGTCTTCCAGCCGAGGTTGGAGGTCCAGCCGTCACCGTTGGTGCTGTTGTACAGCGCGATCAGCACCGCGCGCTCGGAGGCGGGGATGACGGCCAGCGCGGGCAGGCTGGTGGCCAGTACCAGGGCGGCAGTCAGGCCGCGCAGAAGGTGCGCGATGAATCGGATGTGGCGGTGCATAGGCGAATCCTTCAGGGTTCGGGGCAAGCGTGATCCCACGCCAGAGCCGGCATGGGGCAAGTGGGCCATGCGCACCGTACTCCCATGCGTATGTTGTCAGCAATGGTAACTGGTTTATGGGCTGCCGCTATGCTTCGCCGTCTGCCGCCGAAGTGCCGTCCAGGTGCCGCGTGGCCTACCATTGGCGGCCTTGCCACCTCTTTTTTCTCGAACGAGTCCGCCATGATTGCCGCCCCGCGCCCCGACCCTTTGGCCCGAATCCGCTCTGACGTGCAGGGCATGCACGCCTACGCGGTGCAGGACGCCGCGGGCCTGATCAAGCTGGACGCGATGGAAAACTCGCACCGCCTGCCGCCCGAGCTGCGGGCCGAGCTGGGCCGGCGCCTGGGCGAAGTGGCCATCAACCGCTATCCCGGTCCGCGCATCGACGAGCTGAAAGCCGCCCTGCTGGCCTACGCCAAGCCGCCCGAGGGCTGGTCGCTGATGCTGGGCAATGGGTCGGACGAGCTGATCAGCCTGCTGGCCATGGCCTGCGACATTCCAGGTGCCGCCATCGTGGCGCCGGTGCCCGGCTTCGTCATGTACGCGATGAGCGCGCAGCTGCAGGGCCTGGCCTTCCACGGCGTGCCGCTGACGGCCGACTTTGCGCTGGATGAAGCCGCCATGCTGGCCGCCATCGCCCAGCACCGCCCCGCCATCCTGTACCTGGCCTACCCCAACAACCCCACCGCCAACCTGTGGGACGCGGGCGTGATCGAACGCCTGGTGGATGCGCAGGGCGCGCAAGGCGGCCTGGTGGTGATCGACGAGGCGTATCAGCCCTTTGCCGCCGCCAGCTGGATCGACCGCGCCCGGGCCGAACCCGCGCGCCACGCGCATGTGCTGATCATGCGCACGCTCAGCAAATTCGGCCTGGCCGGCGTGCGGCTGGGCTATTTGCTGGGCGCGGATCGCCTGATTGCCGATCTGGACAAGGTGCGCCCGCCCTACAACGTGAGCGTGCTGAACGCCGAATGCGCGCTGTTCGCGCTGGAGCATGAAGCGGTGTTTGCCGCGCAAGCGCAGGATATTCGGGCGCAGCGTGCTCTGCTTTTGCAAGCGCTGGCGAAAATGCCCGGTGTGCACGCCTACCCCAGCGAGGGCAACATGATCCTGCTGCGCGTGCGCGGCAAGGACGCGGCCGACACCGAAGCCGCCGCGCGCGTGTTCAATGGCATGAAGGCGCATGGCGTGCTGGCCAAGAACGTTTCTAAAATGCACCCATTGCTGGCCAATTGCCTGCGCCTGACCGTTGGCACCGCTGACGAGAACGCCCGGCAGCTGGCGGCGCTGCAAGCCTCACTATGAACGCCCCCATCTCCCTCGCCGCCGCCCATGAACCGCGCATTGCCGAAGTGTCGCGCGACACGGCTGAAACGCAGATCACCGTCAGCGTCAACCTGGACGGCCACGGCCGTTCGCACCTGGCCAGCGGCATCGGCTTTTTCGACCACATGCTCGAGCAGATTGCCCGCCACGGCATGATCGATCTGGACGTGCGCTGCAAGGGCGATCTGCACATCGACGGCCACCACACGGTGGAAGACGTGGGCATCACCCTGGGCCAGGCGGTGCGCCAGGCGGTGGGCGACAAACGCGGCATCACCCGCTACGGCCACAGCTATGTGCCGCTGGACGAAGCGCTGTCGCGCGTGGTGATCGACTTTTCTGGCCGCCCCGGCCTGGTGCTGGACGCGCATTTCACCAGCGGCATGATCGGCGCCTTTGACACGCAGCTGGTGTACGAATTCTTCCAGGGCTTTGCCAACCACGCACTGGTGTCGCTGCACATCGACAACCTGAAGGGCGTGAACGCGCACCACCAGGTCGAGACGATCTTCAAAGCCTTTGGCCGCGCGCTGCGCATGGCGCTGGAGCGCGATGCCCGCGCCGCCGGGCAGATCCCGTCCACCAAGGGCGTGCTGTAAATCTCGGTCGGTTTTATAAGCCAAACAGGGCGCCAGCGCGCGCCCGCTAAGCGCAAGCAGCTATGAATACGGTAGTCAATCAAACCGTGGCCGTGGTCGATTACGGCATGGGCAACCTGCGCTCCGTGGCGCAGGCGGTGATTCACGCCACCACCGACACGCACGTCAACGCCGTCATCACGGCCGACCCGCAGGTGGTGCGCAACGCCCACCGCGTGGTGCTGCCAGGGCAGGGCGCCATGGCCGACTGCATGCGCGAGCTGCGCGATTCCGGCCTGCTGGAATCGGTGCTGCACGCCGCCGCCACCAAACCGCTGTTTGGCGTGTGCGTGGGCATGCAGATGCTGCTGGACCACAGCGCCGAAGGCCGCGACGCGCAGGGCACCGACGGGCTGGGACTGATCGGCGGGCGGGTGCTGAAATTTGACCTGGCCGGCCAGCGCGCGCCCGACGGCAGCATGTACAAAGTGCCGCAAATGGGCTGGAACCGCGTGCACCAGCGCCAAGCCCACCCGGTGTGGGGCGACGTGCCGGATGGCGAATGGTTCTACTTCGTGCACAGCTTTTACGCCCGCCCGACCGACGCCGCGCACAGCGTGGGCGAAACCGAGTACGGCGCACGCTTTACCTCTGCCGTGGCACGCGATAACATTTTCGCCACGCAGTTTCACCCCGAAAAAAGTGCCGACCAGGGGCTGGCGCTGTACCGCAACTTCCTGCACTGGAACCCGTGACGCCGGCGCGCGGCAAGCTGCTAAGCGCTTTTATTTTGATAGCTGCCAGCGCCCGCCCATCCTGCGCTGTAAACGTTTTTAACAATTAATCCCGATCATGCTGTTGATTCCCGCCATCGACCTCAAGGACGGTCACTGCGTGCGCCTGAAACAAGGCGACATGGACCAGGCCACCGTGTTCAGCGAAGCGCCCGCCGAAATGGCCGCGCACTGGCTGAACCAAGGCGCGCGCCGCCTGCACCTGGTCGACCTGAACGGCGCCTTTGCCGGCAAGCCGCAGAACCTGGCGGCCATCAAGGCCATTCTGAAAGAAGTGGGCGACGACATCCCGGTGCAACTGGGCGGCGGCATCCGCGACCTGGACACCATCGAGCAGTACATCGACGCCGGCCTGCGCTACGTCATCATCGGCACTGCGGCGGTGAAAAACCCCGGCTTTCTGAAAGACGCCTGCACCGCCTTCGCCGGCCACGTCATCGTTGGCCTGGACGCCAAGGACGGCAAGGTGGCCACCGACGGCTGGAGCAAGCTGACCGGCCACGAGGTGGTCGATCTGGCGCTGAAGTTCCAGGACTGGGGCGTTGAAAGCATCATCTACACCGACATCGGCCGCGACGGCATGCTGAGCGGCATCAACATGGACGCCACCGTCAAGCTGGCGCAGGCGCTGTCGATCCCGGTCATCGCCTCGGGCGGACTGTCGAACATGGCCGACATCGATGCGCTGTGCGCCGCCGAAAGCGAAGGCGTGGAAGGCGTGATCGCCGGGCGCGCGATCTATTCGGGCGACCTGGACTTTGCCGCCGCACAGGCGCGGGCGGACGAGCTGGGCCGATGAGCCTGTGGCGCCGGCTGCTGGGCGGCGCGGCCGCGCCAGCGCCCGCTCAGAGGGCGGTCCCAGCGCCCGCCAAGCTGTACGCCGAGGGCGCGGCCCCGTTTCCCCTGGCACCCTCACTGGTCTGGCAGGAAAACCTGCCCACGCTCGACTGGCCACGCGTCAGAGAGTGGCTGGACACCATTGCAGACGAGGCCGCCAGTGCCCGCGCCTATGCCGACGCCGAACTGGCCTGGCTGGCCTACCTGCGTGAAGCCTTGGGCGCGGATTACCGCGTCGAGCAGCAGGATGGCGCGGTACTGCTGTCGAGCTTGGAGCCTGCGGTGGCGCGCGCCACACTGGCCTTCATGCGGCGCACGGCGCAGCGCATTCCGCGCGTGCTGGATGGTCTGACCGAGCCGCCTGGCTGGGGTCACGACATCCTGCTGGTGCTGGACGACCAGGACACCTACTACCGCTACGTGTCACGCTACTACCCGGACGATAGTAGTTACGGCACCAGCGCCGGCATGTACTTGCACGATGGCTGCGGGCACTTCGTGGTGCACAAGGCGGAGCTGCACGCGATCGAGCCGACCATCGTGCACGAGATGACCCACGCAATGCTGAGCCATCTGGACTTGCCGACCTGGGTCAACGAAGGGCTGGCGGTCAACACCGAGCACCGCCTGTCGCCGACACCGAGTGGTGCCCACCCGTTGGCGCAGCGCAGCGTGGTGCAACAGGACGATCGGCGCCACCGTGCCTACTGGAACGCCGACAGCATCCAGGCGTTTTGGAGCGGCGCCTTGTTCCTCGCCGACGATTCGGGGCGTGACCTGGCCTACAACCTGGGCACGTTGATGGTGGCACGCCTGTCGCGCGACTGGTCGGCGTTCGCCGCCTTCGCTCGCGCCGCCACCAGTGCGGACGGTGGCCAAGCTGCGGCGCTGGAGCACCTCGACGCCGACCTGGGCGCCGTTGTCGGCGCCTTGTTTGAATCGGATGATGGCGGCGTCTCGCTCCGGCCCGATCCGGCGCGCTGGCAGGGCGAAGAGGTGGTCGAGAGCGTCGAGGGCAGGCCGACAGCGTCCTGAACGCATGACGGAGGCGCTCGCGCAGATCGCCGACAATCACCTCACCAATATCTGCCGCCGCACCGCACGGCGCCACTACCGCATCGATCCCATGCTTGCCAAACGCATCATCCCTTGCCTGGACGTCACCGGCGGCCGCGTCGTCAAAGGCGTCAATTTCGTTGAACTGCGCGACGCGGGCGACCCGGTGGAGATCGCCGCGCGCTACAACGAACAAGGCGCGGACGAGCTCACCTTTTTGGACATCACCGCCACCAGCGACGGGCGCGATCTGATCCTGCACATCATCGAGGCGGTCGCTTCGCAGGTGTTCATCCCGCTGACCGTGGGCGGCGGTGTGCGCACTGTGGAAGACGTGCGGCGCCTGCTGAACGCGGGTGCGGACAAGACCAGCTTCAACTCGGCCGCCATCGCCAATCCGCAGGTGATCCGCGAGGCATCGAGCAAGTACGGCGCGCAGTGCATCGTGGTGGCCATCGACGCCAAGCGCCGCGTGGGCGACGAAGTGGCGGCGCGCGGCGAAGGCTGGGACGTGTACAGCCATGGCGGCCGCCAGAACACCGGGCTGGACGCCGTGGCCTGGGCCACCCGCATGGCCGAGCACGGCGCGGGTGAAATCCTGCTGACCAGCATGGACCGCGACGGCACCAAGAGCGGCTTTGACCTGGCGCTGACCCGCGCCGTGGCGCAGGCGGTGCCGGTGCCGGTGATCGCCTCGGGCGGCGTCGGCAACCTGGATCACCTGGCCGACGGCGTGCAGGAAGGCCTGGCCGACGCGGTGCTGGCCGCCAGCATCTTCCACTACGGCGAACACACGGTGGCGCAAGCCAAGCAGCGCATGGCCGAACGCGGGATCACCGTGCGGCAGTGAGGCGGTTGGCGGCGAAGGCGGCGAACAGTGCACCGCGTTTCGCCAGCCGATGGGCGAGCCCAACCTGCGGGCCGTGCGCGCAGTCGGCCCCGGCGAGTGCGCCAGTCTGGTGCCAGCCGCTGGGCCCGAAAGTGGCGGCGGTTGCCGGCGCGCCGAACCGATCAGGCACTATAAAAATAGTAGCTGCTTGCACAAGTGGAATGGGCGCTAGAGCCACTTTTGACTGCATTTTTGGATGCCCCTAGGCGCTGGCCGCTGACATCGCAGCTCGGCGGCACTTGCCCGGTTCGCACCAATGCGGGGCTGTCAGTGCGCCGTGCCGATGCCAGTTTTTGTGCATGACGCCCGGGCGGGGCACCAGGATCGTGCATCATCGGAGGTTCCGTGGCCCGCCGGGCCTATAGCGTGAGAGGAGCCCTGATCTTGTCTGCCCCTAGCCTCGAAGAATTCATGCGCCAAGTGGCGCAGCGCGATCCGAACCAGCCCGAGTTCCTGCAAGCCGTGCGGGAAGTGATGGCCAGCCTGTGGCCGTTTCTGGAGAAGAATCCGCACTATCGAGCGCATGGGTTGCTGGAGCGGATCGTCGAGCCGGACCGCGTGATCCAGTTCCGCGTGAGCTGGGTGGACGACAAGGGGCACACGCAGGTCAACCGCGCTTTTCGCGTGCAGCACAGCATGGCGATTGGCCCGTACAAGGGCGGCATGCGCTTTCACCCCAGCGTGAACCTGTCGATCCTGAAGTTTCTGGCTTTTGAGCAAAGCTTCAAGAACGCGCTGACCACGCTGCCCATGGGCGGCGGCAAGGGCGGCAGCGACTTTGACCCCAAAGGCAAGAGCGACGGTGAAGTGATGCGCTTTTGCCAGGCGCTGATACAAGAGCTGTACCGCCACCTGGGCCCCGATACCGACGTGCCCGCGGGCGATATCGGCGTGGGCGCGCGCGAAGTCGGCTTCATGGCCGGCATGATGAAAAAGCTGGCCAACCACGCCGGCAGCGTGTTCACCGGCAAGGGCATGGCCTACGGCGGCAGTCTGATGCGCCCCGAGGCGACGGGCTACGGCACCGTTTACTTTGCGCAAGAGATGCTGCAGCGCGTGCGCGAGGGCTTTGACGGACGGCGCGTGTCGATCTCCGGCTCAGGCAACGTGGCGCAGTACGCGGCCATCAAAGCCATGGAAATGGGCGCCAAGGTCGTCACGCTCTCCGATTCGGGCGGCACGCTGGTGTGCGACGCCGGTTTTTCCGATCAGCTGCTGGCCGACGTGATGACGTTCAAGAACGAGCAGCGCGGTCGTCTGGCCGATTTCAAGGGCGCTGGCCTGGCCTTTCAGGCCGGCATGCGGCCCTGGGGCGTGCCGGTCGACATCGCCCTGCCGTGCGCCACGCAGAACGAGCTGGACGAACACGACGCCAAGACGCTGGTTGCCAACGGTGTGCGCTGCGTGGCCGAAGGCGCCAACATGCCCAGCACGCTGGAGGCGGTCGAAGTCTTCCTGGCCGCCGGCACGCTGTATGCCCCGGGCAAGGCCAGCAACGCCGGTGGTGTGGCCACTTCGGGCCTGGAAATGAGCCAGAACGCCATGCGCCTGTTGTGGACGCACGGTGAAGTGGACGAGCGCCTGCACGCCATCATGAAAGACATTCACCACAACTGCGTGCGCCACGGCGAACGCAGCGGTGGCAAGGTCAACTACGTTGAGGGCGCCAACATCGCCGGCTTCGTCAAGCTGGCCGATGCCATGCTGGCGCAGGGCGTGCTGTAACGCGGGTGTCTGCAGCGGGCCAGTCTGCGCTGGCCCACATTTGTCAGGCGCCGCGGCGGCGCCTGATCGGATGGCCTATTCCAGAATTCCCCGCTTGTAGCCGCCGCGCTGCGATGTGGGCAGCAGCGCGCAGACGGTTTTCTTGCCTTGCTGCCGCTCGACCATGAGCTGCACGTCGCGTTGCTCTTCGTAGTCTTCGCCCTCGCGCAACTCGGCAGGCGTCTTGCCTGCGCGCCGTGCCAGCTCGTCAATGCGCGCCTGGCTGACCGTGATTTCGGGGCAGTTCTTTTGCGCGTAATCGACCGCGGCCAGCGCGCTGCCCAGCTGCGCCTGAATCGCTTCTTGTTCGGTCACGTCGGCATGCGCAAATCCGGTGATGCCCAGGGCCAGCCACAGGCCTGTACAAAGCTTTTTCAATGGGTTTCCTCCTCCGTGCCGGGCCGATTCTAGGGTGGCCTTCAGCGCGCCTGCGCGCGAATGTCCGACAATCGCCCGATGCAATGGTTGGATCAAGTCAAATGGGATGCGCAAGGCCTGGTGCCCGTGATCGCGCAAGAGCAAAGCACGGGCGATGTGCTGATGTTCGCCTGGATGGACCGCGAAGCCCTAGCCAAGACGGCCGAGCTGGGCCGCGCGGTGTACTACAGCCGTTCGCGCAGCAAGCTGTGGTTCAAGGGCGAAGAATCGGGCCACGTACAGACGGTGCACGAAATCCGCATCGACTGCGACAACGACGTGGTGCTGCTGAAGGTCACGCAGCTCGGGCATGATCCGGGCATTGCCTGCCACACCGGGCGCCACAGCTGCTTCTTCAGCGTGCTGAAGGATGGCCGGTGGCAAGCCGTGGAGCCGGTCTTGAAAGACCCGGCCAGCATCTATACCTGAGCACCATGTCCCAAGAAGAATCCCTGGCGCGGCTGACCGCCGTCATCGAAAGCCGCAAGCCCGATGCGGGCGGCGACCCAGAGGCGAGCTACGTGGCGCGTTTGCTGCACAAAGGCCCCGACGCCTTCCTCAAGAAAATTGGCGAGGAAGCGACCGAAGTGGTGATGGCCGCCAAGGACGCCGACCACGGCGGCCCGCGCGAGAAGATCGTGGCCGAGATGGCCGACCTGTGGTTTCACAGCATGGTGGCGCTGGCGCATTACGGCTTCAGCTCTGCCGATGTGGTGGCCGAACTGGCGCGCCGGGAAGGCCTTTCGGGCATCGAAGAAAAAGCGCTGCGCAAGGTGCGCGAGCGTGAAGCCAACGGCGGTTGACCCCGCGCCCTGACTGAATAAAGGAGTGTCTGCATGAGCAAGGACATCATCGACGTGGAAGCCAGGCGCCCTGGTGGCGACGCGCGCAACGATTCGCTTAAAACCTGGGGCTGGGTCAGCTACATCCTGCATCTGATCGTGGCGGTGGGCGCTGTGGTGCCGGGTGCGCAGATAAGCCCTGTGCTGCTGGTGATCGCTCTGGTCTTCGACTTGGTAAAGAAAGACGATGCGATTGGCAGTTGGCAAGAGAGTCATTTCAAATGGCGCATAGGTTCCGTGCTGTGGGCGGCTTTCTGGTACGTGATTACGATTCCAGTGGCGATTCCATTTCTGTTTCTCTGGAATCCTGCCTGGGTCGTCGTCTCGATCTGGTTTCTCTACCGCATCGTCAAAGGCATGGTGCGCATGAACGCCAGCCGGCCGATCGATGGCTGACGGCGGCGCGCGCGCTGCGCTCCGCGTGAGCAACCTGGCGCTGCAAGGCGGCGGCTCTCACGGCGCATTCACCTGGGGCGTGCTGGACGCGTTGCTGGAAGACGGCCGCATCGATTTCGAGGGCGCCAGCGGCACCAGCGCCGGCGCCATGAACGCGGTGGTGCTGGCCCACGGGCTGGCGCGCGCGCACGCCGACGGCCTGCGCGGCCAGGACAAAAAAGAGGCTGCCCGGCACGCCCTGTCTCGCTTCTGGGAAGGCGTGGGACTGATGGGCACGTTCATGGCGGGCGTGCCCCTGCCCGCGGCGCAGGCCTTTGGCGCCTGGTTCAGCCAATGGTTTTCGCCCTACCAGTCCAACCCGCTGGGGCTGAACCCGCTGCGCACCTTGCTGCTGCGCGAGGTGGACTTCGATTTGCTGGCGCGCCAGCGCCAGATGAAGGTGTTTGTCACCGCCACCAACGTCCGCACCGGGCGGGGTGAGGTCTTCAGCGGCAAGCGTTTGTCGTGCGCGTCGGTGATGGCCTCGGCCTGCCTGCCCACGCTGTTTCAGGCGGTCGAGATCGACGGAGAGCACTATTGGGACGGCGGCTATTCGGGCAACCCGGCGATCTATCCGCTGATCTACGACACCAGCAGCGCGGACATGATCCTGGTGCAGATCAACCCGATCGAATCCAACTACAAGCCGGGCGCCAGCGCCGCTGACATCGCCGAACGCGTCAACGAGATCACCTTCAACGCGCCGCTGCTGGCCGAGGTGCGCGCCATCGAATTCGTCGCGCGCCTGCTGGCGGAAGGCAAGCTGGACGATCAGCGCTACAAGAACGTGCTTTTGCACCGCGTGGATGGCGGTGCTGCGCTGGCCGAATTTGGGGCCGCTAGCAAGGCGCGCGCAGACGCCGCGTTCCTGCGCCGCCTGTTCGACCTTGGCCGCACCGCCGGGCAGGCATGGCTGGCCGAGCACTTCGACGACCTGGGCGTGCGATCAAGTGTCGAAAAACTTCGCCATACTCAAGTGCCGGTGAAACCCACGGCAGCCTCATGAACGCCACTGAACTTTCGTCCGCCCATCCGCACGATCCCAATTGCATTTTCTGCAAGATCGTTGCGGGACAGATCCCGTCCAACAAGGTGTACGAGGACGACGACGTCTTCGTCTTTCACGACATTCACCCTTGGGCGCCGGTGCACTTCCTGATCGTGCCGAAAGCGCATATCCCGTCGATGGCGCAGGCCGGGCCCGAGCACGAACGTCTGCTGGGGCGCATCATGGCGCTGGCGCCTCGTCTGGCGGCCGAACAGGGCTGCAACCCTTATCCCGATGGCGGTTTTCGCATCGTGGTCAACACCGGTTCTGAAGGTGGGCAAGAGGTGCACCACCTGCATGTGCACGTCATGGGCGGGCCTCGTCCTTGGCTCAAGGGCTGATTCGGGGACTGGCGGCTTTGGGGCCGCTGCCGCGGGAACCGCTTGGGCGCCCCGCCGTCTAAAATCTAGGCAACCGCGCCGAAACTGGCGCTAGGAGAAGCATCATGGGTTCGTTTTCTATCTGGCATTGGCTGATCGTCCTGCTGATCGTGGTCATGGTGTTCGGCACCAAGAAGCTCAAGAACATGGGTTCTGACCTGGGCGGCGCAGTCAAAGGCTTCAAAGACGGCATGAAGGACGGCGCCGCCGATCCTGACCAGCCGGTGGCCGGGCAGGTGACCAGCAACGCCGCAGCGTCCAAGGAAACCATTGACGTCCAGGCCAAGGAAAAGAGCTGAGCACTGCCAGCTGCTGCCCCCGCTGCACAGCCCCGAGCCGTGCAGACGCCGGGCCGGTTAACGCCGTTGCACCCGCACCATGATTGACCTTGGCATTTCCAAGATGGCCCTGATCGGCGCTGTGGCGCTGATCGTGATCGGGCCTGAAAAGCTGCCGCGCGTGGCGCGCACGGTGGGCGCGTTGCTGGGCAAGGCGCAGCGCTATGTGTCGGACGTCAAGGCCGAGGTCAACCGGGCGATGGACCTGGACGAGCTCAAGAAGATGAAAGCGTCGGTGGAAGAAGCTGGCCGCGATGTCGAAAAGACCATCTACAGCACCAAGGCCGACTTCGAAAACGACTGGAAAGACGCCACGAATGGGCTGGATGGCAGCGGCGGTTCTGACGACGCCGGCAGCACCACCGCCTGGGCGCCGCCCCCGCCTGAATACCGCAATCCCGCCAAGAACTGGCGCCTCAAGCGTGGCACCACGCCCCACTGGTACAAGGCGCGCCAGGGCGTGCGGCGGCAAGTGCAGTCGGGTGCGGCAAGGGTGGCACGCTACCGCCCCCGCAAGCCGGGCGCGTGACGCGCACTTCGCCGATGGGCGCGCACCGCAGCAGGCCGGGCCGGCAGCGGCGTTGGGGCGCAGCGGCGGCCTGACTCGGCGACAATCGCACTACCCATGACCGATCCGAATTCCAAGCCCGACCCCGAAGACGAACTGGCCGGCACCGAACAGCCGTTTGTGGCGCACCTGATGGAGTTGCGCGACCGGCTGATCAAGGCGCTGGTGGCGGTGGGCGTGGTGGCGGCGGTGCTGGCGCTGTACCCCGGGCCGGGCCAGCTGTACGACCTGCTGGCCGCGCCGCTGGTGGCGCACCTGCCGGCGGGCGCCACGATGATCGCCACCTCGGTCATCTCGCCTTTCATGGTGCCGCTCAAGATCATGCTGATGGCGGCCTTTTTGATCGCGCTGCCCGTCGTGCTGTACCAGGTCTGGGCGTTCGTAGCGCCGGGGCTGTATTCGCACGAGAAGAAGATGGTGCTGCCGCTGGTGGTGTCCAGCACCCTGTTGTTTTTCTCTGGCGTGGCGTTTTGCTATTTTCTGGTGTTCGGCAAGGTGTTCGCCTTCATTCAGAGCTTTGCGCCCAAAAGCATCACCGCGGCGCCAGACATTGAGGCCTATCTGAGCTTCGTCATGACCATGTTCCTGGCGTTCGGGCTGTCGTTCGAAGTGCCGATCGCCGTGGTCGTGCTGGCGCGCGTTGGCGTGGTGACGATCGATCAGCTCAAGCGCTTTCGTGGCTACTTCATCGTGCTGGCCTTCGTGGTGGCCGCCGTCGTCACGCCGCCGGATGTGGTGTCGCAGCTGGCGCTGGCGATTCCCATGTGCCTGCTGTACGAAGTGGGCATCTGGGCGGCACGCCTGTTCATCAAGCACACCAAGGCGCCTGAGGACGAAGAGCAGGGGACCGAGGTGGCCAAGCCGTAGCACCAGAATACAGGCCATTTTGGCCTGTAGCGCCCGCCAGGTGGGCGTGGGTAGCTACAAAAACACGAGCTAAATCCGTGTGCCTTTTTTCTGGCCTGCATGGCATCGGCTGCGGCTGCATCGCCCCGCCCAAGTCGCGATGGAGGCGACCGGCGCAATGTGCGGCAACCCCATTCCCATCGCCGCCAACCGATCCGGTGGCCTGAAATTTCTACCGAAATAGGCCTGCAGCGCGCTACCAGAGGGCGCAGGCAGCTACTGAAAAGCTAGCGTTATGGCCTCCGAGAGGGTCAGGCCCACATGGCCCCATCAGCGCTGCTGCTGAGCCCGTTGCGGCCGTGGCCGCTGCGCGGGCGTGACCGCCAGATCGACCGTTTCACCCCTTCGCTGCACCTTGAACGGCGCCGCCTGACCGGGCACCAGGGCGGCGATGCGCGTCAGCAGTTCAGACACGGTACGCACCGGCTGATCCTGCACTTGCGTGATCACGTCGCCAGGCCGGATGCCGGCATTGGACGCCGGGCCGCTGTTCAGCACGCCGGTCACGATCACGCCTTGTTCCGACGTGATGCCAAAGGTTTGCGCCAGTTCGGGCGTCAGCTCGTTGGGCTCTACGCCGATCCAGCCGCGCACCACCTGGCCGTTCTTCACGATGCTTTCCAGCACATGCTTGGCGGTACTGACCGGAATGGCGAACCCAATCCCCATGCTGCCGCCTGAGCGCGAATAAATGGCCGTGTTGATGCCCATCAGGTTGCCGCCGATGTCCGTCAGCGCGCCGCCCGAATTGCCGGGGTTGATGGCGGCATCGGTCTGGATGAAGTTCTCGAACGTGTTGATGCCCAACTGGTTGCGCCCCAGTGCGCTGACGATGCCGCTGGTCACCGTCTGCCCCACGCCGAACGGGTTGCCGATGGCCAGTACCTGGTCGCCCACCTGCAGCGCATCGGAATTGCCCAGCGCCATCACCGGCAGCTTGTCGACGTTGATCTTGAGCACCGCTAGGTCGCTCTCGGGGTCGGTGCCGATCACTTTGGCGGTGGTGCGGCGCGCATCCTGCAGCACCACTTCGATCGCGTCGGCGCCCTCCACCACGTGGTTGTTGGTCAGCACGTAGCCCTCGGGGCTCATGATCACGCCAGAGCCCAGGCCGGCCTGCTGCTGCTCGCCCTGCTCACCGAAGAAGAAGCGGAACCACGGGTCGCTGCTGCGTGCGCCCCGCGCGGTGGTGCTGGTGTTGATGCTGACCACGGCGGGCGCGGCCTTGCGTACGGCGCCGCTCAGGCTGCCCGGCGCCAGCGAGCCCGGAGGCGCGCTGGGTGCCTCCACGATCGACACCGTGCCGGTGGTGCCAGGCACCGGGCCACCCCGCCCCAGCCACTGCGGCTTGAGCGTGAACAGCACGAAATACACCGCCAGCAGTACGGTGACCGCTTGCGCAAACAGAAGCCAGAGTCGTCTCATAGATCGAATTGTGCGGTATCCACAAAAAAGCCAGCCCTGAAGGGGCTGGCTTGGGGGCTGATCTGGCAGGGCGCCGCGGTGGGCGGCCCTGGCACGTCAGCGCGAATCAGCGAAAGCCGGTGGTGTTGATCAGCTGTTCGTCAGAGACCACCACGCCTTGCGCGTTCACGTTGGTGCGGCGCACCAGCGTGCCCGTGCCGTGCTGATACCACTCTTGCAGCACCGTGCCATCGCCTGGCTCGCGGGCAAATTTGCAGGTCAGCAGGTTGCCGGCAGGGACGCTGATCACTTCCTGGCCAACGTAGGTGTGGCGCTTGCTGCTGTTCAGCACGTACGAGGTGGTGACGCCGTCTACTGTTTCCAACAGCTTGCCGTTGATGGGCGTGTCGTAGCGCTGGCCTGGCTCCAGGGGCGTGTAGTCGTTGTTGACCACCGCCGGCGTCAGGTGCTCGGCGGCGCGCCAGTGCGGACCTTCTTCCACAGAGTGATCCCACTTTTCTGTGGCCACACTGCCGTAGATGTTGCGGCTGCCACCCGTGTTCCAAACGTAGTACTGCTCGGAGGTGTCGTAGAGGATGCGGCCAGACTTGTCCGCCGGCGCGCTGTAGGTGGAGCGGCCCGCGGCACGGTCGCGGATGACCTGGCGGCCATCGAATTCCACCGGTTCGTTGATGACCAGCACTTCGTTGCGCACGGCGGAAGCGCCGTCCAGGTAGTTCACGCGGTAGTTGCTGGTGGCCGTCAGCAGTGTGGTGGGCGGCGCGCATTCCGACGACAGGGGCACTGGTGGTGCTTTGTCGTCGTCGCCGCCGCCGCAGGCGACAAGGGCGGCGGCGCTCAGCGCGGTCAAGGTCAGCTTGGTGATGCTGCTGAAGTTAAGGCTCATGAAATTTTTCTCTTGAAAATGTGAACGAAGTTGGGCGCTTTCAGGCAGTGGTGCGTCAGGTTCGGCTGTCACTGCGTTGTCCGCTGGCGCCCCTCCCTGGCTGCCGACCGCAGCGAAGCTGCTCGCGTTGGCAACCATAGCGTCGTTGGCAACGTTTGTCACGACTGTTCACAGTTTGGTTGTATGGAGCGGACACTTTCGCCGCACGCGCCGGGTCGGCGTGTATCGGTCAGAATGGAATTTGTTCGCACCGCATGCGGCCGCTTTTTTCATCCCACAGGTAATTCTTTTTAATGACGACGCAGCGATCGGCCGTGCTGGCCGCCTTTGATGCAGAGATGCAACCCGAGCGATTCAAGGACTACGGCCCCAATGGGCTGCAGGTCGAGGGCAAGGCCAGCATTGGCAAACTGGTCAGTGGTGTGACGGCCAGCCGCGCGCTGATCGACGCGGCCATCGACGCCGGTGCCGACGCGATTTTTGTGCACCACGGCCTGTTCTGGCGCGGCCAGGACGGCCGGGTGACCGGCTTGATGAAGGAGCGGCTGAAACGTTTGCTGGCGCACGACATCAACCTGTTTGCCTACCATCTGCCGCTGGACGCGCACCCCACGCTGGGCAACAACGCCCAGCTGGGACTGCGGCTGGGGCTGAAGGCCGACCGCTGCTTTGGTGAGCAGGACCTGGGCCTTCTGGGCCAGCGCACCGATGGCGAAGCGTTTGCCGATGCCGATGTGCTGGCGTGGCAGCTGGAACATGTGCTGAATCGGCCAATCATCAAGGCGGGGCGGGCGCACGAAGCTATTGAAAGAGTAGCGTGGTGCACGGGTGGCGCGCAGGGCTACTTTGAAGCCGCCATCGCTGCGGGCGCGCAGGCGTTCATCACCGGAGAGATCTCCGAGCCGCAGGCGCATCTGGCGCGCGAATGCGGCGTGGCGTACTACGCCTGCGGCCACCACGCGACCGAGCGCTACGGCGCGCCCGCGATGGCGGCGCACGTGGCCGCGCAACTGGGCATCGAGCACCAGTTCATCGACATCGACAACCCGGCCTGAACAGAGGTGATGGCGTGGGGCTTGTCGCCGCTGCTTTCTGCGTGAATACGGCATGCGAAGGCCGGCAGGCCGGGTGCCAGCCTGCTGGCCTTCGCACCGGATTTGCAACTGATTTGATAGCTGCTCGCGCCCATCTGGCGGGCGCTGGAGCCATATTTGTCACTTAATATCCCTGTGGCCATCACGCTGGGCGATCCTGCCGGCATCGGGCCAGAAATCATCGTCAAGGCATTTCGCGACCACCCGGCTGCGCTGCATGGCTGCTTTGTGGCGGGTGATGTGGCCAGTGTTCGGCGCGCGGCCGAATTCCTGAACGACGAAGGGCAGGTCGGCGTGCCGGTGGCTGAGTTGACGGCCGCCCCGCAAGCGCTGTCAGTGCCGCCGCGCTGCGTGCCCGTGTTGCAGGTGGTGCCCGTGCAAGCGCCGGTGCCGTTGGGCCAGGTCAGCGCGCAGGCCGGGCGCATCGCGGGCGACTGTGTGGCCTGGGCGGCGCGCGCCGCGCTGCGCGGCGAAGTGGCGGCGGTGGTCACCGCGCCCTTGCACAAAGAGGGGCTGGCCGCCGCAGGCGCGCCGTACGACCGCTTTCCGGGCCACACCGAACTGCTGCAGGCCGAAGCGGCGGCCTACCTGGGGCGGCCGGTGTCAGAGCTGCCGGTGCGCATGATGCTGGCCAACGACGAACTGCGCACCGTGCTGGTCAGCATTCACCTGTCGCTGCGCGATGCCATCGAAAGTGTGACGGCAAGCAACATCCTTCAAACTCTGCGGATTGCCCACATAAGTGTTGGTGCGGCACTACGAAAAGCGCCGCGCATCGCGGTGGCCGGCCTGAACCCCCACGCCGGCGAAGGCGGCCTTTTCGGGCGCGAAGAGATCGAGCACATCGCCCCTGCCATTGCCCTGGCGCGGGCCGAAGGCATCGATGTGCACGGGCCGCTGGCGCCCGACACCGTCTTCATGCGCGCACGCGCCACCGCCCAGCGCGCAGGCGAATTCGACGTGGTGGTGGCGATGTACCACGACCAGGGTTTGATTCCCGTGAAGTACCTGGGCGTCGAGCAGGGCGTGAACGTCACGCTGGGCCTGCCCTTCGTGCGCACCAGCCCCGACCACGGCACGGCGTTCGACATTGCCGGCACGGGCCGCGCAAGCGCGGACAGCCTGCTGGCCGCCGTGCGCATGGCGCGTTCACTTGCACCATGAAAAACGCCCGCAGCGCAATAGCGGCGGGCGCAAGAAGCTATTTAATGAATAGCGACAGGGGCTGAATCCATCAGCGCTTCAGGCTATCGCGGATCTCGCGCAGCAGTTGCACTTCCTCGGCCGGTGCCGCTGGCTCGGCGGCCGGCTCTTCCTTCTTCAGGCGGTTGATCTGCTTGACCATCATGAAGATGATGAAGGCCAGCAGAAGGAAGTTCACCATGATGGTGATGAAGTTGCCGTAGGCAAAAACGGCGCCCGCTTTCTTCGCCTCTTCCAGGCTGAGGCCCACCGCCTGGCCCGCCAGCGGCAGGTAGTAGCTGGAAAAGTCCAGCCCGCCAATCAGCTTGCCCACCAGCGGCATGACCAGATCGCCGACGATCGAGTCGACGATTTTTCCGAACGCGCCGCCGATGATCACGCCGATGGCCAGGTCGATGGCGTTGCCCTTGACCGCGAACTCACGAAACTCTTGCATCATGCCCATACGAATTTCCCTCTGGGGGTGGTTGTTGAAGGTCGCCAGTATTGCCTTGGGTTGATGCCTGTCAACTACCCGCGCAACGCAGCCGCAAGGCTGTTTCGCTCCGCTACAATCCGCGGTTGATTCGAGCATAAGAAACAACGCAGAGGACCGCCATGAGCGACACCACGTCCAGCACATTCACTCCCGCGCCCCTGGATAGCAGCAAACGTACCTGGTTGATCACCTCAACCTGCGCTGGCGCCGCCGGCGCCGTGGCACTGGCCACACCGTTTGTGAGCAGCTTCAGTCCCTCCGAAAAAGCCAAGGCCGCCGGCGCGGCGGTCGAGGTCGACATCGCCGCGCTCAAGCCCGGCGAAAAGCTCACGGTGGAATGGCGCGGAAAACCCGTCTGGATCCTGCGCCGCACGCCGGAGATGATGGCTTCGCTGAAAAAGACCGATGCCGAGGTCGCGGACCCCGAATCCAACCGCAACGCATACCCCACGCCGGCCTACGCCAAGAACGAGGCCCGCTCGCGCGCCGAGCACCCGGAAGTCCTGGTGGTGGTGGGCATTTGCACCCACCTGGGTTGCTCGCCCGTGGACAGGCTTGCGCCCGGCGCACAGCCCTCATTGCCTGACAACTGGGAAGGCGGTTTCTTCTGCCCCTGTCACGGCTCAACCTTCGATCTGGCGGGCCGCGTGTTCAAGAACAAGCCGGCGCCGGACAACCTGGAGGTGCCGCCCTTTGTGTTCCTGGCAGAAAACAAACTGCTTATCGGCGACGACAAGAAGGCATAAGAGGCGGTCATGGCTGAATTCAAGGAAATTTCCCCCAACGCGCCGGTCGGCGCGAAAGTGACCAACTGGTTCGAAAACCGGTTCCCGACAGCCTTTGCGGAATACCGCAAGCACATGTCGGAGTACTACGCGCCCAAGAACTTCAACTTCTGGTATTTCTTCGGCTCGCTGGCCATGCTGGTGCTGGTGATCCAGATCGTCACCGGCATCTTTTTGGTGATGCACTACAAGCCGGATGCGGCCAAGGCGTTCGAATCGGTCGAATACATCATGCGCGATGTGCCGGGTGGCTGGTTCATCCGCTACATGCACTCCACCGGCGCCTCGGCCTTCTTCGTGGTGGTGTATCTGCATATGTTCCGTGGGCTGCTGTACGGCAGCTACCGCAAGCCGCGTGAACTGGTCTGGGTCTTCGGATGCGCGATCTTCCTGTGCCTGATGGCGGAAGCCTTCATGGGCTATCTGCTGCCATGGGGGCAGATGTCCTACTGGGGCGCGCAGGTGATCGTGAACCTGTTTGCAGCCGTTCCCTTCGTCGGCCCTGATCTGGCGCTGCTGATTCGCGGCGACTACGTGGTGGGCGATGCGACGCTGAACCGCTTCTTCAGCTTCCATGTGATCGCGGTGCCGCTGGTGCTTATCGGCCTGGTGGTGGCGCACTTGCTGGCGCTGCACGACGTGGGCTCCAACAACCCGGACGGCATCGAGATCAAAAAAGGCCCCAAGGGCAACCGTTGGTCGCCCGACGCGCCAGCGGATGGCGTGCCGTTTCACCCCTACTACTCGGTGCACGACATCATGGGTGTCGGTGTGTTCCTGATGCTGTTCTTCGCGGTGGTTTTCTTCGCACCTGAAATGGGCGGCTACTTCCTCGAATACAACAACTTCATTCCAGCCGACCCGCTGGTGACGCCATCGCACATTGCGCCGGTGTGGTATTTCACGCCCTTTTATTCGATGCTGCGGGCAACGACCGACACCATGGTCACCGTGCTGTGCGTCATCATCGCGGCGGCTGTGGTCTTCGGTTTCCTGAAGTGCAAGGTTTCCATGATGCTCAAAGTCGGCGCCGCCGTGGCCGCGCTGGTTGCCATCGTGTTGCTCAAGACCTTCGACGCCAAATTCTGGGGCGTGGTGGTGATGGGTGGTGCCGTCATCATTCTGTTCTTCCTGCCTTGGCTGGATCGCAGTCCCGCACGTTCGATCCGTTACCGGCCCGACTGGCACAAGACGCTGTATGGCATTTTTGTGGTGTGGTTCATTGTTCTGATGGTGCTCGGCATCATGGTCCCCGGCCCTATCTTCAGCCATTCCTCGCTGGCCTGGCTGACCAATGAGTTGGTGGCCATGGTAGGTACGCTGTTCTACTTCGGCTTCTTCCTGTTGATGCCCTGGTGGAGCCAGCTTGGCGAGCCCAAGCCAGTGCCGGATCGCGTGACATTCCATCCGCACTGAAGCCCAAAAGAGAACCCACTATGACAATCTGGAAAAAACTGGTCTTGGGTGCCACGCTCTGCATGGGGGTGCTGGTCGGCTCGCACGCTGCGACTGGCGGCATCGCCTGGGACAAGGCGCCCGTGAAGACGAACGATCTGGGCTCGCTGCAGAACGGCGCCAAGCTGTTCGTCAACTACTGCCTGAACTGCCATTCGGCGGCCTTCATGCGTTTCAACCGCTTGCAGGACATCGGTTTGACCGAGCAGCAGATCAAGGACAACCTGCTGTTCACGACCGACAAGGTGGGCGACACCATGCGCTCGGCCATTGATCCGCAGCAGGCCAAGGCATGGTTCGGCGCCAACCCGCCCGACCTGACGCTGATTGCGCGGTCCCGCGCCGGCGCCGGGGGCACTGGTGCTGATTACGTCTACACGCTGCTGCGCACCTACTATCGCGATGCGACCAAACCTACCGGCTGGAACAACCTGGCCTTCCCCAACGTCGGTATGCCCAATCCGCTGTGGCAGCTGCAGGGTGAGCGCAAGCCGATTTTCGATACCATCCAGGAGCACGGTCACGAAGTGCACACCTTCACCGGTCGCTGGGACCAGACGGCGCAAGGCACAATGACGCCTTTGCAGTTCGATCAAGCCGCTGGCGATCTGGTGAACTACCTTCAATGGATGGGTGAACCGGCGCAGAACAAGCGCGTCATGATCGGCGTGTGGGTGATGCTTTTCCTGTTGGTGTTCACGTTCTTTGCGTGGCGCCTGAACGCCGCATACTGGAAAGACGTCAAGTAATTTGGCAACGAGCGCCTGGCGTTTAAGCCGGGCGCACACGGAGTGGAAGTACGCTGTCTGAAGCGGACTCCCACTCTTTTGGTTTTAAGGAGTCTCCAAATATGATGGTGCTGTACTCAGGAACGACCTGCCCGTTTTCGCATCGTTGCCGCTTTGTTCTTTTTGAAAAAGGCATGGATTTCGAGATCCGCGACGTGGATCTCTATAACAAGCCAGAAGACATCGCGGTGATGAACCCCTATGGTCAGGTTCCGATTTTGGTGGAGCGTGATCTGATTCTGTACGAATCCAACATCATCAACGAGTACATCGACGAGCGTTTCCCGCATCCTCAGCTGATGCCAGGTGACCCCGTGGATCGCGCACGCGTACGGCTGTTCCTGCTGAACTTCGAGAAAGAGCTGTTCACGCACGTGAGCACGCTGGAAAACAGGGCCAGCAAGTCCAACGAAAAGGCGCTTGAAAAGGCGCGGGGCAACATTCGCGATCGCTTGACGCAAATGGCGCCGGTTTTCCTGAAGAACAAGTTCATCCTGGGCGACAACTTCTCGATGCTCGATGTGGCGCTTGCGCCATTGCTGTGGCGCCTGGACTATTACGGCATCGACCTGTCCCGCAACGCGGCGCCTTTGCTCAAGTATGCGGAGCGCATCTTCTCGCGCCCGGCCTACATTGAGGCGCTGACACCGTCTGAAAAAGTGATGCGCAAGTAAGCGCCTCGCTAGCTGTCACATGATGAATGCGCCGGAATCGAGTTCAACGCGCCCGTACTTGGTGCGGGCGTTGTATGAATGGTGTTCAGACAATGGCTTGACGCCGTATATCGCTGTTCGTGCAGACGACACCGTGCAGGTTCCGCGCGAGTTCGTCCAGAACGGCGAGATCGTGCTGAACGTCAGCCCCGATGCGACCAGCGGTCTGACGCTGGGCAATGAATTCATCGAATTCAAGGCGCGTTTCGGCGGCATTCCGCGGGAAATCATGGTTCCCATGGATCGGGTGCTTGCGATCTATGCACGCGAGAACGGCGAGGGCATGGCCTTCCCCGTTTCAGCGCCACTGACCGAGCTCGGTTCGCCTGCAGACGTCGACGGTGCCGAGGAGCCTGCTGACGAACTGTCCAGTGCCGGGATTTCGAGCGCGCGCCCCGGGATTCAGCTGGTTCCCGCCAGCGCGGAAGCAGGCGATGATGGCGAGCCGACGCCGCCACCGAATCGCAAAAAACCATCACTCAAACGAATCAAATAGGCGGCGTGTGCGAAAGGCGGTCAAGCACCGCTTAGAATCACGTCCGGTTTGCCGGTTTAGCTCAGTTGGTAGAGCACCCGCCTTGTAAGCGGTAGGTCGTCAGTTCGAATCCGACAACCGGCACCATTGATTCAACGTTTTGACCGGACCAGTCCGGCCGCCTATCGGCTGGCTTGCATCACCTTGATGCGAATGGACTGAACCGGCTCGCCCCCATCCTCCAACGCCCTGAGCATGGCGGGCATCAGTTGCCGCAGTTTGGCCGCTGCCGCCGCATGCGGGGCCAGAAGGCACCAACTGTCAGCCTCGGGCACGCCGGCACGTACCAAAGCGCGAAGCGCCAACGGCAATACAGGCTGAACCAATTTCATGCGCAGGGACGATTGCCGCGCCAGCCGACTCAGGTGGGCCAGGGTGGGCGATTCTTCCACGGCCTGAAGCAGCGGGACGGCGGTATGTCGGACAGTTTTCACGAGCGCATTGATCAAGGACGGCCCGATTATCGGCGTTTGCCTGGCGGGGGCGGGTAAAATGCGCAGTTACCCTAGGGAAGCCGATCGGTAAGGGCTCTGCTTGTAGTTGAGCGTTTCGCCTCCATCTGGTTTCCCAGTCACTTGATCAACTTCCAATTCACGTCGCTGCTGTCACGCCCTCGGGCGAAAGCAGAGTTGACGCGCCCGCATGGCCACTAATCTTCTTACCAAGTTCTTCGGCAGTCGCAACGATCGCCTGCTCAAGCAGTACCGCAAGGCAGCCGCCCGCGTCAGTGCGCTGGAACCTGAATTTGAGAAGCTCAACGACGAGGCGCTGACCGCCAAGACGCAGGAATTCAAGGACCGGGTCGGCAAGGGCGAGTCGCTGGATCAGTTGCTGCCAGAAGCCTTCGCTGTGGTGCGCGAAGCGTCAAAGCGTGTGATGAAGATGCGCCACTTTGACGTGCAGTTGATGGGCGGCATGGCCTTGCACGACGGCAAGATCGCCGAGATGCGCACCGGCGAAGGCAAGACGCTGACGGCCACCTTGCCGGTGTACTTGAACGCGCTGGCGGGCAACGGCGTGCACGTGGTCACGGTGAACGATTACCTGGCCAACCGCGACGCGCAGTGGATGGCGCGCCTGTACAACTTCCTTGGACTGTCGGTGGGCGTGAATCTGCCGCAGATGACGCGTGAGGAAAAGCAGGCGGCTTACCAGTCAGATATCACCTACGGAACCAACAACGAATTTGGTTTCGACTATCTGCGCGACAACATGGTCTATGAGACGAATGACCGTGTGCAGCGCAAGCTGAATTACGCCATCGTCGATGAGGTGGACTCGATCCTGATCGACGAAGCGCGCACGCCCTTGATCATCAGTGGCCAGGCAGAAGATCACACGGCGCTGTACGTGGCGATGAATCAGGTGGTGCCGCTGTTGACGCGCCAGGAGGGCGAGGCGGATCCGCGGACCGGTCTTGGCGTCACCAAACCCGGTGATTTCACGGTCGATGAAAAATCGCATCAGGTCTACCTGACCGAGCAGGGTCACGAGAATGCTGAGCGCATCCTTGCCGACCGGGGCATGATCGCTCAAGGCGCGAGTCTGTACGACCCTGCCAACATCTCCTTGATGCACCACCTGTACGCGGCGCTGCGGGCGAACAACCTGTACCACCGCGATCAGCACTACGTGGTGCAACAGGGCGAGCAGGGTGCTGAGATCGTCATCGTCGATGAATTCACCGGCCGCCTGATGAGCGGCCGCCGCTGGAGCGAGGGCTTGCACCAGGCGGTCGAGGCCAAGGAAGGCGTAACGATCCAGGCTGAGAACCAGACACTGGCCTCCATCACGTTCCAGAACTATTTCCGCCTTTACAACAAGCTTTCCGGCATGACCGGCACTGCGGATACTGAGGCGTACGAGTTCCAGGAAATCTATGGTCTTGAGACCGTGGTGATCCCGCCTAACCGGACGAGCAAACGCGACGACCAGCTCGACCGTGTGTACAAGACCACCAAGGAAAAGTACGACGCGGCCATCGCCGACATTCGCGAATGCTACCTCCGTGGTCAGCCGGTATTGGTGGGCACAACGTCGATCGAGAACTCCGAAATCATCGCCGACCTGCTGGTCAAAGAAAAGCTTCCGCACCAGGTGCTGAATGCCAAGCAGCACGCCCGTGAAGCCGATATCGTGGCGCAGGCGGGCAGTGCGAACATGGTCACCATCGCGACCAACATGGCGGGCCGTGGCACCGACATCGTGCTGGGCGGCAACGTAGAGAAGGCGGTTCAAGCGGTGGAAGCCGATGCATCGCTGGACGACGCCACCAAGCAAGCGCGCATAGCCGATTTGCGCGCCAAATGGCAAAAGGATCATGACGCGATCAAGGCGCTGGGCGGCCTGCGCATCATCGCCACCGAACGCCATGAAAGCCGCCGGATCGACAACCAGCTGCGCGGTCGTTCCGGCCGTCAGGGCGATCCGGGCTCGTCCCGCTTCTACCTGAGCCTGGACGACACCCTGATGCGCATCTTTGCTGGTGACCGCGTGCGCGCCATCATGGATCGCCTCAAGATGCCGGAAGGCGAGGCGATCGAGGCAGGCATCGTCACCCGCAGCATCGAAAGCGCCCAGCGCAAGGTAGAGGCGCGCAACTTCGACATGCGCAAGCAGCTGCTGGAATACGACGACGTTTCCAACGACCAGCGCAAGGTGATCTACCAGCAGCGCAACGACATCCTGGATTCGCAGGATCTCACCGCGCAGATTTCCGGCCTGCGCGAAAGCAGCTTCACCGACTTGGTGCACCAGTACGTGCCGCCAGAGTCGGTGGAAGAGCAGTGGGATATTCCGGCTCTTGAAAAGGTGCTGGATGAAGAGTGGCAGATCACCTTGCCGCTGCAAAAAGAGGTGGAGTCTTCGTCCGCCATCACCGATGAAGACCTCGCCCAGAAGGTGGTGACCACCGCCAATCAGGTGTATGCGTCCAGGGTCGAACTGGTCGGGGCAGACAACTTCCGCGGCTTCGAACGCGCGGTGCTGCTGCAGAACATTGACACCCACTGGCGTGAACACCTGTCTGCGCTGGACTACCTGCGCCAGGGCATCCACCTGCGTGGTTATGCGCAGAAGCAGCCCAAGCAGGAATACAAGCGCGAAGCATTCGAGCTGTTTTCTCAGCTGCTCGACGTGATCAAGAACGATGTCACCCGCACCCTGATGACCGTGCGCATCCAGTCGCCCGAGCAACTGGATCAAGCCGCCGATTTGATCGAGCAGCGGGGCGAGCAGTTGTCCAACGTGACCTATACGGCGCCGAACGAATCAGGCCAGGCCGAGACCGTGCCTGAAGCCGCAGCCCGTGCCATGGCGGCCGGTGGCTTGGCCGCAGCCGGGGCAGAGATTCCCCGCGTGGGGCGCAACGACCCGTGCCCCTGTGGCAGCGGCAAGAAGTACAAGCAATGCCATGGCGCCCTGCATTGAGCGTGCGTTGGCCTGCTTGCGCAAGTGATTGAGCAACGGGCTTCGGCCCGTTTTGCCTTTGTGGGCGCCAGTCATGCTTGCCTACGCATAATCGCGGTTTCTTTTTTCTTCTTCCTCTTTCCCTTCGCACAAGGATCCACGCCATGCCGGTGAATTTGTCAGCCCCCGACCCTGCCCAACTGCTGCCAGTTGCCGGCGTTCGCATTGGCGTGGCGCAGGCGGGGGTCCGCAAGGCCAATCGCAAGGATCTGACGGTGTTGCTGCTGGACGAAGGTGCCAGCGTGGGCGGCGTGTTCACGCGCAATCGGTTTTGCGCAGCGCCGGTGCAGATCTGCCGCGAACGACTGGACGCTGGCGAGCCGATCCGCGCGCTGGTCATCAACACCGGCAACGCCAACGCCGGCACGGGCGCAGACGGCCTGGCGCGCGCGCAGCAGGTCAGCACCGCGCTGGCCCAGCTGCTGAAGCTGCCCCCGGCGCAGGTGCTGCCGTTTTCCACCGGCGTGATCATGGAGCCGCTGCCGGTGGACCGCATTGAAGCCGGACTGCCCGCGGCCATTGCCGACGCTGCACCCGACCATTGGGCCCGTGCGGCCGAAGGCATCATGACCACGGACACGGTGGCCAAGGCCTTCAGCGCCACGGCCATGGTGGGCGGTGCAGAAATCACCATCACCGGTATCAGCAAGGGCGCCGGCATGATTCGCCCCAACATGGCCACCATGCTGGGCTTTCTGGCCACCGACGCGCGGGTGGAACAGGGTTTGATGAAGCAGCTGGCGCAGGATCTGGCCGAAGGGTCGTTCAACCGCGTCACCATCGATGGCGATACCTCGACCAACGACTCGTTCATCGTGATCGCCACCAACCAGGCGAGCAATGCACCGGTGACATCGCTGGATTCGGCCGATGGCCAGGCGCTGAAGGCCGCCATGCTGGACGTGGCCCGTCAGCTGGCGCAGGCCATCGTGCGTGACGGCGAGGGCGCCACCAAGTTCATCACGGTGCAGGTGCAAGGTGGTCGCACGGACGAGGAATGCCGCCAGGTGGCGTACGCCATTGCGCATTCGCCGCTGGTAAAAACCGCATTCTTTGCCAGCGACCCGAACCTGGGCCGCATCCTGGCGGCCGTCGGCTACGCCGGCATTGACGATCTGGACCAGAACACCATCGACCTGTACCTGGACGACGTGCACGTGGCCGTGAATGGCGGGCGCAACCCGGCGTACCGCGAGGAAGACGGCCAACGCGTGATGAAGCAGGCCGAGATCACCGTGCGTGTCGTGCTGGGCCGCGGCCAGGCCAGCGACACGGTGTGGACCTGCGACCTGAGCCACGACTACGTGAGTATCAACGCCGACTACCGTTCCTGATTACTCTGTTTTTGATAGCTGCCTGCGCCCGCCCCATGGTCGCCAAGAGCCGATATGAATGAAGATTTTGCTCGTCTGATGGTGCGCGCCGAACAGCTGATGGCGCGCATCGAATCGGTTTTGCCCAAGCCATTGGCTTCGCCCGACTGGGGCCAGGCGGTGGCGTGGCGCTACCGCAAGCGCGCATCCGGCCATGGCGCGCTGGAGCCGGTGCGCCATGTGGGTCACATCGCGCTGGCCGATCTGAAAGAGATCGACGCGCAAAAGGAAAAGATCGAGCGCAACACGCGCCAGTTCGTCGAGGGGCGGCCCGCCAACAACGTGCTGCTGACGGGCGCGCGCGGCACGGGCAAGTCTTCGCTGATCAAGGCCTGCCTGAATGCCTACGCCCCGCAGGGCTTGCGCCTGATCGAGGTGGACAAGGCCGATCTGACCGACTTGCCTGACATCGTGGAAGTGGTGGCGGACCAGCCCGAGAAGTTCATCGTCTACTGCGACGACCTCAGCTTTGAGGAGGGCGAGCCAGGCTACAAGGCGCTCAAAAGCATTCTGGATGGCTCGGTCGCGGCCAGCACGCCCAACGTGCTGGTGTACGCCACCAGCAACCGGCGCCATCTGCTGCCCGAATACATGAAGGAAAACCTGAGCTACACGCACGCCGACGATGGCGAGGTGCATCCGGGCGAGGTGGTTGAGGAAAAGATTTCGCTGTCAGAACGCTTCGGTCTGTGGGTCAGCTTTTACCCGTTCAGCCAGGACGAGTACCTGACCATCGTCGCGCAATGGCTGCGCGCGCTGGGGGCGACGCAGCTGCAGATCGACCGCGCGCGGCCCGAGGCGCTGGTCTGGGCGCTGGAGCGGGGTTCGCGCTCGGGGCGCGTGGCCTACCAGTTCGCGCGTGACGTGATGGGCCGCGCAGCGGCGGCGGCCTGAGCAAGCATCCGATGAGCCAGCCCCTGCTGACTGCCGACGCGCATTTGCGCCGCGACGACGCGGTCAGCGGTGCCGATCGCACCGTGGTCGACGTGGCGGTGGGGGTGTTGATCCGCGAGGATGGGCGCTTTCTGTTGACCTCGCGGCCCGAAGGCAAGGTCTATGCGGGGTACTGGGAATTTCCTGGCGGCAAGCTGGAAGCCGGTGAGTCGGTCGAGCAAGCACTGGCGCGCGAGCTGCATGAAGAGCTGGGCATCGTCGTGGCGGTGCCCGCTGTGCAGCGCTGGCGCGAGCAGATGGTCGACTATCCGCACGCCCTGGTGCGCCTGCACTTCTGTCAGCTCAGGCAGTGGCAGGGCGAGCTGCAGATGCGCGAAGGGCAGGCGCTGGCGTGGGAGACGCTGCCGGTGACGGTATCGCCCGTGCTGCCCGGTGCGGTGCCGGTGTTGCGCTGGCTGGAAGACGAGGCGCCTGCGCCGCGTTGACTGGGCGCTTTTTCACTATAAAAATAGAAGCTGCCTGCGCCCGTCGTTATTGCGCAAACGGCGTATTTGGCTTGAAATCAGCCTACTGAAGCGCGTCGGGCGACTGCGGCCCTTCGCCTTCATCGGCCGGCGCCTCTACGCGAAAACTCTCGCTGGCCCATGCGCCCAGATCAACCATCTTGCAGCGTTCACTGCAGAACGGGCGGTAGGTGTTGTCGGGCGCGTAGCGGCTAGGGCCGCCGCAGGCTGGGCAGCGCACGGTGCGGGCCTTGGCAGCGCCGGCAGACGCGGGTTTGTTGGCGGCGTCGCTCATGCGCACAAGGCCAGTTCAAAAGGGGCATCCTCGCGCGCCGGGTGCAGCTTGCCGTCGGCCTCATGCCGGACCAGCCGCACAGACACCATCAGCCGGTTGCCGCTGATTTCGGGAATCAGCTGCAGCGATGGGTCCATGCGCAGCCGCAGCAACTGAAAGGTGCGGCCCTGCGGCAGCGTTTGCTGGAAATGGCCCGCGCGGGTCATCACCTTCTGCGGCTGCCCGGAATCGCGCAGCAGCTGCAACAGCAAGGATACGGCGTGCGCCATGGGCGCCAGCGAACTGGCCCACCGATTCAAATCCGCGCGGCGGCTGGCGGCCTGGCCTTGTTGCCAGGCATGGTAGGCGGGCAGATCGAACTCGCAGGTGCCGCCGGGAATCACGGCGCGGCTGCGGATGCTCATCAGCCATTCGTTCTCCAGCAACTCATGGCCGGGCTTGCCCAACTGTCCGCTGAGCTGGACAAAGGCATCGTCCAGGCGAGCCAGAAGGCCATCCAACGAGGTTTCAGAAATGGCCGGGTTGCCGCGAAATGCCGCGAAATGGGCCTTTTGCCGATCAAGGTCTTTCAGCACATCCGACTTCAAGTCGGCGCGGCTGGTGACATCCATGACCTCAAAAATGGCAATCAGCGCGTAATGGTGGTCGAGCGCACTGTCGCGTGGAAGCAATTGCCCGAGGCGGCCAATCAGATGTTCCAGCCGCAGGTAAGTGCGTATGCGTTCGTTGAAGGGATATTCGTACAGGATCACGCGGAAGAGGCCTTCGCTGAGTCGCCCGCATCATAGCCCGAACCGGCCGGCCCAATCGCTGATCTGGTCGCGCAATGCCCCCAGATCGATGCCTGCGCCGTTGAAAACCACGGCGTCGGCGCAGGCCAGGCGTTGAGGCCGGGTGGCTTGCGCGGCCAGGATGCTTTGAACCTGCTCGCGCGGCAAACCGTTGCGCGCCATGACGCGTCCGGTCTGGGTTTCGGCATCGCAATCAACCACCATCACCTTGTGCACACGCGCGCGCCAGCGCGGGCCGGCTTCTGCCAGCAAAGGGATGTCGAAGACGATCAACGAGGCGGCATCGCGCAGCGCCTGGTTCATCTGTCGGTCGGTTTCCTCACTGACCAACGGGTGGACGATGGCTTCCAGCTGCTGGCGAGCGTTGGGGTTCTGGTAAATCAGATCGCGCATCGCGGCGCGGTCCAGCGCGCCATCGGCAGCGATCATCTGTTCGCCGAAGGCGGCGGAAATCTGTGCCATTGCGCTTCCGCCCGCCGCAGTGGTCTGGCGCGATAGGGCATCGGCGTCGATGATGGCGGCGCGATGGGATTGCGCCAGCATGGTTGCCACCGTGCTTTTTCCGCTGCCGATGCCGCCCGTCAGTCCCAGCAGCACGGGTGCCGCCGTCATAGTCCGCTCAAAGACCCACGGCGCGCAGAATGGTCTGCGGGCCGAAAACCATCGCGGTAACCCCGCCCATCGCGAGAAAGGGGCCAAAGGGCACAACGCCGCCTTCACGAAGGCTGCTGTTGAGTTTCATGCCAATGCCGACGATGGCGCCGATCACGGAAGCCATCAGAATGATGGGTACCAAGGCTTGCCAACCAAACCAGGCGCCAAGCGCTGCGAACAGCTTGAAGTCGCCGTAGCCCATGCCTTCCTTGCCGGTGGCCAGCTTGAACGCCCAATAAACGAGCCAGAGCGACATATAGCCGGCGACAGCACCCCAGATAGCGTCGGACAGCGACACCGGTATCCAGCCCAGCGACGAAGCGATCAGCCCAGCCCACAGCAATGGCAGGGTCAGGTTGTCGGGCAGCAAGGTCGTGTCCCAGTCGATCAGCGTCATGCTGACCAGCAGGGCAGAAAACAGGCACCATATCGCGCCGGAAGCAGTCCATCCCCAGCGCCAGATACACCAGGCAAACAGCACCCCGGTAGCCAGTTCGACCAAAGGGTAGCGCGCGCTGATGGGCGTGCGGCAGGCAGAGCACTTGCCGCGCAGGAACAGGTAGCTCAGAATCGGAATGTTCTCGTACCAGCCAATCTGGTGGCCGCATTGCTGGCACCGTGAGCGCGGCACCACCAGATTGAAGGGTGCGTCAGCAGGGGGAGGCTGCCCAGTCATCTCCGCGCACTCGGCGGCCCATTGCCGTTCCATCATCTTAGGCAGTCGATAGATGACGACGTTGAGAAAGCTGCCGATCAGCAGCCCCAGGATGCCGCCCACTGCTGCCGGCACCCACACCTCCAACTCCATCAGACGACCTGACCCAGTTTGAAGATCGGCAAATACATGGAGACGACGATACCGCCGATGAGTGTGCCCAGAACAACGATGATGATGGGCTCCATGAGGCTGGACAAGCCAGCGACCATCTCGTCCACCTCCGCTTCATAGAAATCAGCTGACTTGCCCAGCATGTGATCCAGTGCCCCTGACTCCTCGCCGATCGCAGTCATCTGCAGCACCATGCTGGGAAAGATGTTGGCATTGGTCATGGCAGCCGTCAGACTCGTGCCGGTCGCCACTTCCTGCTGAATCTTGTCGGTCGCGATTTTGTAGACCGAGTTGCCAGCGGCGCCACCGACCGAATCCAGCGATTCGACCAACGGAACACCTGCCGCAAACATCGTGGACAAGGTGCGGGTCCAACGAGCGATGACGGATTTTTCGATCAGGTCGCCAAAGATCGGCAACTTGAGAAGCAGCCGATCCATGAACATCTGCACCTTCTCATTACGTCGCCAAGCCTGCATGAAAAAGTAAACTCCACCGAAGATCCCACCAAAGATCAGCCACCACCACTTGACGAAGAACTCGCTCATCGCGATCACGAACAAGGTCGGTGCCGGCAGATCTGCGCCGAAATTGGAGAACACGTCCTTGAAGGCAGGAATCACAAAGATCATGATGACGGCAACCACCACGAAGGCCACAACCAGTACCGCAACGGGATACATCAGAGCAGACTTGATCTTGGACTTGATCGCCTCCGTCTTCTCCATATACTCGGCCAATCGGTCCAGCAGGCTTTCCAGAATACCCGCGGCTTCCCCCGCTTCTACCAGATTGCAGTAGAGTGCGTTGAAATAGAGCGGGTACTTGCGGAATGCTGCAGAAAGAGATGTGCCAGTCTCGATGTCACCTCGAATATCATTGAGTAATTTGGTGACGCTGGGATTCGGGTTTCCGCGACCCACAATATCGAAGGACTGAAGCAAGGGAACGCCGGCCTTCATCATCGTAGCTAATTGCCGCGTGAAAATCGCAATATCTTTTGGCTTGATCCTCTTGCCCGCCCGCATGCGGCGCTTTTTGATCTTCGTGGCAAAAATGCCTTGACGGCGCAGGCTGGCTTGAACCTGATTTTCTCCGGCGGCACGGGATTCGCCGCGGACGGCTTTCCCATTGCGGTCCTTGCCTTCCCATTCGAAAACAAATTCCTTGACCGTCTTGGTGGCTGCGACTCGGGTTGCCATGCGGTATTACTCTCGTAAGGGGTGCGTCTAAGCGGGGTTAGAGGTTGGTGACGGCCAGCACTTCTTCCAGAGAAGTGACGCCGATTCTCACCTTTTGCAGCGCGGAATCGCGCAGGGAGCGAACGCCCTCACGCCGAGCCTGCTCCGCGATGTCGAGGGCGCTGCCATCAGCGAGGATGATGCGCTGCATTTCCTCACTGATCGGCATGACCTCATAAATGCCGACTCGGCCCTTGTAGCCGTTGTTACACGCAGCGCAGCCTACTGGTTTGTACGGTGTCCAACTTCCATCCAAGGCAAGTTCATCGAACCCTGCCTCTACGAGCGCTTCGCGCGGAATGTCCATGGGCGCCTTGCACTGCGGACATAACCGTCTCGCCAAGCGTTGAGCGGTAATCAGGATAACGCTGGACGCAATGTTGAACGGGGCAATGCCCATATTGCGCATGCGAGTGAGCGTGGTCGGTGCGTCGTTCGTATGAAGGGTGGACAACACCAAGTGGCCGGTTTGGGCTGCCTTGATTGCAATGTCGGCGGTTTCGAGATCGCGAATCTCACCGACCATGATGATGTCAGGATCTTGCCGCAGAAATGCCTTGAGCGCGACGGCGAACGTCAGACCCGCCTTCTCATTGACGTTGACCTGGTTAACGCCAGGAAGGTTAATCTCAGACGGATCCTCGGCCGTCGCAATATTGACCCCGGGTTTATTCAATACGTTCAAGCATGTATACAGCGACACGGTTTTACCCGAACCTGTAGGCCCGGTGACCAGAATCATGCCGTAAGGGCGTTCGATGGCAGTGAGCAAGCGCTCCTTTTCCTCGGCCTCATAGCCGAGCGCCTCAATTCCCAGTTTGGCGCTGCTGGGGTCGAGAATACGGATCACGATTTTTTCACCGAACAGCGTCGGGAGCGTACTGACGCGAAAATCGATGACCCGATCGGGACCGATTTTTAACTTCATCCGCCCGTCCTGGGGGACACGCTTCTCCGAAATATCTAGGCGAGAAAGCACCTTGATGCGTGAAGCCAACTTTTCCTTGATCATCACTGGCGGCGAAACGATCTCACGCAACTCTCCGTCAACGCGGAATCGAACGCGGTATTGGTGCTCGTACGGCTCGAAATGAAGATCCGACGCGCGCATATTGAACGCGTCGATCAACATCTTGTGCAAAAACTTGACGACCGGCGCATCCTCGACATCGGACTGCGCTGCTTCCGATTCTTCCGTGGGGGCCGTTCCGAGGGATCCCTCGTCAAACTCGAAATCACCGCCGACGATGTTGTCCATCGCCTCGGATGTGGATTTGGTATGGGCCTCTACCAGTCGTGTCAGCTTGTCAAACTCGGCGATGACCCACTCGACACCCATCTGGGTCGAAAACTTGATTCGCTCAGCGGCGTCGTGATCCGACGGATCTGCCGTCGCCACGATCAGCCGGCCATTGCGCTTGCTGAGCGCCAACAAACGGTAGGTCAGCGACAGTTTGGGATCAATCAGATCCTTCGGCAGATGCTGCACATCAAGCGCATCCACGTCCAGCAGCGGCGCCGAGAACGCTTGCGCCAGCGTGTGGGCCAGATCCGACGCAGCGATCGCGCCCGACTCGATCAATTCCGAGATGAAGTTTTTCTGGCCTGCTTTCGCCTTGCGAAAGGTGTCTTCCGCTACCTTCTGGCTCAGCTTTCCTGCCAGTACCAGCGCGCGGCCAACCCCGGGCAAAACTGCCGGGGCGGCATCTCTAGAAGTGGTTTCGGCTACGGCCATGTGTCGGTATTCGGAAAGGCAAAAACAGCCTTTCGATCATCGCCTATCGGTGAATAGATGTAAATGTTAACGGACGGGCAATGTGTGCATCAGTCGACACATCGCAAGTAACTCTGGCGCGGTGCGGCTGTCCGA